>CAYQTO010000010.1:0-14400 GCA_964420455.1 uncultured Candidatus Sumerlaeota bacterium | reverse complement strand
CCGGACGCCGGGTTCCCCTGTCGCCCATGAGTCCTGCCGAGCGCAAATTCATCCACAAGACCTTGAAAGACATTGGCGGGATCAAGACGGAGAGCCGGGGCCAGGACAAGGGTCGGCATGTGGTGGTGGAGCCGACGAACCCACGACCGGGAGGCGCCCGCGGCGGGGGGGGAGGCCGCGGACGGGGCCGCGCAGGTGGTGGCCAGCAGGGAGGCGGGTACGAAGGCGTGCCGGGCCGCAAGGGAGGAGCCAGGGCCCCCGTCACCGAGGAGCAGCGTCAGCTGCTCTACGGACGTCTCCAGGCAGCGAAGGAGGAAGCGGAAGGGGACTTTGAGGACCACGAGATCGAGGAGCGGTCGTCGCTCCTGCCGGAATACCGGGAGAACCTCGCGGAGGGGTCCGCCCCCGGAGGGGAAGACCTGCTGGACGACCGGATCGAGTAGGATAAAGTCCACCAGCCCGACCGGGTTTGAATCCTGCATGCCGTTGTAAACACACCCTACAGGAGACCCCCCCAATGCCCCGCATCTTCGACGACATCACCCAGACCATCGGCAACACCCCGCTCGTCCGCCTCAACAAGGTGACCGCAGACGTCGACGCGACGATCCTCGTGAAGTGCGAGTTCTTCAACCCCCTCGCGAGCGTGAAGGACCGCATTGGTCTGGCCATGATCGAGGCCGCCGAACGCGACGGGATGATCCACCCGGATACGGTGGTGATCGAACCCACCTCCGGAAATACGGGGATCGCACTGGCCTTCGTGTGCGCGGCCAAGGGCATCAAGCTGGTCCTTACGATGCCGGAATCGATGTCGAAGGAGCGGCGGTACCTGCTGCGCATGCTCGGCGCCGAACTTGTCCTTACCCCCGGCGCCAAAGGCATGAGCGGCGCCATCGCCAAGGCCAAAGAACTCGTCGAGGAATACGGCGAGAAGGCCTTCATGCCCCAACAGTTTGAGAATCCCGCCAACCCGGAAATTCACCGCAAGACGACCGCGGAAGAAATCTGGAAGGATACGGAGGGTCAGGTGGACCTCTTCGTCGCCGGGGTGGGTACCGGCGGCACGCTGACCGGGGTGGGCGAGGTCATCAAGTCGCGCAAGCCGGACTTCAAAGTGTTTGCGGTCGAGCCGGAGGACTCCCCGGTGATCAGCGGGGGGTCGCCTGGGCCTCACAAGATCCAGGGCATCGGCGCGGGCTTCATCCCCGGCAACCTGAACACGGGCATCATCGACGAGGTGATCCGGATCAGCAACGAGGAGGCCTTTGCGATGGCCCGGCGGGTGGCCCGGGAGGAGGGGGTATTCGGCGGCATCTCGACCGGGGGCAACATCGCGGCGGCGCTCCAGGTGGCGGCGCGCCCTGAAAACAAGGGGAAGATGATCGTTACGATCGGCTGCAGCTTCGGCGAGCGGTACCTCTCGACGGCGTTGGCAGACGAGGCCCGAGCCGTGGAAGACGCCGTGGCAGCCGTCTGATACTTTCAAGGCCCTGCTGACGTCACGCCGCGCCCTCCCCATCGGAGGGCGCGGCTTTTTTCGGACCCACAACGTTCGCTTGAAAAAATCGTGTTTACCCTGCCCTGTCCCCTCACTAACACGAATTCGGAGAAAGGGGATCGCCGACCCCCGATATCCTTGGCCGATCCTCTCCTGAAAATCCATGCTCCGAGAGTCCCACCGCTATTGCCCGGCAGGGAAGCGCGCCGCCGACCGATGTCTGGCGGGTAATGTCGCCTGGCTCAGCCTGCTGCTCGCCGCGACCGCCGCCGCCCAGCCCCTTCTCGACATTACCCCCTCCGGGTTGATCTCCTTCCCCACCACCTGCCTCGGCCCGACCTCCAGCGAGGAGACCCTCACGCTGACCAACGTGGGGGACGCGCCACTCGTCTATACAAATCTCTCGATCACGGCGGGCACGGCTGACTTCAGCCTGGTGCCACCGCCAAACCTCTCCCCTCAGGGTCCCGGGGAATCGCGCGACGTCACGATCCGCTTCCAGCCGAATGCCATCGGCGTCCGGTCGGGGCAACTGACCATCGACACGAACGCGACCGGCGGCACCGAGGTGGTTGACCTCTTGGGGCAAGCGACGGGAGGCCGGATCACAGTTTCCTCGACGGCGATCAATTTCGGCCAACGCTTCGTGCCCGACGGCCCGACGCCGGACCAGCCCATTACCATCACCAACACGGGCACGAGTCGGCTTTACTTTGCGGACCCGCCCCCGGCGATCACCATCGAGGGAGCCGGCGCCGCCGACTTCCTTATTGTTGGCGGCTCCGACAGCGGCGAGTTCTTTCTGGAGCCAGGCGAGAGTCGCACCTTCTCCATCACTTTCGACCCCACCTCCCCCGGCCTCAAGACCGCGCAGGTCGTCATCCGGACGGATGATCTGCTCGACTGCAACCAGGTCTCCACCATCGACGTCGAGGGCGAAGGCATCGAGTCCCCCTATGTGCTCGAGATCCTCCGCGCCACGACGACCCCCTCTCGGGAAACCCGTCTCGAGTGGTTTGTCCGCTTTAACAAGCACGTCAACGGGCTCGACCTGACGGACTTCGCGCTGGCAACGACGGACCTGACCGGTGCCACGCTGGTCGCTCTGGAGCGGGTTGGTGTCAGTCCCGACCCGGAGGACGAGGAGGTCTACGTTGTCGAGGCAAACCGTGGGAGCGTCTCCGGCGCCAACCCCACCATCGAGCTCGAGTTCATCGACGACGGCACGGTCTTTGGCGATGCGTTCCTGCTCCCGATCGAGGACGCCGCAGGCAATCCCGACGGCTCCTTCACCGACGGAGAGGCCTACGCGATCGACGAGGTCGCACCCACGGCGACCATCGCCCGCACCGGCACCACGCCAACAACCGATGACATCCTCTCGTTCGTCTATACCTTCAGCGAGCCGGTGGATCCAACCTTTGAGGGGACGGACTTCATCCCTGGGGGCACGTTGGAGGAGTTCGGGGCGGTGACCGTTTCTGCCCCGGACAACAGCGCGCCGCCCGCCCAGGCGTACACGGTCGATGTTGCGATGGCGGACCCGGACCTGGACGGAACGGTCGCCGGTGACCTGAACGGGATCGCCCGGGTTTCCAATGGGTTGCTGGTCCTTTACCGCTTCGACGAGGCGGCCGGCCGACAGTTCGCCGACGTCTCGGGGGTGTCTCCCGCGGTCAATCTACGCCTCCAACCGACAGACCGGCTCAACGGCCGATGGATCAATGGCGGCGGCTTCCATGTCGCCGATGAGCTCCGCCTGGCCAGCCCCGCCCCACCCAGCAAGATCTACGACGTGGTTTCCGATCCGGCGACCGGCTCCCAAGCCTTCACCGTCGAGGCCTATGTGCGCCCCGCCAACCTGACCCAGGAGGGGCCGGCTCGCATCGTTTCGCTGTCTGAATCCGGAACGAGCCGCAATTTTACCCTCGGCCAGGAAGAGGATGGCGTCGAGGTGCGCGTCCGTACAACGGACACGAACGATAACGGAACGTCGTTCGACTTCATCATCGGGAACCTGCTCACGGGCGAGCCGGTCCACCTCGCCTTCAGCTGGTCGGCCGCCGATGCCACGGGGCGCCTGTACGTCGATGGCGAGGAGGTCGCCACGCGCACGGATATGACGGGCGACCTGACCGGATGGGAACCGGATATGCCGCTGCTCCTTGCGAACGAAAACAGCGCAAGCCGCGAGTGGGACGGCGACCTGTACGAGGTCGCATTGTATAGTCGCGTGCTGTCTCCGCGGGAGGTGCGCCAGAACTTCTACGCCACGCGGTTTGTCCGCGATCCCGCCGGCAACAAGGCAACCGTCACGACCTCAGAAAGCTACCTGCTCGACAATCATCCTCCGTCGGTCCGCGCCATCACGCGCAACGGGCCCGAACGCAACAATGCCCCCACGGTGTCGTGGACGCTGCTGTTCGACGACGACGTGACCAACCTTGATACGGTGGTGCCCTTCGACAACATGGCCTTGGTGCCTTCGGGCGTTTCGGGGGCCTCGATCACGGAGGTCGTCCAGACTCGGGCGGACCGCGAGTGGGTGATCACCGCGACGACGGGGATGGGTTCGGGAACGCTCCGGCTGGACCTGGATAACCCCGGCACCATTCAGGATGCCACGGGCAAGGCCCTGACCGGCCCGTTCGTAGGCGAGTCCTACGTGATCGATCGCGAGAATCCCCAGTTGGTCGCTATTCGCCGTCTTGATCCGGACCCGACCAACAAGCTCGAGGTCGCCTTCGAGTTGGAATTCAACGAACCCGTGACGGGGCTCGACACGGCGGCGTTCTCGCCGGTTGTTTCCGGGGGGATTGCCGGCGCCGCGGTCTCGGGGATCACGCCCGCCGGCCCCGCAAGTGTCTATACGGTCACGGCTTCCACAGGCCAGTTCGACGGCACGGCGGGGCTGGAAGCAGTTCTGCCCTCGGCGATCCGTGACACCCCTTCCCAACTCCCCGCCTCCTTGCCGCCGGTACTCCCGTTCCCAATGATGTCTATACGATCGACAAGAACGACGCCCCGCTCGACGTCAGCCTGTCGAACCAGCGCCTCCTCGATCGCAGTCCCGCCGGCACTCTCCTGGGCACGCTAGCCACCACCGATCTCGATCCAGGCGACGACCACGATTATGCTTTCGGCCCGCCCTTCAATGATGCCGCCGGGCTCTTCATCATCCAGAACGGCAACGAGGTCGTCACGACCCGCGAGGTCGATCTGGCGTCGCTGCCCGTCCCGCTGCTGGTGACGATTGTGGTCACCGATGATGGCCAGGACACGGATCCGCCCAGCGGGCTGGCGAATCGCTCGCTGACGGAGACCTTCACCATCTTCGTCGACGCGCCCACCATGGTGCCGGAGTGGACGGTGTTGGACGAGTAGTGTAGAACGGGGACGGGGAAGGGGCGGGAGAGAGAGGCTCCGCCCGCTTCGCCGAATGCATCCAATGCGTCCACGAGGTGACGAAAAGAAACCGGCCCGGAGCATGTGCTCCGGGCCGGCGTTTTTTGCCCGTCCTGTCGGGGCTGGGGCCTTAGTAGAGGCTCCACTCCGGGACGTTGGTGGCGGAGTTGAAGACGATGCCGTCGATGTCGATGGCGACGTCGTAGCTGCCGCTGGCGGGCGGGTCGCTGGTGATGGAGAGGTTCACGATTTCGCTGAGGTTGACCGGGACGTTGGTGCCGTCGGGGTTGTCGCTGTCACCGTCATTGAAGTCGTCGAGGGGGAAGATGAAGTCCTGGTAGGAGGACGTCAGGCCACCGGGGATGACGGTGTCGAAGGCGACTTCCTCATGCTGGAAGCTGTTTCCGGGATCGGTAGCGTCCTCGAGGCGGACTCCCCAGAAGCTGGCGGTGTCGGTGCCGGAGAGGCGGGCGCGGACGGTCACGCTCTCGAACTGGCCAAGGTTGATCGGGCCACCGCCGGGCATCGGGACGTCGATGTCCATGTAGCCGCCGAAGCCGGAGAGGCCGGTGAGGTCGGTGGTGCCAGCCACGTTGAGGGCGAGGCTGCCGGCCGCCTGCTTGGTGCTGACGTTGGTGGCGGTGTAGTTGGAGGTGGTGTTCTGGAAGCCGCCGGGGACGTTGCCGCCGAACAGGCCGCCATCGAGCGCCACCGCGTCGCCTGCGGTGTTGTTGGTGGAGCTGTCCTCGAAGTCCGCGAGCACCGGGTTGATGTTCGGGAGGATGAAGCGGATTTCGTCGATGGTCATATCCACGGTGAAGCTGCCGTCGGTATCAGCAGGCGTCTCGGCGACAACAGTCACCCGGATCGCTTCAGTTGGTGTGAGCGGGTCTTCGGGGTTGCCGAGAAGGTCGAGGCCGTCGCCGTCGGAGAACTCGGTGATGGGAATGGTGAATTCCTCGAAGCTGCCCTCTCCCGAGAAGGTGAGGTCGGCGCGCTCGATCTGGAAGGTGAAGTTGGCGTCCTCGATGCGGACACTCACGAGGGCGTTGTCACTCATCGGGGCATTCTTGCGAATGCGCAGGAAGAGGCTTTCGAAGTTCACGAGGTCAACGACCTCGCCGCCGGGGAGCATTTCGAACTCCGCATTAAGGAAGTCGGCCTGGAAGCCGGTGCCATCCCACGTGTTGGTCACTGTCCACTCGCCATTGCTGACCGATTCAACCGGGACTGGGATGCCACCTGTACCGAAGGACTCGAAGGTGCCTCCCGTCGCCCGGCCACCCGAGACGTTGGAGAGGCCGGCGAGGTTCGACTCGGTGGTCCCATCCTCGAAGTCCCAGAACAGCTCGAGGGGCTGAAGGGTGTTCGGGGGGGTGAAGTCCGCGGGCGGGCCGTTGATCGTGAGGTTGTCGAGTTCGTACCAGAGAATCGCCGTGTCGCCGGTGTTGAGGGCGTCACGATCGTTGTCCCAGTAGATGGTGAAGCGGCCGAACTGGGTGAAGTCGAGCGTCGGGTTGACGGCAACCATGTCCGCGAAGGGGACGGCGACGTGCTGCCAGCTCTCGGTGAGTTCCGTGTTGCCGACGATATAGTCTTCGATGGGGAGGCCAACACCGGTGCCGCCGCCACCCTGGGTGGGCGCGATGCTATAGGTGTCGACATCCGCATTCGTGCCCAGCTTCATGTCGAAGGAGATATAGCTGAACTGGGTGACGTCGCGGGTGATGGTGGCGCGGTCGGGGCTGGCGTCGAAGCGCACCTCGTTGAAGGTGGGCAGGGCGTCCGGGTTGCCGCTGTTGCGGCGGAAGCGCAGCGCCTGGCTGGGGGCCGGGGTGGTGCCCACGCCATCAGTCAGCAGCGGCACACCGATGCCAGCTTCGGGGAAGATGGCGAAAAAGAAGCCGTTGTCGCCACCGTTGCGATAGGTGCCGGAGGTGACGCCCCAGTTGTGCTCGGTGTTGCCGTCCTCCCAGGTTTCCACAAACGGGTTGGGGAACGGATAGGTGGTCGGATCGATGTTGCTGGAGCCGATGGTTTCCACCGCCGGGCCGATGCGGACGTTGTCGATGTAGAGCGAGACGTAGATGTTGCCGCTGCCGTCCTCGAAGGGGGCGGTGTCGGAGAGGTCGAGCTGGATTTCGAAGGCGCGGGCGATGGTGGCGTCGAAGGGGGCGCCACTGTCGGCCTCGAAGGCGGCCCGGAAGTCGGAGATGGGGATCGTCACCGTCTGGTAGGTGTCGGTGATATCCACGTAGTCGCTGAGGTCGAGTGCGGCCTCATTGAAGGCTCCCTCGGCGACTTCGCGAAAGACGATCTGATAGTCCTCGAACGCGGGCACCGGTGGAGCGCCGTTCGGAAATCCGTGGCGGATATCGAAGGAGAGGGTTCCCGCCTCGTAGATGGTGAGGTCGCGGGGGTTGGAAGGCTCGCCAAAGAGACCCCCGCCGTCGGTGATGGACATGAACATGGAGAGGCGGGCCGGAACGGGTTCGCCATCGCCCTGGTTGCGCTCGAAGTGGAGGGCGAAGTCGCCAACGCCCGAGGGACCGATGTCGGCTAAGGGGACGATCTGGAAGAAGAAAGCCCCGCCGAGATCGCCGTTCTGAAACGAACCGCCCAGCCAGTCGTTGTTGCTCGTGCCATCCTGGAAGTCTTCGAGCAGGAAGTTGGGATAGGCGCCTTGGGCAAAGCCCGTGGTCGAGACCGAGGCGAGGGCCCCGATGCCGAGGACAGTGGCCAAAACCTGATGTGTCCTCTTTTTCATTCGTGCCTCCTTGTGGAGAGGGGGGGATGTCTGTCCTTGGACAGGGATAGCTGACACAGTGACTCGGAGAGGGAGGGGCGATCGCTTGGAGCGATATCACGGCGACCCTTCGGCGCTGTGTTAAGCATATCAGGTTTTGTGACCGGTCCAACTGCCCGTTATCAAGCGATTTTTTCTCGTCACATCGTCCACGAGTCACTTTTCTTGAATTGTAAACGTTACCACAATTGAAGCGCTCCGCCCTTCCCCCTCGCCCCCCCCTGCTTCCCTTGCGGCCCCCCGCCTTTCTCCGCC
The DNA here is from genome assembly GCA_964420455.1 of uncultured Candidatus Sumerlaeota bacterium. Classification (GTDB taxonomy): domain Bacteria; phylum Sumerlaeota; class Sumerlaeia; order SLMS01; family SLMS01; genus CAYQTO01. The sequence goes on along the minus strand of CAYQTO010000010.1, from coordinate 6,433 downwards.
AAATACCCGCTCTCCAAGCCGCCCACGTCCCCATGCCGCGCGTTTTCTTTCGGCATTCCTGAATACGGGCGGGGAGCAGGCCGTACAGCAGCACACCACAGGAGGAATTGCCGATGAACGCACTGCGATGGATGGTGGCCGTGTTGGTCTTGACGGGGTTGGGGGCCGGGCCGGCCCCGGCGGTCGAGTTTGTGGAACCGGCGAAGCCTGCCAGCGCCAAGGTCCAGGGGGTCCGTGTCGCCGACGCTCCGGCGGCCACCGGCCAGGTTATGGTCCCGATGATCACCTGGGGCGGCGATGCGGCGACGCTCCACGGCAACGGGGGGATGACGACCTCGCCCGATTCGCTCTTTGGCGGGGCGGGGCTCGATATCCGTCTCGAGAAGGAGGACGACTTCGTCGCCCAGGTGCGCAACTACCTCGAGGGACGCACGCCGTTTCTCCGGGGTACCATGGGGATGATCAATACGTACTCGGAGGTGCTGAACGCGGACCCGCGCACGCGGCCGGTGGTCTTCCTGCAACTGACCTGGTCAACCGGTGGCGACTGTCTGGTGGTGCGCGAGGGCGTCCGCAGCCCCCGGGACCTGCGCGGCAAGACGATTCTCATCCAGCAGTACGGCCCCCACGTGGAGTACATGGACCAGATCCTTCGCGACGCGGGGCTGTCGTGGGGCGACGTGACGATCAGGTGGTGCGAGGAGCTGTTCGATCTCGACGGCGAGCCGAACGATCCCGCCTCGATCATGCGGGTGGATCCAACGATCGACGCGATCTTCTGCATCAGCCCGGACGCGGCGGCGCTGACGTCGAACATGACCGTGGGGACCGGTGCGGAGGACTCTGTGGAGGGCGCGCGGGTGCTGCTCTCGACGAAGTCGGCGTCGCGGGTCATCGCCGACGTGTATGCAGTCCGGTCGGACTTCTTCGAGGCGAACCGCGACTGGGTCGAGCGGTTCACTCGGGCCCACTTCGAGGCCCAGAGCGAGGTCGCGGACCTGCTCGACCAGTCCGGAACGGATGACTACATGGCCTTCATGCGGGCGGGGGCCGACGCGCTGCTCGATGACCCGGAGGCGACCGCCGACATGGAGGGCCTGATGGCGGACTGTACGCTGGTGCGTTCGGGTGGCAACGCGGAGTTCTTTGGCAAGGCGGGAAACCTGGTGGGTTTCGAGCCGGTGGTGCGCCGCAACCAGGAATGGCTGGTGACGCAGGGCTTCGTGACGGCGCAGCAGACGCTGGCGCAGGCGGGTTGGGACTACGGGGCGATGGGTGCAGCGATCGCCGCAGCGCCCACGGTCCAGTTCCGCCCGGACGAGGCCGCCAAGGCCGCCCAGGAAGTGACCGACAGCGGCATCCTCTTCGAGTTCGAGATCTTCTTCGACCCGAACGAGAAGGAGTTCGACGCGGCAAAATACGGCGACCAGTTCCAGCGGGCGCTCGAGCTGGCGTCGACCTACGGCGGGGCCCTGCTGGAGATCGTCGGCCACACGGACCCGACCCGGCTGAACCAGCTGATGCAGAACAACCCGACGGAGCAGGTACTCCAGCGCCAGCGACAGGCGGGGAAGGTGCTCTCGGAGCAGCGCTCGAACGCCGTCAAGACGTCGCTGATGCGCTACGCGGAGAGCCGCGACATCCCCGTCAACGAGACCCAGTTCATCACGACAGGCCGCGGGTATGACGACCCGGCGGTGGCGGTCCCCACCAGCCGCGAGGAGATGGCCGCCAACCGCCGCGTCCAGTTCCGCATCATCAACATTGAGGGCGAGCTCGACGCGGTTGCGTTCTGACGCGCGTCCGGGACGTCTCCACGGAGCCGTTGATCAACCATGAAAAAGGTCACGATCTTCTTTGCCATCGTGGTGGTGATCGCCGGTCTGGCGATCGCCGCGTCGGCGATCATCCTGGGGATGCTGCGCGAGCGCACCCGGGAGCGGCTGACCACGCTGTCGTCGGACGCGCCCAACCTGACGGAACGGGTGCGGCTGGCGGGCGACGGCTGGGCCGGCTACTCGGTCTTCCGAAGCCCCCTCTTCCGCGAGGGGCTCGAGTCCCGCGGCATCGGCCTCGACTATACGGACGACAACGCGGACTACGCGGACCGCATGGCGAAGCTCGCCGCCGGCGAGTACGACATGATCGTGACGACGCTCGACGCGTACCTGCTGAATGCGCGGGAGCACGACTACCCCGGCGTGGTGATCTTCGTGGTGGACGAATCGAAGGGGGGCGACGGGATCGTGGCGGGGGAGGAGGTTGCCTCGATCGCGGATCTGGCGCGGCCGGGGGTGCGCATTGCGCTGACGCCCGCCAGCCCCAGCGAGTTCTTCCTCCGCAGCGTGGCGGCCCACTTCGACCTGGCGCCGCTGAAGCCCGCCGGTACCTGGCGGGTCGAGGCGGACGGGTCCACCGGCGCGCTCCGGCTCCTCCGCGGGGGCGAGGTCGACGCGGCGGTCCTCTGGGAGCCGGAACTCTCCACCGCCGCCGCCGACCAGCGCTTCCGGCGCCTCATCGGAACCGACCAGACCGCCGGCCTCATCGTCGATGTCTGCGTCGCCAGTCGCCAGCTCGTCGTCGACAAGCCGGACCTCGTCCGCACCTTCACCGAGAGCTACTTCTCCGCCCTGCGCACCTACCAGGCGGATCCAAGCGGCTTCATCGACCTCATCGCCGAAGACACGGACACCGACAGGACAACCGCCGAGCGCATTCTCGGCGGGATCAACTTCGTCTCCCTCACGCAGAACGCAACGCGGTGGTTCGGACTGGGGGCGGGCGAATTCGCGCGCGAGCAGCTGGTGTCCTCCGTGCGATCGAACATCGACATTCTGGTGGAGACGGGGGCGTTCGGCGACGACCCGCTGGGGGGGTCGCCCCGGCGGATCATCAACAGCTCGTTCATCCAGGACGTCTATACCGGTGGTGGGGGGTCGCGGGTGACATCGGGCGTGTTCCAGACGGCGGGCGCGGCCGACGGCGCGGCGGCGGCCGCCGGGATTGTCTTCCGCGAGCTTTCCGATGCCCAGTGGGCAGAGCTGCCGGTGCTGGGGCGGCTCAAGGTGCGCCCCATCTACTTCCAGAGCGGGACCTCGCTGCTCACCCTCGAGGGCAAGCACTCGATCGACCGGATCGTCCAGGACCTCGAGCATTACCCCACGTTCCGGTTACTGGTGCGGGGCCACACCAAGCCCGAGGGGGACGAGCAGGCGAACCAGGCGTTGAGCCGCGACCGCGCCCGTGCGGTGGCCAACTACCTCGCGCGAACCCACGACATCACGGCGGCCCGCATGCGCGTCGAGGGCGTTGGCGGCACCATGCCGCTCGAGCAGGAGGAGGGCGAATCCCACCGCCGGTGGATGGGGCGCCAGCCTCGGGTTGAATTGTTGCTTGTGGAGGACCCGACCCTCTAGTACGCCGATTTTCGAAGCGCCACCCCCCGGCCCCGCAGCACCCCCAAGGGGGCATCGATGAAACCGGCACGCCACCGAAACCTTTCCCAGCTCCGCACGGCGATCCTCCTCGAGATCGCCCAGCACCCGCTGACGCTGTTTCCCCTCGGAGCGAGCTTCCTCGGTGCGGTCTGGACCTTCGCGTTCGATCCGTCCCTCTACTCGGTGGGCGCGATCACCGCCGGCCTCGCGCTCTCGCTCATCGGCGCCACCTACAACCTGCTCTTCAACGGCCCCGGCATCCGCGACCGCATCCTTTCCAAGTGGGAGCGCGAGGCGGACGAGGAGGAGAACCTCACGAAGCTCGAACTGCGCCGCGAGCTCCTCAACACCCCGGGCACCAACGACATTGTGGCGATCCATGACGATCTCGAGCTGATGTACCGCGAGGTGACCGTGGCCCTCGGCCAGGAGGGAATCTCGGAGGTCCAGCGCGCGCATTTCCTCCCGCTGGTGGAGCAGAACTACGAGAACGCGACGACGTTGTTCAACCGGCTGGCGTACCTCCAGAAGCGCCTGTCGAACCTGCTGGACTCGGCGGCGGAGCGGGACGCCGCCTTCCAGAGAAAGATCGCGGAACTTCGTGACCAGCGCGGCAAAATGATCGGCCACCTGCGCCAGATCATCGCCGGGATGGAGCGGGTGGGGGTGGAGGTGCCGAAGCTGGCGGACGTGGAGATCGAGCGGACGGCGCGGGACCTTGAGGAGCTCGAGCGCTCGCTCGAGATTGCCCGGACCGCGTACCAGAAGCTTCGCGACGAGACCCGGCCGGCCAGCGACGTCCACCGCGCTGCCAGCACGGGCAACGGCCACGATAGGGCGCTATGAATCTTCCAACAGGTTTCGCCGGAGGGATGGGATAAATCGGGGAGGAGTCGCCCGGTTCGGAGGTCTATCTTTATAGACGCCCTTCAGCCGAGGCGGATCCTGAGTTCCTCGAGCTCGCGCTCCGCCTCCGCGCGGTTGAGCGTCTTCATGCTTTCCGGGAGAAGGGAGCGCCGCGAACATTCGAGGAAGGCGTTGAGAATCTGCACGCGGCGCTGGGCGGCGATCTGGCCGGGCATGATGTTGGACAGGGTGGCCACGACCTGCTCGAAGGCGAGGTCGCCCCGCAGGGCCTTTTCGGCGCGGAGTTCCACGAGGACCTCGTTGAAGTCGGCGGGGGAGAGCTCGGCGGTGGCGTTCTCGAGGTGCTCGCGCTGTTCGGGGGAGAGGTTCTTCGGGTCGTAGCCGGCGCGCTGGAGGATCATGTCGATGTAGGAGCGTCGGTCGTCGCCCTCCGGGTCGAAGACGGGCAGGTGGAGGCCGGCGCGGCCGGAGCGCTTGAGGTCCGGCGCGAGGTTGTCCGGCCGGGCCGTCAGCAGCAGCCAGACGATGCGGCCGCGGTTGCGCGGGTCGCCCATCATGCGGATCAGGTTGCCGAACAGGCGGGCCTCCGTCTCGTGGGTGTTCGCCCCCGGCTTCGAAAAAACCGTGTCCGCCTCGTCGATGAAGATGATGACGTTGCCGAGGGACTCGAGGACGTTGCGGAGCTTCTCGAAGATCTGGTCGGTCTGGCCGAAGTACATGCTGCGGAGGTTCTTGAGGACGATGACGAGGCGGTCGCACTCGGCGGACCATGCATCGAAGATATACGTTTTGCCGACGCCGTTGGGGCCCGGCACGAGGATGCCGACGGGGGCGACCTTGGGGTCGCGCATGGCGAGGAGCCGACGCAGGCGCTCGAGCTCCTCCTTCAGGGCGCTGGCACCGATGACGTCCTTCATCGTATGGCCGGGGCGGACCATCTCGATCTTGTCGCCCAACTCCGACACGAGCAGTCGGTTGAGGGCCGCAAGGACGTCCTTCTCGTCGAGCTCGCCGTCCTGATGGCGGGCCTGGAGGAAGAGGTTCTGGAGCGTGAGGAGGGTCATGCCGGCGGTGAGCTCGGCGAATTCCTTCTGCGAGCGGCGGAGGTTGATCTCGCGGCCGGTCCGCGCGTGCATCCACCGGATGAACTGGCGACGGTCTCCGGCGTCGGGGCGGGGGACGACGATCTGGGCCATTTGCGCGAGGCCGCGTATATCCGCGTGCATGGCCGCCGCGGTGTCGCTCACGAGGAGGACCTGCTCGTTGGAGGAGATGAAGTCGGGCTCGGTGAACCACTCGCGCAGGAGGGTCAGCTTCTGGCGGTCGATGTCGGACATGTGGGCCAGTGGCGAGTCGGGGAGGAGCGTCTCGGCGTGCTTGATGATGATGGTGAGGCTGCCGGGGCTGGCGGAGCGGTAGAGGCGCGTGAGGCGGCACAGTTCCTCGAGGAAGCGCAGGGTGAGGAAGCTGTAGGCCTGGGATTCGACGACGGAGCGGTCGAACTTGAGGGCGCGCTTTTTCTGCTCGGAGGGGTCGTCGAGGGTTCCCGCGGCGTCGTGGCGGGAGTAGAAGGTGCGCAGGTCGTTGTAGGCGAGGTTGCTGGAGAAGTTGATGCCCCGGGCGATGTTGTAGGTGATGACGAACCGCTCGCGGGTGGTGAGGCGGGTGGAGAGATACGCGTCGAGGTAGCCGTAGCGGCCGTGGGAGTCCTTGTCGTCGTAGGAGCACAGGACGCCGAGGCCGTCGATGAGGTCGTTCACGTTGCCGCTGACGAGGAAGACATTGTTCTGGCGGGAGAGAAAGCGGGCGGCGATTTCCCTGAAGAAGGGGGCGAGGTGCTCCTCGGGGATGTCCTTGAAGTCCTTGGTCTCGGGGCGGTTCATGGTGCGACTTCCTGGCACGCGTCGGGATGTGTATAGACGAATTCGGATTCGGGCTGCAGATGCTCCCGGTCGAAGCCGACATGGAGCACTTGCTGGACGACTTTCATGAAGCGGGGGTCGTCCTTGAGCGCCGACTTCTCCACCGGCGGGGGAGCGATGTCACCGACGATGCGGGCCCCCTCGTCGCCCGGGGCATGCTCGTAGTACTGCGATAGGACAAGCAGCCGCGTGCTGAGGAAGACCGCC
>CAYQTO010000009.1:0-47745 GCA_964420455.1 uncultured Candidatus Sumerlaeota bacterium | reverse complement strand
GGCGTGCCCCTCGGGCGCGGAGTCGATCTCGATGCCCTGCGCCGAAAGGACGCCGTCATCCGCAGCGCCGTGGCGGGCGGCCCGGGTGCCGGCGACCGCGCCTTCGAGGTGGCCGGCGCCGGTTATCCGCGAACAATCGCCCGATGGACCGAGCGTGCCAACATGGACTGCTTCTGCCGCCTCGTCGCCGACCGCAAGGTCCAGGTGAGTCCGCTCATCACGGATCGAATGCCGATCGACCGCGCCCCGGCGCTTTACGAGAAGGCCCGCGTCCAGCGCGACAACGTCCTCGCCGGGGTTATCACCTACTAGGTTCCTTATGGCCTCGCCGCGGCTCATTTTCGCGATGGCCGCCGGGCCGGGCGTCCTTGCCCCGCGGCAGCCCCGCCCGACGAGGGGGCGCAACCGGTGATCGCCAACCCCGGCCAGGTCTTCCATTTCCTCAAGCCCCGCAACACGGTCGTCATGATCGCCACCGTGGCGATGGTTCTCGGCATTGCGGCCCGTTCGCCGCTCCTCCTCGGCATCAGCATCATGTGCATCGCCAGCCTCGGGGTGGCGCTGGCGGAATCGGCGCGGCTGCTCAAGCACATGAAGGTCCGCCGACATCATCACGAGCGAGTCTTCCAGGGCAACTCGGTGGTGGTGTCGCTCGAGCTGGAGGCGGTCGATCGCGCCGCGCCCGAGCTGTTGCTCGTCGAGGACTACTTCCCGCCCTCAACCACCAGCAGGCTGCGGCGTCTGATCGAGTGCGAGATGCGCCGTGGCATGATCACCACCATCGGCTTCTTCGGCCTGTGCGAACACCGCCGCGGGCTGTACGTCCTTGGGCCTGTCAGCATTCAGGCGTATGACGCTTTCGGGTTTTTCCCGCGCCAGCTTACGATCGATGTTTTCACGGATCTGATGGTGTACCCTCAGGCGGTGGACCTCGCCTCGACACGACTTCTCGGCGAGGGGACGCTCCCGCATGTGGGGCTCGAGATCAAACCGCGGGTCGGCGCGAGCGAGGAGTTCGCCGGCATCCGCGAGTACCGACCGGGGGATCCGACGCGGCTGATCCACTGGCGGTCGACCGCCCGCCATGGCCGGCCCATGGTCAAGGAGTTCGAGGAGGAACGCACCACGCTGGTGACCTTCTTCCTCGATCTCGGCCGCCAGGGACTGGTTGGCATCGGCGACCAGACGTCTGTGGAATACGGGATCAAGTGCTGCGCGAGCATGGCCAAGCGGGCGGTGGAACGGGGCCACCGGGTGAGCCTCCTTTCCGTCGGCTCGGTGATCGACTTCCTTCCGCCGGGCGCGGGGATGTCGCACCTCGTCGCGCTGCTGGACCGGTTGGTGTTCCTCAAGCCGGAGGGAGACTCGGCCCTCCCCGAGGTTGTAAGCGACCATGCCAAGTCCCTCCCGCGGGGGAGCACGGCGGTGTTGCTGCTGGGCGCGACCACCGTGGAGTTCGACTCCATCGCACGTGCCCTCGGACGCCTCCTGTATAGACAAATACTTCCCATCGTCGTGCTGATCGACGACCGGGCCTTCATCAAGATCTACCGCGACCAGGAGGAGCGGCACCACGGGGCGCTGCCTCTCGAGGAGATCGTCCGGCGCGTGCGTATCCTCGGCGCCCAGGTCCACGTGGTGCGCCGGGCGCGCAGCATGGAGCAGGCGCTCCTGCAGGGCCTCGAGCGCGAGGAGATGCCGTGAGCGCCGAGCTTCCCTACAATGACCCGCGCGAGTACCTCGTGGAGTTGCTCGACCGCCAGGAGCGCGCCCGCGCCTCCGTCGAATGGCTCGAGCGCTTTCACGTCGCGTCGCTGGCGCTTCTTTGCTTCGCCACCCTCCTGGTGCTGTTTCACGGGCTGGGCACCGCCGGGCTCGGGCTCTCGGGGGGGATCGGAGTGCTGTGTGTGGCGGCCCTGATGGTTGCCCAGACGCTCCGCATCGTGCTGGTCGACCTCTTTCGCCAGTTTCAGTATCGTGAGCGGTTTGCCATCTTCCTCACCCACGTTGGCGTGTTGGTGATCCCCGGACTGGTCTTTGAACTCGGACCCATCGAGATGTCCTTCGCGATCTATCTCGTCTATATCTGCCTCTTCGCGGTCGACGCCGTGCATGTGGGGCGGGTCATCGCGTTGTGCGGGGCGCTGCTCCTGTGGCAGGCGGGCTTCGCCGACCCGCTTCCTCCCCCGTGGCTGGTGTGCGGCGGCTTCTTCGCGATTCTCCTCGCGGTCCGGGTGGGCCACTTGCGCTTTCGCGTGGAGACCTACGGCGAGGAGTAGGGCATCGACCTGTGGTCCGCCGCACGCCGCAGCCTGCTGCCGCTCGCCCTTCCTCCGCTCGCCGGGTACGCGGTAATCTGGCTCCTCGGCGGGGCGATGACACCACGGAGGCTCGTGACCGAGCCGGGCCTGATCGAGCGCGATGGCAGCACCGTCTATCTCTCCTACAGCGAGGTCCTCTGGCAGTCGTTCTTCCTGGTCGTCGGGATCATCGCGCTGCTGTTGCTGTTGAACTGGCTGGACAAGAAGCTGCGTCGGCGGGGCGGCCGGGTGGAAAGCCCGGAGGGGATGCTGGCGTCGACACTGGGCGAGCGGTCCGCGCCGGTGGGCGAGGCGTTGGGGTTGTCGCTGGCGGATGTCGAAGGCACCCGCGAGCGCATTCTCGCCGCTTTCCGCCAGTTCGCCGAGCAGGTCGGCCGCCTTGGCTTCGGACGGGAAGACCACGAGACCGCGGAGGAGTACTGGGCGCGGCTCGCGCAGGAGGCTCCCCGCCTTGACCAGCTTCTCGATCGCGGCACCCCAGCCTTCAACAAGGCCTGCTACGGGCTGGAGATGCCAACGGAGGCGGAGGCGGAGGAGTTCGTTGGCGAGGTGGAGGCCGGGCTGGAGCAGTTGCGCGAGGCCCACGACGCCCGCGTGCGTGCGGCCAATGGCGATCCATCCACCGACGGATGATCGGGCTTTACCCCCCGAGGGGGTCGCCGTACCCCTTCGCGCCATGACTCTCCTTCCAGGTCCGGAACGGCATCCATGAGTCCCCTCGGGTGGTTGACCCTTGGGGTCGTCGGGCTCGTGTTCCTCGCCCTGACACTGAGCCGCCGGCCCCCGGACCTGATTCTCGTCGGCGGCCTGACGCTGCTGCTGGCGCTTGGCGCGGTCGACGAGCGCCAGGCCTTCACCGGCTTCTCCAACGAGGGGGTCCTCACCGTCGGCGTGTTGTATATCGTGGCCGCGGCCATGCGCGATTCCGGAGCCATCTGGCTCGCGATCGGCTGGCTCTTCAAGCAGCCCCGCAGCATCCTCGGCGCCCAGGCGCGCATCATGTTCCCCGTCGCCGCCTGCAGCGCCTTCCTCAACAACACGCCGCTCGTGCTCATGCTGCTTCCTGTCATCGGCGACTGGGCGAAGAAATTCCGCCTGCCCGTCTCCAAGCTCCTCATCCCGTTGAGCTACGCCTCGCTCCTCGGCGGCCTGTCGACGCTCATCGGGACCAGCACGAATCTCATCTGCAACGGGCTGCTGATCAGCGAATCGACCACGAATCCGGCCGCGGTGGAGGCGGGGCTCCGTGCCATGTCCCTCTTCGAGATCGCCTGGGTGGGCCTGCCGGTGGCCGCGGTGGGCATCACCTACCTTCTGGTGGGGGGACGTTGGTTGCTGCCGGACCGTCGACCCGCCGTCAGCGCCCTCGATGATCCCCGTGAGTACATGGTGGAGATGGTCGTGGAAGAAGGGAGCCCGCTGGTGGGCGAGCGGGTGGAGGACGCCGGGCTGCGTCACCTCCCCGGGCTGTACCTCGTGGAGATCGACCGCGACGGCGACGTGATCGCCGCCGTGGGGCCCGACGAACGGCTGCGTGCCCACGATCGGCTCCTGTTCACCGGCATCCTCGATTCCGTGGTCGACCTCCAGAAGATCCGCGGTCTGGCGCCCGCCACCAACCAGGTTTCCAAGATCAGCGCCCCGCGCGCCATGCGCACGCTCATCGAGGCGGTCGTGTCCGACTCGATGCCGATCGTGGGAATGACGATCCGCGAAGGACGCTTCCGCACGCGCTACGGCGCGGCGGTGATCGCCGTGGCCCGCAATGGCGAACGGATCAAGCGCAAGGTCGGCGACATCGTCCTCCAGCCGGGTGACACGCTGCTCCTCGAGGCGCCCCCCTCCTTCCAGGACCGCCACCGCCTCTCGCGCGACTTCTACCTCCTCAGTCGTATAGAAGGATATACGCCCCCCAACCACGAGCGGGCGCCGGTGGCCCTCGCAACCCTCGCCGGGCTGGTGGTCGCCGTGTCCATGGGCTGGGTGTCCATGCTGCTGGGGGCCATGCTGGCGTGCGGGGTATTGCTGGCCACGCGGACGGTTTCCACCGAGGCGGCCCGCCGCTCCGTCGACTGGCGCCTGCTGGTCGCCATCGCCTCGGCCTTCGGCATTGGAGAGGCGCTCAAGGCCACTGGCGCCGCCCAGGTCGTCGCCAACGGTGTCGTCGGGCTTGCCGCCGGCCACGTCCTCCTCGCCTTCGTCGCCGTCTATTTCACCACCATGGTCTTTACGGAGATCATCACCAACAACGCCTCGGCGGTGCTCATGTTTCCCATCGCCGTGGCTACCGCCATGTCCCTCGACGTCAGCCCGATGCCGTTCGTTGTTGGCGTGATGATCGCCGCGTCCTGCGGGTTCGCGACGCCGATCGGGTATCAGACCCACCTCATGGTCATGGGCCCGGGGGGCTACCGGTTTACCGACTTCCTCAAGGTGGGGGTGCCGTTGAACCTGATCGTCATGGCGACGGCGACGGTGGTGATTCCGATGGTCTGGCCGTTCTAGGGCGGGGGGCGTTCACGCGCCGCGGTAAGGTTCTTGCCTCGCTCCCCCCGTGACACGCCACTGCAGCAAATCCCCCCAAGGAGGCCCGCCATGGCCGGCGCCCAGAAGCTTTCCGACGATCAGATCAAGGACGCCCTCGCAAAGCTCGACGGCTGGGAGGTCAAGGACGGCAAGCTCCACAAAAAGTACAAGCGGAGCGACTTCGTCGACGCGTTCGCCTTCATGACGCGCATCGCCCTCCACACCGAGAAGATGAACCACCACCCGGAGTTGTTCAACGTCTATAACAACGTCCACATCGACCTGACGACCCACGACGTAGGCGGGCTCAGCAACCTCGATGTGGAGCTGGCGGAGAAGATCGACTCGGTGGCGTGAGTCCGCTCACCGGGCGTTCGCGGCGTCGACCTCCGCGCGAAACCGGCGGATGTGTTCGGGCGTCGTGCCGCAGCATCCACCGACGATTCGGGCCCCCGCATCGATCAGCGCCCGCACGCCGCCGGCCATCGCTTCCGGGGTCTCCCGATAAACGACGCGACCGCCCTCCCGTTCCGGCTTTCCCGCATTCGGCTGGGCCATGATCGGGTGGTCCGGCGCCGTCTCGCGATAGGCCTTCACAATGTCCACGAAGGCCCGGATGTCCAGGTCGGTGCCACAATTGGTCCCGAGGATGTCGACCCCCGCCTCGGCCATGAATTCCGCCGCGGCGGTGGGGTCCACCCCCATCATTGTCTTCGGCGGGCCGCTCGGCTTGCGGTCGAACGCCATCGAGGCGACCAGCGCCACCGCCCCCCGCTTCTTTGCCGCGAGCAGCGCCTGCTTGGCGCCTTCGATCGCCTCCTCCAACTCCTCCAGCGCCGTCTGCGTCTCGATTATCAGCGCGTCGACATCTTCCTCGAGGAGCGCCGCGGCCTGCTCGCGAAAGGCTTCCCGGACCTCCTCCGGGTCCGCCTCGCCGAGCGGCTCCAGCATGCCGCCAAAGGGGCCAACGTCGGCAATGACGTAACGGTCCGGGCCCGCAACCTCGCGGGCGAGCCGCGCCGCCGCACGGTTCAACTCCGGAGTCCGCTCCGCCTCGCCATGATTCCCAAGGGTGATCCGGCACCCCTGAAACGTGTTTGTGAGGATCAGGTCCGATCCCGCATCAATGTACTGACGCTGGATGTCGCGGACCTTCTCCGGCTCGTCCACATTCCAAGCTTCCCCGCATCCGCCGACGGCCAAGCCCGCCGCCTGGAGCATCGTGCCCATGGCGCCGTCACCCAACAGGACGCGTTCGCGAATCACCTCGAGGAGGGGTTTGCGCATGTGCTGAAATCTCCGCTGACTGATAAGCTATAATCCGAACGACGTTGTCTTGTCCGCAACCGCCATTTGATATATAGCTGTTATGGAATAAGTGTGGTGCCCAGCACCCAGGCCTCGGGGGTTGGATCCGGCGTGTTCAGCGCCCAGCGCAAGGCCCAAGGAAGGCGGCCGGCCCAGGCGGCCTCGTTGTGCGCGTCGCCCACGCCGATGGTGCTCTTGAAGTGGCGGCCAAAGACGTGGCCGCTTTCCACGAGGGCATCACGGACCACATTGAATTCCTCGAAACTGTCGTTGACGGTACCCGCATCGAGCCAGATGCGGGCGCGACCGGAAGGGGGCTGGAGGGCACGGTTTCGGAAGCCTTGGACATCGAGCCAGAAGCTTGGCGACATGGCGATCACGACGCCCCAGGTGTTCCCGAACTCGTGGGCGGCCTCGAAGCCGAGAATCCCCCCGAGGGAACTGCCGAGATGCACCGTATGCCGCGGGTCGGTGCTGACGCGATAGCGCGACTCGATCTCAGGCATGAGCTCGTCGCGGATCAGCTCGAGGTAGTCCGTCCCCCGACCCCTCAGCCCGCCATAGGTGATCCAGTTCGGGATGTACTCGAGGATGCGATCGCTCGTGTTGTCGATGGCGACGATGACGACCTCGGGGATGGCGGCGTCTCGGGTCTTCCGATCGGCGGTCAGGTCCAGATCCCAGCTGCCGAAGGCCCCACCGGGGGAGAAGACATTCTGGCCGTCCTGGGCGTAGATAACCGGGTAGCGATGATTGGTGCGGGTGTCATAGCCGCGGGGGAGGCGGACGCGGACGCGCCGGGCGGAAAAGCGCGAATCACCCGGCACGAAGGTGAAGCTTTCCACCCGCGGAGGCGCTGGCGGGGTCTCCGGCGGCTCATAGCGGAATGCCTGATCGTGCCGATACCACAGACCCTGCACCGCGAGGGTCGGGTCGATGCTGCCCCCGAACGTTTGCCCCTCGTCCGAAACGAATCTCAGGCTTCCCGAGGACCCCTGCGCGGCGTCCGCCCGCGGCATGTTCAACCGGAACAGTCCCTCGCCGAGTGGCACGCCCGCGCGGTAGACAGGTCCGTAGACGGCGAAGCCTCCCCCCATCAGCATCAGGACCTCGGTGGTCCCCTCCGGCGCGTGGACGAGGAGGGGAATCGACGAATCCCACCCGGCGTCGGGGATACTGAGATCGATGTCGGGCGAGTCGGTCACTTTCACGCCGTAGGAGTCCGCCGCATCGGACCCGACATACAGGCTGAAGGGGACGAAGGTGAACTTGTCGGCCGCCTCGACGGACAGCGTCCAGATGGGGTAATTGTGGGGGGACAGTTTGACCGGCGTGTAAGGATGCACAAAAGGAGGAACGATGGCCGTGGCGAAGACGGATTCGCCGAATTCCGTCTCCTGCTCGACGGTGATCTCGACGGGCCGGGGCCAGGCGACCGCGCTCGCTCCTAGCAAACCCAGCAGAATCGCTGTGCAACGCATTGGTTCCACATTCCTCCCAAGGGAATCGGATTTTGCTCGCGTTCCAAACGGGACCGCAATAGGAGTGCGTCCCGTTGCACAAAAGTTACGCGAAATTGCGCTGATTGCACACCATGGCAAACCGACCGTCCCCCTCCACCATCCGCCGGCGCCTCGAGGATTGGCGTCTCGGCTCCACCATCTACCAGGTCATTGTGGACCGGTTCGCCCCCTCCCGGCGGCTCGAGGCCAAGGCCGCCGCCTATGCCGCCCCCTACGCCCTCCGCAACTGGGACGAACTCCCCAAGCGCGGCACCCATAACCACGAAACCCACACCGTCCACGGCGAGTTGGAATTCTGGGGCGGCGATCTTGATTCCCTCCGATCAAACCTTGATCACGTTGTGAACCTCAACGTTGATGTCCTTTATCTCAATCCGATTTTCGAGGCGTTCACCAACCACAAGTACGACACGACCGATTACCACCGCGTGGACCCCCAGTACGGGACGAACGAGGAACTGACGGCCCTGGCGGACGACCTCCACGGCAGGGGAATGCGGCTCATCCTCGACGGGGTGTTCAACCACATGGGGCGGCGGTCTGGCCTGTTTCGCGAAGCAGCGGGCGGCACGAACGGGCGCGCCAGTTGGTTTACCTTCGACGATCGGGCACACAACGGCTACCTCGGCTGGAGGAACGTGGCGAATCTGCCGGAACTCCGGCTCGAGGATGCGGAGGTCCGCGCCTTCCTGTGGGAGAAGCCCGACAGTGTGGTTCGGCGATACCTGAGGGAGGAGCGGATCGACGGATGGCGGCTCGACGTCGCGCCGGATATCGGCCTGCGCTACCTCGAGGCGATTACCGCCGCCGCCCACGACGAGCGCCCCGACTCGGTCGTGATCGGCGAATGCTGGAACTATCCGGAGGACTGGCTCGGCGTCGTCGACGGCATCCTGAACCTGTATGTCGGCAAGCTGCTGATCGAGCTGGCGAACGGGCGCATCTCCGCCGGGCTGGCGCAGCGCGCCCTCGCCCGCATGGTCGAGGACAGCGACGAGGAGGGGCTGCTCCGCAGCCACCTGGTGCTCGACAACCACGACACGACGCGGCTCGCCTCGGCGGTGCCGGACGCGGGGGCCCGGGCGATGGCCCGTGCGCTCCAGTTCCTCCTGCCCGGCTGCCCGACGATCTATTACGGGAGCGAGGCGGGCATGGACGGCGCCGCAGACCCGCTCAACCGCGCCCCCATGCGATGGGACCTCATCGAGCAGGAAGGGCCCGACCTCGTCCAGACCCGGTGGCTCTGCGCGATGCGGCGCGAGAACCCCGCGCTCCGGGTTGGCGACACCCGCTTTCTCGAGAGCGAAGGCTTCCTGGCGTTCCAGCGCCGGACCGCGGACCCGCGGGAGACGGTTACCGTGATCGCCAATCCGGGCGCGAAGGAACGCCACAGCCTCGTGGCTCTTCGCGATTCGCTCCTGGTGGACGCGGCGCCGCTGGAGTGCCTTCTCGGCGGCGAGCAGACCGTTGTCCAGTCGGGGCTGATTGATTGCACCCTGGGGCCGGGCGAGGTGCGGGCGTACCGCACCTTAGACCAGGGCACCGCCCCCGGCTACTCGATGTTCAAGCGGCTCTCGCCGTAGTCCACTTCCCACACGCCGAAGGAAAACGGCTGGTCCTCGATGCGCAGGCGCCCGTCCTCGTAGGTGGACGCGACCCGCTCGGCGAGGAGTGGCCGGACTTCCGCGGGAAGCCCCCATTCCTCCGGCAGGTTGAGGCTGATCCAGTCGGTGGCGGGCCGCCGCGACAGGAGCACCAGCACGGTCTGCTCGGGGGTTGTGCGGGAGAAGAGAACGCGCTCCTCGCCGGTGAGGTGGACGCGGAGGCTGCCGCGGCGCAGGGCGACCGAGTCGAGGCGAAGGCGGTTCAGCGCGGCGAGGGTCCCGCGCGTGTGGAGCTGGTCTTCGGTCAGCTCGCCCCAGATCATGGGACGGCGGTTGTCCGGGTCGCCGGCGCCGGTCATGCCGATCTCGTCCCCGTAGTAAAGGGTTGGCGGCCCGCCGGGCGACGTGAGGAGCCAGGCGAAGGCGAGGCGGAGCTTGAGGAAGGACTCGGGCGAGTCGACCTGCGGAGGGTTCTCGCGGCCGACCTCCTTTTCTTCCATCCCGTCGGGGAGATCGCCATCGGCGAAGGCCATGAAGCGGCTCACGTCGTGGTTGCCGATGAGGGGGCTCATGATGGCGGCGGGTGAGTACCAGCGTTCGGCGTCGGCGTAACCGCGGGCGAGGTCGGCCATGGAGCCCCGGCCACGGGCGAGGACGTCGCGCGCCCCAAAGTAGCCCGGAAAGTCGAACTGGCCCGTGAGGAGCTCCGGCCCGACAAACTTCGAGACCGTGTCGTAGCCCGAGATCGTCTCCCCCACCTGATAGACGAAGCGGCCCTCCTTCTCCTCGAACTCCTCGCGAAGCGTGGCCGTGAGCGTTGTCCAGAAATCCAGAGGGATGTGCTTCACGGCGTCATGACGGAATCCATCGGCGCCGCTCTCCCGCAGCCAATAAACGGCGTTCTCCACCATCAGATCGATGACCTCCGGATTCCCCGCGTAGTCGATGCTCGGGAGGAAGTCGTCGAACCAGGTGGTGAAGGGGTGGGCGTCAAAGAGGCGGAGGTTCTTCTCGCCGTTGGGCAGTTCGTACTCGGTCGCGAGGTCGGGGAAATACTGGAGGAGCGGATGATCCTCGTGGACGTGGTTGGCGACAAAGTCGAGGAGGACGGCGATGCCGTTGCGGTGGGCGGCGTCGACGAGGCCCTGCAACTCGTCCATGGTGCCGTAGGGGGGATTCGTCTCGGTCGCGCTGATGGGCCAGTATCCGTGGTAGGACGTGTAGTGGCCAAAGGGTTCGACGGATTCCTGCTCGACGTTGGGCGTGTTCTTGTTGGGCGGTGAAATCCAGAGGGTGGTGACGCCAAGTTCGGTGAAATAGCCGGAGTCGATCTTCTGGCGGATGCCCGCCCAGTCGCCGCCGTGGTAATGGGCAAGGGGGACGATGCGATCGTCGTCGTTGGGGGGATTGTTGGTGGCGTCGCCGTCATGAAAGCGGTCGGTGAAGGTGAAGTAGATGACCTCGTCGTGGGGCGAGCGGGGCGCGTTCGTATAGACAACCGGAAAGACCCGGGTGCCGATGCGGCCCTTTTGCGAGCGGGCGAGGAGGGTGACCGTGTTGTCGCCGCCCCAGTGCCGCGGCTCGGCGGACAGACGGAGGATGCGATCGTCGATCACCTGCCAGCCCTCGCGAGGGACGAGGTGGTTGTTGGCGATGATGGTGACCGTTTCCGGGTCGAGGGCGTCGTCGTTGGGAAGGGTGGCGTGAAAGGCGGGCATGCCCTCGGAGGCAGGGGCACCACCCGGCAAAAGCGACCAGCTGAACTCCTGGATCGCCTCGCCCTCGATCCGCAGGACCGAGTTGCCAAAGCCGCTTCCGTCCTGCTCGGGGTTGGCCGGGTCGGCCATCCACTCCCCGTCCACCACCAGCTTGTAGGTCCACGTGCCCGGGCCGATCGGCATGTCTATACGGAAGACGCCGTCCTCGCCGCGGGTCATCATGTCGGCGGTGGAACTCCAACCGTTGAACGACCCGGCGAGAGCGACCGACTCGACCTCGCGGCTGCCGGGATCGTAGGCGAAGGAGCGGATGGGAAGCGCCTCGACGCGGACGGGGATGGCGATCTGCTCGGGCTCGCCATTTTCCGCGAGCCAGGTCACCGTGGCGATAGCGAGGAGGGTCTGGGAGACGGAAGGATCGGCCTGGAGGCGGAGCCGACCCGGCGGGACAAAGCCGGCAAGCAGGCCCTCCGGCGCCTCGACCTTCACCCGCGAGGCGGTCAGGTCGTACCCGGCGAGGGAAACAAGGCTCTCCTCGCCCGGTGTCAGTTGCAGAAGGGGGAGTGCGGCGGGGCGTTCCGGCGCGGGCCAGATGGGGCCATCGGGGGCCGGGGCATCGACCTGCGGGGGTGGCACCGCCGCGCAACCGGTCGCCAGCAGCGCCCCTCCCATGAAGGTTATCGCTGCGGCGCGGAAGGGGACCCGCGAGGGTAAGGGCCGGTTCATCCTCGTGCCATCCTTTGCACAACCATGGTGGGTCGGGAATCGCTCCATTTCGATCGCCGGGATGGAGACCGCAGGCGCTTGGAAAGTCAACGAACTTCGGCTTGGGAAAAGGTCCTCGCCGGCCCGCGGACGCGACGGATCCCAGTCCAAATCGGCTTGACGAATTCACAACCTGCTGGTGCTGTCGCGCCCTTGAAACGTACTTCCGCCGAATCGTCGGACCGGTCTACTCTCCAAGGTGATTCCTGTCTGTGCATCTTTTGCGCAAAATTGCACTCGCCGGCTTCCCGGCTCTCCTCCCCCTCACCGGCCTCCCCGCCGTCCAAGTTGATTTCGACTACCCCGCACACCTCCTGGTAGTCCCACTCGCCGATAACCGGTACGAAGTGACCTTCACGTGGACCCCCGAAGATCCTGTGGTCGCGCCGGCGGTCGCTGGCGACTTCAACGGCTGGAGCACCAGCGCCGATCCGATGACCGCGGTCGACGACCGGACCTACACGGCAACGATCGAGATCGAGGAAGGCCGCTACGGCTACAAGTTCACCGACGGTGGGGACCTGTGGGTGGCGGATCCTCTCAATCCCGACACCGCCCCCGATGGCCACGACGGCGTGAACTCGCAACTCGCCCTTGGGTTCTTTGCGGCCAGTCCGGACACCCCGGCGGTGAGGGGCGACGGAGACATCGAGGAACGCGCGCTCCTCCACAAGCCCACCATGGCGACCTATTACGACCTGTTTGCGCCGGACGATGCGATGATCCGCGTGCGCGCCTGGCGCGGCGATGTCGAAGGGGCCGCACTCGTGCTCGAGGGGGGCGATGGCGGAAGCGTCCGCCAGCCCATGGAACTCGCCGGGTCCGACGAAACCTTCGACTTCTTCGAGGCCCACGCCCTGCTCGAGGGCGGCGCCGATGTCTATACGATCGAAGTCGTCGACGGCGGCGCGACCGTTACCATGGGGCCCTTTCCCGTCCGACGCGGCCGCGAACACCTGGTCTCCGTCCCCGATTGGGCCGCCGACGCCATGTGGTACCAGATCATGATCGATCGGTTTCGCAATGGGGACCCCACCAATGATCCCCCCTTCACGGCCAACAGCGGCCGCATCACCTGGCAGCGGCCCTGGACCGCCGCCTATAACGAGGTGGCCGGCGTCGGACCCCTCGCCTACGAGGACCTCTTTCGCCATGACGGCGACGGCGACAGCTTTCCCGACATCTGGCAGCGGCTCTACGGTGGCGACTTCGCCGGCGTTATGGAGAAGCTCGACTACCTCGAGGAACTCGGCGTCACCGCCATCTACTTCAACCCCGTCTTCGAGGCGACCAGTCACCACAAGTACAACGGCAAGTCCTATATCCACGCGGACGACGGCTACGGCGTTCCCGGCAGCTTTGCGGACTCCATGGCGCGGGAGGACGAGCTCGACGCCGACACTTGGGGATGGAACCCGTCGGACAAAATGTTCCTCGAACTGATCCGCGAGGCGAAGGCCCGCGACATCCGCGTCATCATCGACGGCGTGTTCAACCACCTCGGAGACGACTCGGTGTCCTTTCGCGACGTAGTGGAGAACGGCCGCGATTCGAAGTACGCCGATTGGTACGAGGTTGTCTCGTGGGAGCCCTTCGACTACAACGGCTGGGCCGGTTTCGAAGGGCTTCCCGCCTTTCGCAAGAACGACGAGCGCGGCCTCGCCTCGGAAAGCGTCCGTGAGTATATCTTCGCTGCCACCCGCCGATGGATGGACCCCAACGGCGACGGCGACCCGTCGGACGGTGTCGACGGCTGGCGCCTCGACGTCCCCTACGAAATCCCCCTTTCCTTTTGGCGCGAGTGGCGCGACGTGGTGAAGTCCGTGAATCCCGACGCCTACACGGTCGGCGAGATCTGGGATCCGGCCGAGGAGTGGCTCGATGGAGACACCTTCGATGCGGTGATGAACTATGAGTTTTCCCGCATCGTGTTCGCCTTCTTCGCCAACGACGCGGAGAAGATCACCGCATCGGAGTTCGACCGCCGCCTTGGCCGGCTCCGCGTGCGCTATCCGCGAGCGCTCACCTACGGGCTCCAGAACCTCCACGACAGCCACGACACGGACCGGTGGGTGTCGCGCATCGTGAACCCGGACCGGGAGTACGACCGCGAGGCCTCCAAGCAGACATCCGACTTCGACTACGACGACAGCCGCCCCGGCCCGGAAGCGTATAGACGCCTGCGCCTCATGGCCCTCTTCCAGTTCACCTACGTCGGGGCGCCGATGATCTGGCAGGGCACCGAGGTCGGCATGTACGGCGCCGACGACCCCCATTGCCGCATGCCCATGTGGTGGCCCGACCTCATGCCCTATGACGATCCCGATGACCGGATCGACGAGGACTTGCTCGAGGAGTTTCGCGCGCTCTTTCGCCTGCGGGGAAACCACGAGGTGCTCCGCCGGGGCGACTTTCACTCGGTCCTGGCGGACGATGCCCGGGACTGCGTCGCGTTCCTGCGCTCGAACCCCCGCGGCGGCGAAGCCGTTCTCGTGGTGCTGAACAACTCGCCCGAACGCCAGCGCCTGGCGATTCCCGCCGGCGAGCTTGAGGATCGCGACCTCGATGGAGCGGAAATCCTCCACGGGCTGGCCTACGTCGGCGCGAACGATGGCCTGCTTGAGGTCGGCCTGCCCCCCGTCGCCGGTGTCGCCATCCGCCTTCCCGGGGACACGGCACCGTGAGTTCCAACGAGACGGGCCGCATCTCCCTGCGCCAGGACCTCCGCGCGCTGCCGTTCCTCCTGCCGTTCATCGGCATCTTCGCGCTCTTCATCGGCTATCCGCTTCTCTACAGCCTCTGGCTCAGCCTTCACCAGGTCACCGTCTACTCGGACTTCTACGACATCTTCGGCACGATGAACTACGTGGGCCTGGGCAACTACGCCCGGATTGTTCAGGACCCGGTCTTCTGGTGGTCGGTGATCCTGATGTTTTTGTATGCGGTGCTGACCATCGCGCCGGGCCTCGTCCTGTCGCTCGCGCTGGCGCTGATGCTGAACCGCAGCGCCGCCGGGTTCGGCCTCCTGCGCAGCGGATTCTTCCTCCCCAACGTGTACGACATCTACGTCGTGGGAGTGATCTGGCTGCTGATCTACAACCCCAACGGGGGGCTGTTTTCCTACATGATGGATTCGATCGGGCTGACGGATCTGGCGCGGAGGGGGATGCTCAACAGCCCGTGGACAACGCTGCCGGCGATCGCCCTGGCCATGGTGCTCAAGAACGCCGGATTCGGCATGATCCTCTTCCTCACAAGCCTGAACAACATCAACCAGTCGATCTTCGAGGCGGCGGAAGTCGACGGCGCCAACGCCCGCCAGAAGCTCTTCCACATCACGATCCCCCTGCTGAAGCCCATCATCCTCTTCCTGATCGTTACCGGCCTGATGGGAGCGCTGAATGCCTTTGCGGAGATCTACTCGATGACCGACGATACGGGGGGAACGTCCGTGGAGTTGTTCGGCCAGACGCTCCAGAGCGCACGTGTCAGCGGCTACCACCTGTACAAGGTCTTCGACCAGTCCCAATACGGACAGGCGGCGGCCATCAGCTTCCTGCTGCTCTTCATCGCCCTGCTCGTCAGCTACGTGAACTACAAGGTGCTGACGCCGAAGGATTCGCGATGAAACCCGCCGGCCCGTTCGTGAGCTTCATCCTTCACCCGACCCGGTCGCCGGCCACGGCGACCCTCGGCCGCCTGATGGTTGGCGCCCTGCTCATCGGGCTGCTCATCTTTGTCCAGCTGCCCCTGCTTTGGATGGTCCTCACGGCCTTCAAGGTGAAGGGGACCGCGTTCCAGCTGCAGTTCCTGCCGGCGACAAGCGTCTATACGCCCGCGCGGGACCAGGCGCCCCTCCGCCTCCCGGTGCTGAACCCCGACCGGGCCTATGTGATTGCCAATCACGAGGCCCCCACCGCCACCACGGTGCAGCTTGTCCTCCAAGCGCCCTCCGGCGAGGAGCAGGCCTACCCCATGCAACTCTTTCAGGGGGGGACCTGGATGGTCCACGGTGGCCCGCTGGATCCCGGCGTCTATACGTGGTCGTTTCTGGTCAATGGCGAGGAGAAGGTGGGGCCCGGTGCGGCGGAGTCACCGGCAGTGGACGTTCCGGGGCCGGGCATTCACCCCATCGGCACCCCCTCCCTGGCCTTCGCCCGCGTGGGCGACCGCCTGACCGGTCACCTGCGCACCCCCGGGAATGATCACGACTTTGCCGTGGAAATCGACGGCCGCGAGCTCCCCCTCGAGGAGACTCCCGAAGGCTGGAAGCTCGAGGTCGAGGACGCCAGCGCGACAGAACTTCGCGTGATCGAAAGACTCCCCTTCAACGAGGCTCTCTCGCGCCTCTATACACTTGAAAACTTCACCACCATCCTCAATTCCGAGGATTTCAACTTCGGCCGGTTCTTCATGAACTCTCTCGTGGTTGCCACCTCCTGCGCGCTCATCACGGTCCTGATCTGCACGCTGGCGGCCTATGCTTTCGCCGTCTTTACCTTCCACTTTCGCGAAGTCCTGTTCTTCGGCTTTCTCGCGTCCATGCTTGTCCCCGGCATGATTTACATGGTGCCCCAGTTCAGCATCACCCTCGAGCTGGGGTTGATGAACACCTACGCGGGCATGGTGATTCCCCACCTGCCCAACGTCTTCGGGCTCTTCCTCCTGCGCCAGTACATCTCCCAGATTCCGCGCGACCTGTTTGCCGCGGCGGAAGTCGATGGAGCCAGCGACCTCCAGGTCTTCCGCACCATTGTCGTGCCCATCTGCCTCCCGATCATGGTTACTCTCTTCCTTCTTGTCTTCGTGATGCAATGGTCCAACTTCCTCTGGCAGTTGATAATCAATACCGGGGATTCCGAGGTGCTGACCCTTCCCGTCGGACTGCAGCAGTTCAAGGGGCAGAACGCGAACGAGTGGGAGAAGATCATGGCCGGGGCGTGTTTTTCGATCCTGCCGATCAGCGTGCTGTTCCTCTCCCTCCAGCGCTACTTCCTCCAGGGCCTGACGGCCGGGGCGGTGAAGGAATGAGGCGTCTCCTTGCGGTCTGTCTTTCTATACAGGCCCTCCTGCTCGCAGGATGCGGGGGACCGGGCCGCGGCGAACGGGACGCACGCCGCGTGGAGATCTGGCAGGCCTTCAACCCGGAGGAAACCGAGGTCTTTCGCGAGATCATGGAGGACTTCGAGGTCGAGTACGAGCAGCGCACCGGCACCCCCATCGAGGTCGAGATCCAGTACGTCTCCTACAACGACATGTTCACGAAGCTGCGGACGGCGGCGCTCGCGGACGTGACGCCGGACATCGCCTTCGTTGACGCGATCAAGGTGACGGATCTGGCCTTTGGCCGGGCCCTCGTGCCGCTCAACGAACTGGACGCCTTCCAGTCGCGCTACGACTCCATCGCCGACGCCCGGTCCGAATTCGTCGGTGCCTCGTTCGACTCGGGAATCGTCAACCGTCTTGGGGTCGAGCGCCTCTACGGCCTCCCGGTCCAGACGACCACCGTCTCGCTCTTTTGGAACCGCGAACTGTTCCGCAACCGGTCCGCGGAACTCACCGCCGCCGGCCTCGACCCCAACCGCGCCCCGCGCGACTGGGCCGAGCTCTTCGCCTATGGCGAGGTCCTCACCGACGTCGAACGCGGCATCTACGCCTACGGCGCCCACGGGTCCCTCTGGTTCAACTTCCCTTTCTTCAACATGTACAATGTGGACTTCGTTGAGTATACGGAGGAGGGGCTGGTGGAGCCGGACATCGTGACGCCGCAGGCGGAGGCGGCGCTCGATCGCATCCTGACCATCGTCACGAGCGGCGTCGAGGGAGGCGCGTGGAAGCGCAGCGCCCTCAGCCCCGACGCGGGCTTTCTCAACCGCAAGTACGCCATGATCCTCACCGGGCCATGGAACGTCGAAAACTTCACCAACGCGGGGCTGGACTTCGACATCGCCCTGGTGCCGGGCCCAACACGCGAGGAGGTCGAGCGGCTCGGCCTGGTAGCGAGCGATCCCACCCTCGCCGACGAGATCGGTCTCCAGGCCTACACCTCGTCCAACGTGGGCGGCCAGACAGGCGTGATCATGCGTTCCGCGCCGGACCCGGAACTCGCCTACGAGGTGCTCGAACACTTCACGAGCGAGCCGGTCCAGCGACGCTGGGCGTCGAACCTGGGCCAGATTCCAACGCGCCTTGCCGCCTGGGAGGATCTCGACACGTCCGAGTATCCCTACCTGCCGAAGTTCATGCTCCAGCTGCGGACGGCCCGCCGCATTCCCCAGATTCCCCTCTACGGCGTGCTCGAGACGGATATCTTCAACCCCCAGATCGACCTGCTCCTCCAGGAACGCCTCTCGCCCGGCGAAATGCTCCAGCGGATGGAGGCCCAGATGGAGGACCGGATCGTGGGTCCCATCAACGAGGCCTCGCGCCAGATCCTCGAACGGGAGCGGGGGGAAACACCCGGCGGATGAGCCACCTGGAGCCGTATAGACAACAGGTCGATGCGGAGATCGCGGTCGTTTCGATGACCCGAGATCACGCCGGACAGCTCGAGGAGTTGCAGGAGATCGTCTTCCCCGACCTCGCGCCGGATGAGCGCTTCCGCGCCGAGCACTATCAGCATCACCTCCGGCTTTTCGCCGAGGGGCAGTTCGTCGCCATTGCGGGGGAGTGCGTCGTTGGCATGACCACCACCATACGGCTCGATTTTGATTTTGCCCAGGCGGACCAGCATACCTTTGCCGAGGTGATCGCCGGCGGGTACCTCACCTCCCACGATCCCGAGGGACTGTGGATGTATGGGCTGGATGTGGGGACGCATCCGGACTTTCGTCGGCGGGGAATCGCCCGGGGGCTGTATCGCGCCCGCCAGGGCGCCGTCCGCGCTCTTGGCCTCCTGGGCCAGGTGACCGTCGGCATGCTCAACGGCTATCGCGACCACGCCGCCAGCATGACGATCGACGAGTACTATGCGGCGGTGGTCTCCGGCCGTCTCGAGGACCCCACCGTTTCCGCCCAGCGCCGGGTCGGCTTCGAGATTCGCGGCCTCATCAAGAACTATCTCAACGATCCGACCTGTGGCAACGCGGGCGCGCTGCTGGTCCTCTCGTCCGAGACGTCGGTCTAGCGCGGAGCTACATGCGCTCCGGCGCCTCCATGCCGAGCCATTCCAGCAACTGCTCGAGCACGCGGAGGGTGGCGCGAACAAGTCCCAGCCAGGACGCCCGCCGCGCGGCGTCCTCCTCGCTCAGGATGTGGCATCGCGTGTAAAACGCACTGAAGGCCTGGCTGAGCTCGAACGCATAGACGGCAAGGTGGTGGGGCATGCGCGTCTCGACAGCGTCGATGATGGCGTCGGGGAGGAGAACAAGGCGCAGGTGGAGGGCGCGCTCCTCGGCCACGGCCGCGGGAAGGACGACACCCGGCTCGAAGCCCTTCTCCGCCGCGTTGCGCAGGATCGACTTGATGCGGACGACGGCGTAGCAGAGGTAGGCGCCGGTACGTCCCTCGAAGCGGGTGAAGCGCTCGGCGTCGAAGATATAGTCGTTGGCGCGGGGGTTCTGGAGGTCGGCATACTTGAGCGAGGCGAGGCCGACACGCCGGGCGATTTCCCCGCGCTCCTCCTCCGGGTAGTCCGCCGCAATGCCCGATTCCTCCATGCGGCGGGCGGCTTCGCTGGTCATCGTGGCGATCAGTTCGGCGAGGCGCATGACGCCCCCCGCACGGGTCTTGAAGGGCTTGCCGTCGGGGCCGTTCATGGTGCCAAAGGCCAGGTGCTCGGCCGCCCCGGGGGCGAGATAGCCGGCCTTCTCCCCCGCACGGAAAACCTGCTCGAAGTGCAGGCCCTGGCGTTTGTCGACCACGTACAGCAGCTCCTCGGCGTGGAAGGAGTGCACGCGCTCGCGAATCGTCGCCAGGTCCGTCGTCGCGTAAAGGTATCCACCGTCGGACTTCACCAGGAGGAGCGGTGGGACCTCCTTGCGGTCCTCCTCGCGCTGCACATGAACAACGAGCGCCCCGGCGTCCTCCTGGGCGACACCCGCGGCCCGCAGTTCCTCGAGCATTCCGGGAATCTGGTCGTGGTAACGGCTCTCGCCGAACCACTGGTCAAAGGCGATGCCGAGGGCGGCAAAGTCGCGGTGGAGTTCCTCGAGAGAAAGGTCGACGAAGTGGCGCCAGAGGGCCCGGTAACCGGGGCGGCCCTCCTGGAGCTCGGCGGTGGCCCGCTGCGCCGCGGCGAGTGCCCCCGGGTCCTCCTTGCAGGCGGCGGAGGCCTGCGGATACAGACGCTGCAGGTCGTCGATCGTGAGGAACGGCTCGACCGTATCGCCCTCAAAGTCCTCACGAAAACAGGCGTGGTCCGGGTGCTCGCCCCGCACCGCCTCGATCAGCATCCCCATCTGGGTGCCCCAATCGCCGAGGTGCACATCGCTGGTCACCTCGTGGCCGACAAAGCGCATAATCCGCTGGAGTGAATCCCCGATGATCGACGACCGCAGGTGGCCGACGTGCATGGGCTTTGCAACGTTAGGCCCGCCGAAGTCGAGGAAGACGCGGCGCGGCGCGGCCACCCGGGAAAGCCCCAGGCGGTCCTCCGTGCCGAGGCGCCCGACCGCGCCCGCGAGGGCTTCCTCCCGAACCCGCATGTTGATAAACCCGGGCCCCGCGATGGCAAGTTCATGGACGAGTTCCGTCTCGCCGATGGCTTCGACGACCGCCTGGGCGATGTCCCGCGGCTTGCTCCCCAGCGCCTTGGCGGCGGCCATGGCGCCGTTGCATTGGAGGTCGCCGAATTCCGGCTTCTGTGCGGGGACGACGGTGCCGAAATCCTCCGCGGCACCGATCTTTGCAAAAGCATCGCGGAACACCGATTCAACGCGGTGGCGGAGGCTGCGGGGAAAGAGATCGCTCATGCGTGTTGGGTCGTCTTAAGGGATCGGGAGGCCGCTGGTCGGCCGGGCGCGGGTTGTTTTCGATGGCGGCACAACGGAGCAAGCCTACTCTTGACAGTCCTGCGCCCTGCACCCAGAAGCGCCGCCCACTCCGCTCCGGATCGACCCCCCATGAGTGACACTCCCACGCCCCTGCTGCTTGGTGTTGCCTGGCCTTATGCGAACGGCGAGCAGCACATCGGCCACATCGCCGGCGCCTACCTGCCGCCGGACATTTTTGCGCGCTATCAGCGCATGGCCGGGCGCGAAGTCCTCATGGTCAGCGGCTCCGATACCCACGGCACTCCCATCACCGTCCGCGCCGAGAACGAAGGCGTCACCCCCGGCGAGATCGTCGACCGCTTTCACCCCCGCTTCCTCGAAAGCTACCAGAAGCTCGGCATCACCTTCGACCTCTTTACCCACACGGACACCGCCACCCATTGGGAAACGACCCACGACCTTTTCCTCCGCCATCTGGAAAAGGGGTATATCTATAAAGACACCCAGAAGCAGGTCTTCGACCCCGGGGCGGGCCGTTTTCTTCCCGACCGCTACGTGGAGGGAACCTGCCCCAAGTGCGGCTACGAGGAAGCCCGCGGCGACCAGTGCGACAACTGCGGATCCACCTACGACGCGACCGAGCTCAAGAATCCCCGGTCAAAGATCACCGGCTCCACCGACCTCGAGGTCCGCGACACCGAGCACTTCTTCCTCGACCTCGCCCAACTCAACGAACCCCTTCTCGAATGGGCCTCCCGCGACAAGGACCACTGGCGCACCCACGTCATCAACCTCACCCGAGGCACCCTCGAGCAGCGCAACCTCCGCGGCCGCCCCATCACCCGCGACATCTCCTGGGGCATTACCATCCCCCTCGAGGGCTACGACTCCAAACGCATCTATGTCTGGTATGATGCGGTGATCGGCTACCTCGCGGCGACCAAGGAGTGGGCGCAGATCACCGGCGACCCCGAGGCGTGGCGCCGCTTCTGGGATACGGAGCGCTCTCCCGGTGCCCGCACCTACTACTTCATCGGCAAGGACAACATCCCCTTCCACACGATCATCTGGCCCGCCATGCTCCACGGATACGGCGGCCTCCATCTCCCCTACGACGTCCCCGCCAACGAGTATCTCGTGATGAAGGGGCTCAAGTTCAGCAAGTCCCACAACCGCATCATTGGCATCAACGACGTGCTCGACCGCTACCAGCCCGATGCCTGGCGCTACGCCCTCACCGCCATGGCGCCGGAGACAAGCGACAGCGACTTCACCTGGGAGGACTTCGTCGACCGCGTGAACGGCGAACTGCTCGATGCCTGGGGAAACCTGGTGAACCGGATGATCCCCTTCGCAGCAAAGCGCTTCGACGGTCGCATCCCCGCCATGGACAAGACGACGGAAGCGGACGAGCGCCTTCTGGCCCAGGTCCGCGACGGCTTTGCCTCCGCCGGCCGCCTCTACGACGCCGTCCGCCTCCGGTCCGCCTGCGAGGAGGTCCGCCGCCTCAGCACCGAGGTGAACCGCTACGTCACCCACGAGGCCCCCTGGACCGTGATCAAGACCGACACCACCCGCGCCGCCACCATCACCGCCGTCTCCCTCCAGTGCATCGCCTGGCTCAACACGCTGTGGGCGCCGATCCTCCCCTTCAGCGCCCAGCGCGTTCACGAGATGCTCGGCTTTTCCGGCCAACTCTTCGGACGTCAATACACCGAATGGGTCGAGGATTCGCGCGGGCGCCATCAGGTGCTGCGCTACGATCACGCGGGGGCCCTGGGAGTCTGGGAGCCGGTCGCGTTGCCGGCTGGCCAGGCGCTCGGCGAGATCACGCCTCTCGTGCAGAAGCTCGACCGCGACGAGGTCATCGCCCGCGAGGTGCCCGCGGAAAACCGCTAGCGGCCGTCCTCCCAGCCGAGTTCGCGGACCACCGCGTGAATGCCGCGCCCGCCATCGCCCCGTTCCGTCATGGCCGCGAAAAGGGCCGCGAAGCGCCGCACCGTCTCGTAGTCCGCCTCCTTGCCCTCGAGCGCCTCGGTCACCAGCCGCAGGTCCTTCGCCATCAGCCGGACGGCAAACCCGGGGTCAAAGTCGCCCGCGAGCACACGCGGCCCGTAGTTCTCCAGCGTCCAGCTTCCCGCGGCGCCACTCGAGATCACCTCGAGCACCGCGGCCACGTCCATCCCCGACTCCCGCGCGAAGTTCATCGCCTCGGCCATCGCCGCCAGCGTCCCGCAGACGGCAATCTGGTTGGCCATCTTGGTCCTCTGGCCGCTGCCGACCGGGCCCATGTGGCGGATGGTCTTTCCCACTGTTTCAAAAACCGGGAGGCAGGCATCGAAGGTTTCGCGCGGGCCGCCGACCATGATCGTGAGCGTGCCCTTCCGCGCGCCCACGTCGCCTCCGCTTATCGGCGCATCGAGCCATGCCGCGCCCCTTTGCTCAATGCGCCGCGCAAACTCTTCCGTCGCAATCGCCGAAATCGTGCTGAAGTCGATGATTACCGCGCCTTTCTTAATGGATTGATGGACGCCCTGCTCTCCAAAGACGACCGCCTCCACGTCCGGCGTGTCCGCCACGCAAAGGCACACCAGGTCGGCCTCGTCCGCGGCGGCGGCGGGGGAGTCCGCCAGGGTGGCGCCCGCCTCCACCACGCCATCGGCCTTCCTGGCCGTCCGGTTCCACACGGCCAAGCCCCCAAACCGCTCCCTCAGGTGCCCGGCCATGGGTGCGCCCATGACGCCCAGCCCAAGAAAGGCAATCCTCACAGCGCTTCCATCCCGCTGGCGATGGCCGCCCGCTGGACTTCCACGAGTTGTTCGATGCCCCTGCGCGCCAGCCCCGCCATCGCCTGAAACTCCGCTTCGCTGAAGGGCCGCTGCTCCGCCGTTCCCTGGATTTCCACGAAGTCCCCACCGCCGGTCATCACCACATTCATGTCGGTCTGGGCGGAGGAGTCCTCGAGGTAGTTGAGGTCGAGGACCGGCTTGCCCTCGACGATGCCGACGCTCACGGCGGCGACATGGTCGCGGAGGATGGTGGCTTCGCGGCCGACCGCCTGCTGGACGCGGAGGCGCTCGATCGCGAGGGCCAGCGCGACATAGGCCCCGGTGATCGATGCCGTCCGCGTGCCTCCGTCCGACTCGATCACGTCGCAGTCGATCAGCACGGTGCGTTCGCCGAAGGCTTTCATGTCGGTGATCGCCCGGAGCGAGCGGCCGATCAGGCGCTGGATTTCGATGGCGCGGCTGTTGGGCTTGCCGCGGGCGCCATCGCGCTGGATGCGGGTCCTGGCGCTTCGGGGAAGCATGGCGTACTCGGCGGTGACCCAGCCCTGGCCCGACCCAATCAGGTGCGGCGGCACCCGCTGCTCCACCGTTGCCGCGCACAGGATTCGGTTCTTCCCCCACTCGATCAGGGCACTTCCCTCCGCAAAGCGCAGGTAATTCGGAAGGATCCGCACCTCGCGGATCTCGCCGGGCTGACGTCCGTCTATACGCATGGGTTTCCCTTTGGTCACAGGAGCTTCGCCCGGATGATCCGGTCGATCTTGTACGCTGCAAGGTCGTGGTTCTTGGATTCACTGCGGGCGAGGAGCTTGTCGCGCTCCACCCGCTCCGGCAGGACTGTCTCGCTGACCTCCTCGCGGGTCCGCGTTATATACAGGATCTCCACCTCAAACTCATGCTCCACGGCGAACTCGAGCAGGTTCTCGATGTCGTCGGTTTCCTCCGCGGGGTTCGGGCCATGGAACTGGTGCTTGCTCGGCCCCCGGGGCACCGCGGTCGAGACGATCTGCGTCAGTTGCCCCTTGTAGTGCTCCTCGAGCCTCGTGATCTTCTCGGCGGTCGCGTTTTCCTGTGCCCTTGCCCACGTCTTCACGAGCGGTTCCGCCAGGTCGTCGAGCATCGCGAAGGTTCGGGGGTCGGGCTTCAGCCGCTCCAGCAACGGCATCAGCCGTTCCTCCGACACCGCCGTGCCCTTCCCGTCGCGCACCTGCGAGGCAAACCGCACCGCCGCGATCAGCGTGTACATGTCCTCCCGCGTCAGCGAAAGTTGGTACATGTCGTCTTCCTTCATGTAGACATGCTCGCTGCCGAGGCGGGGCATGAATCCGATCTTCTGGAGTTCTCGCGCCAGCCGCTTCACGTCCACGTCCATGTTCAGCAGCACCAGCCGGTTGTCGATGATGTCCTTGATGTGGGGGCTGATGCGACGATTGATGCGGATCTGCTCGAGGAGGATCTCGTCGTCTATAACGATATATCCTCCGGCGAAGCCCATGTTCACCTCGCCGTGCTTGTCGGCGCATTCCTTGACCAACTGGTCCAGGGAGGCGGGGACCGGGGTGCGGGATTTCTTGCGGAGGAAGTCGAGGATTTCCTCGCCCCTCAGGCCGTGGTCCAACCCCTCGCGGATGCTCTCCCGGGTGATCGCCAGGATCGACATCACATCGATCGAGCGGATGTCGGAGATCTCGTTCAGGTGGTAGAACGTGCGCAGCTGGAGGTCCGGCGGCACCATCACCTCGTGCGTGGGCTGGATGATGAAGTGGTCGATGTCGAACTGCATGGGGGTGACAATATTTTCGTCGAGGGGGCTCAGTGCGGAGGTCCACTGGTCGGCGGGGCGGTTGAGGACAAAGCGCCCAAGCTCGGTGATGCGAAAGGTGAAGGACACCTCGTGCTGTTTGCGGGGCCGCCCCCGGCTTCCGCCCCGGGCCTTCATCTTTTTCCCGTCACCCTGGCGCATGCCGATCGCCTCGGCGTCCTTCTCGTTCTTCAGCCCGATGGCGACCATCCCGAGCCAGTGGAGACATTCGGCGACGATCGACTCCACGACCAGGGCGTTCGCCCGCGTGTGCTTGTCGTATTGGAGCGGCTCGCCGCGGCCGGGAATCTCCTGCTCGATGCGGGGAAGGACCTCGCCCAGGAACGCCGAGAACACCAGCCACCGGTCCCGCGGCATTTCCGCGAGCGCCTCGATCACGACCCGCCGGAAGGACGCGATCGACACGAGCCCCGGCGGGCGCGGCTCGATGTGCACCGTGTTCCCCTCGATGAACTCCTCGTTCCAATCCGCCGACTTCAGCCACCAGGTCAGCAGTTCCGTGTAGGCCGTCCTCGCGTCCTCGAGCCAGCGCAGGAAGCTGTTGGCCACACGATAGGAATCGCCCGTCGAAACAAGGAACTTCTTCTGGATCGCGAACAGGGAAAGGAACTCTGCGTACTTGAGCGACTTCAGACGGCTCAGCCTTGGCAGAACCTTCTTGAGGTCGTTCTTCCCGATTCCGCCGGTGGCCAGGACCTTTACCGGGTAACGATCGACGAAGTTGCAGAACACCACCAGGTCGCGCAGCAGCGTGTTGCTATTGTCGAGGATGATCGTCGGCGCGTTTTCCTTCTCCACCAGGGTAACCACGTCGAGCTCCTGGAACACGCGCTCGTCCGGCTGGAAATGGTTGCCGATAATGTAGGAGATGTCGCGCGGCACCATGAGGAGGTTGTTGTACTTGTTGCCTCCGGGAATGGCGGTAAAGAGCAGGCCGGAGCTGTTGAGGAGCCAGTGGATGGCATCGCCCCGCGAGTGGTCGTAGCGCTTCTGGACATTGAGCTCGAGGAGGTCGCGATAGACGCAGATGCCCTTGCGCTCGATGATCAGGTCGAGAACCGGCTGGGCGCCGGGGGGAAGACGCTCAAGGTAGCGGCGGAGGAACTTTGGATCCAGCAGGTTCTTGCGAATGAGCCAGATCAGGTAGTTCTTGTTGGCGCTTTCCGGCGCCACGCGAAGCCCCTGCGTCGCGATGTGCTTCAGCTCGTTGTTGCTCTTTTCCTTCAGGAAGTAGCCAAGGTAGCCCTCCCAGTAGGAAGGCAGCTCGATGTAGCGAAGGAAGGGTTCGGGAATGCCGACCAGGACCAGGTCCTCGGCGATGTCGGGCACTTCGTCGAAGAAGACGATGCCGCGTTCCGCGAGAACCGAGACCGCCTGCTCGAGCTTGAGATCGTCGCCATCGAAGAAGCGCCGGGCGACCTCGGACCGTTCGAGGTCGCCGCCGTGGATCGCAAGGAACGACACCAGGTCGCGCTCCTCCCGCGTCAGCCGATCAAGAACCTTCTTCCAGAGCGACGGGTTCTGGAGCCGCTGATACAGGTTGCCGATGAGGATCTCGCGCTTGAGTTCGTCGTCCGCGTCGGCGGGGAACCGTGCAGGCGAAATCCCCCAGTAGTCCTCAATGCTCTTGAGGGTCTCGACCGACTGCACCTTGAGGATGCTCTTGAGCTTCATGTGGGGTCGTTTCCCGAAGGGTCTTTCCGCATGGGGGCGCCTGCTACTTGGGCGAGGCCTGCTGGGCGGGATCGGGACCGGCCGCTTCGGCAACGTCGTCCTCTTCCTCCGTCCGTTCCCTTAGCGCGCTCAGCCGTTCCCAAACCTCGACTGCCCGCTTCTCCATCGCCTCGGTCGTTTCCTCGAACTCGATTGTGTAGGCGTACCCCTGCTCGGTGAGGAATCGCTGGCGCTTGTTGGCAAAGTCCTGCTCCACCGTGTCGCGCGAGGTGAGCGAGTAGAAGTGGGCTGTGTTGGCGTCGCGGTCCGACTTGGGCCGCAGCACACGGCCGAGCCGCTGGGCCTCCTCCTGCCGCGAGCCGAAGGTCCCGCTCACCTGGATCGCCACCCCCGCGTCCGGAAGGTCGATCGCGAAGTTCGCCACCTTGCTCACGATGATGATGCGGTTCCGCCGCTCGCGAAACGCCTGGTAGATCGCCTCCCGTTCCTTGTTGGGCGTCTTGCCGGTGATAATCGGGGCGTCGAACTCCTCGCGCAGCAGCTCGAGCTGGGAAAGGTACTGGCCGATGATCAGGATGCTCTCGTCCGCATGGTCGCGGATCAGCCGGTCGATCACGGCCATCTTCATCGGGTTCTCGGACGCCATGCGAAACTGGTCGCGCTGGTCCGCGGTCGCGTACTCCATCCGCATTCCCTGGGGGAGCGGCACGCGAATCTCGATGCAGTTGGCCTTCGCAATCCAGCCCTGCTGCTCGAGGGACTTCCACGGCACGTCGAACTTCTTGGGGCCGATCAGCGAGAACACGTCGTCCTCGAGTCCGTCCTCGCGAACCAGCGTCGCCGTCAGCCCCAGCCGCCGCCGTGCCTGGATGTTCGCCACCGTCCGGAACACCGGCGCCGGCAACATGTGCACCTCGTCATAGACGATCAGACCCCAATTCTCCGCGTTGAAGATTTCCATGTGGGGGAACTCGTCGGTCTTCTTCTTCCGGAAGGTCATGAGCTGGTAGGTGGTGACGGTGACCGGGCGGATCTCCTTGATCTCGCCCGAGTACTCGCCGACCTGGTCCGCCGTCAGGTTGGTTTTGTCGAGAAGTTCGGCCTTCCATTGGCGCAGGGCGGTGATGTTGGTCGTGAGGATCAGCGTCCGCTGGCGGACCTTGGACATGACGCCGATGCCGATGACGGTCTTGCCCGCGCCACAAGGGAGGACAAGGACCCCGCTGCCGCCGCGGGCCCCGCCCGCCGCGTGGAAGATTTCCGCGGCGTCCTGCTGGTAGGTGCGCAGGCCGAAGTCACGGCCGGAAAGGGTTTCCTCCCGCAGGGTGATGTCCAGCGGTGCGCCGTCAGTGTAGCCGGCCAGATCCTCGACCGGAAACTCGACCTTGATCAGCGCCTGCTTCAGCGCGCCCCGGTTCGCTTCCTCCACCTCCCAGCGAAGGTCGTCCACCTGCTCCTTCAGGAAGGGCTTTACCGTTTTGAAGCGGGCGATCTGGACCATCGTCGGCTTGTCCGGTCCGACAAGCAGCAGCTGGCCGTCTTCCTTCACGAGCTTCAGCTTGCCGTACCGACCCGCCTGGTCCTCCACGCTGACCAGCACGTTCTCCGGCACCGGATACTTCGCAAACGCCAGCAGCGCCTCGCGGATTTCCTCCACCGTCATCCCGCTCGAGGCCGCGTTCCACAGGCTCAACGGCGTGATCCGATAGGTGTGCATGTAGTCGGGGCTTTTCTCGAGTTCCGCAAACCGGGCGAGGGCGTCACGCGCCTCAAGATACTTCCGGTTATTGGTCTCGAGCAGCACCGTCATGTCGGTCTGCACGATCATCGGGTTATCGGGATTGAATCCGTTCATCAGCACTCGCGCGGAGTTAAATTGTCCACATTCAAAGGTGGCCAGCGGGACGGCAGGGCCATCGTGCCCGTGGGTCACGACCCCCATCAGACAAGAAATCAAAGGGATTCGGATGACTCAAGTGCAAACCTTCGCGTTGTGGAAGCCTCCGGCTTCCCGCCGCGGGGCCGCGCCCCCCATTTCCCCCATCCGCTTTGCCCCCGCAGGGCACTTTCCCGTGGCGCCCTCTCCCACCCGTCCAGTTTTTTCTCGCCCACGTGCGCCGACCTCCAGACTCTCCGGGCGCGTCGGCCAGGCTCGTCGCCTCAAATTTTCCAGGACGGATCCACCTCCATGCCCAGAAGCGTAGTCACCGGCGGCGCCGGATTCCTCGGCAGCCACCTCTGCGAGTCGCTCCTCGACCGCGGCCACGACGTGATCTGTCTCGACAACCTTTCCACCGGCGCCGTCGCCAACATTCAGCAGATCCGCGACGACCGCTTCCTCTTCATCAAACAGGACGTGACCAACTACCTCTACGTCGAGGGCCCTGTCGACTACGTTCTCCACTTTGCCTCGCCGGCCAGCCCGGTCGACTACCTCGAGCGCCCGATCCCCACCCTCAAGGTCGGCTCCCTCGGCACCCACAAGGCCCTCGGCCTCGCCAAGGAAAAGGGCGCCCGCTTCCTTCTCGCCTCCACCAGCGAGATCTACGGCGACCCCCTCGTCCATCCCCAGACGGAAGACTACTGGGGCAACGTGAACCCCATCGGCCCCCGCGGCGTCTATGACGAGGCCAAGCGCTTCGCCGAGGCCATGGTCATGGCCTACCACCGCTTCCATGGACTCGAGACCCGCATCGTCCGTATCTTTAACACCTACGGCCCCCGCATGCGCCTTCACGACGGCCGCGTCGTCCCCAACTTCATCAACCAGGCCCTCCAGGGAAAGCCCATCACCGTCTATGGCGATGGCAGCCAGACCCGCAGCTTCTGCTTCGTCACCGACCTCATCGAGGGGATCCTCCGGCTCCTCTTCTCCGAGTACCAGCAGCCCATGAACATCGGAAATCCCCGCGAGATGACCATCCGCGAGTTTGCCGAAACGATCCAGCGCCTCAGCGGCAGCAGCAGCGAAATCATCTACGAGCCCCTCCCCGTAGACGACCCCAAGCAGCGCAAGCCTGATATCAGCCGCGCCCGTGAGGTCCTCGGCTGGGAACCGCAAGTTCAGCTCGAAGAAGGTATCGCGAAGACCATGGACTTCTTCCGCGGCCGCGTTTCCGAATCCGCCCCCACCTGACACCACATCCCTTTCATGACACGGAAAAGCAACCTCCTCACCATCGGCCTCCCCAAGGGAAGCCTCCAGGAATCCACCTTCAACCTCTTCCGCAAAGCGGGGTTCCAGTTCTCCGTCTCGTCGCGCTCCTATCAGGTCAGCTCGGACGACCCGGAGCTGCGGCCGCTGCTCCTCCGGGCCCAGGAGATCGCCCGTTACGTCGAGGATGGAGTCCTCGACGTCGGCCTCACCGGCCTCGATTGGATTCGCGAAAACAACGCGAAGGTCCAAAAGGTCAGCGACCTCGTCTATGCGCGCGCCTCGCGCACAAAGCCCCGCTGGGTCCTCGCCGTCCCCGAGGATTCCCCCATCAAGTCCGTCAAGGACCTCGAGGGAAAGCGCATCGCCACCGAGCTTGTGAACACCACCAAGCAGTACCTGAAGAAAAACGGCGTGAAGGCGACCGTGGAATTTTCCTGGGGGGCGACGGAGGTTAAGGCGCGCGAGTTCGTCGACGCCATCGTGGATATCACCGAAACCGGCAGCAGCCTGCGCGCCAACCAGCTCCGCATCGTTGATACCCTCCTCGAGACCTGGAACCAGCTCATTGCGAACAAGACCGCCTGGTCGGACGATTGGAAGCGGGAAAAGATCGAAAACATCGCCATGCTTCTCGATGCCGCCATGGAGGCAGAAGGTCGCGTCGGACTGAAGCTAAACGTCCACGTGAACGACCGCGAGGCGGTGGAGAATCTGCTCCCGGCGATGACTGCTCCGACAATCTCGCCCCTCCGCGACGAGGGCTGGTTCGCCCTCGAGGTGATCATCGAGGAGTCCGAGGTGAAGCGCCTCATCCCCGCCCTCCGCCGTGCCGGCGCGCGGGGCATCATCGAATATCCCCTCAACAAGGTCATTGCCTGACCGGGCAATTTCGCCGCTTTTTCGTTGCCCTTCGGTTTGGGCCCGAACGTTCCCTTATTCATTATTTGGAACAGAATAGCTCCTCGGAGAGGTCCCTTTCAGGGATCCCTTGAGGTCGTTCTGGATCCTCCATCCGACCAAGGATACGCACGCATGTTTCCTCTTCTCCTCCTCGCAGCGGCCAGCTCACTGCCCGCTGAAACGACCGACTCATCGACTGACTCATCGGCCTCCGACGGCCTCGTCGCCGAAGCCCTCCAATGGCTCACGACCAACGGCCCAACCTTCCTGATGAACATCCTCGCCGTGATCGTGATCTTGCTCATCGCCAAGGTGGTGATCGGCATCGTCCGCAAGCTCGTAACCGGCGCCCTCGAGCGCTCCACCAAGCTCAACGACATGCTCAAGACCTTCCTCGTGAACATCATCGGCAAGGTCCTCTGGGTGGTTACCTGGGTCCTGGCGCTCGAAAACCTCGGGTTCGACATGGCCGCCGTCATCGCCGGTCTCGGCGTCTCCGGCCTGATTCTCGGCTTCGCCTTTCAGGATACCCTGAGCAACTTCGCGGCGGGCGTCATGCTCATCGCCAACGACCCCTTCCAGGCCGGCGACTATGTCGAGGCGGGGGGGCACGCCGGTACCGTCAAGGAAGTCAGCATCGTCGCCACCAAGCTCCTCACCCCCGACAACAAGCTCATCATACTTCCCAACAAGGTCGTCTGGGGGGCGCCCATCACCAACTACAGCTCCACCGGCACCCGGCGGGTCGACATGGCCGTCGGCATTTCCTACTCTGCCGACATCACCAAGGCGAAGGAGGTGATCATGGGAATCCTCAAGGCCGACGAGCGGGTCATCGCCGACCCCGCACCCATGGTCGAGGTCGTCGAAATGGCCGACTCCTCCATCAACCTCGTCGTTCGGCCCTGGTCCAAGACCGCCGACTACTGGGGCCTCTATTTCGCCATGCAGCAGAAGATCAAGGAAGCGCTCGACCAGGCCGGCATCGAGATTCCCTTCCCCCAGCGTGTCGTCCACATGGTGAAGCCCGACTAAGTTCCCGGAGTTCGAATGTCAGCGGAGGACGGCGGCCAGCTCGACCTGTTTGGGGGCGACTCCCCCGATCCGGGCGGCCCGTCCTCCGCCTCGCCCCTCTCTCACCCCGCCCTCGGTGGCATCGAGCCGGTCCTTCCCACCGCCTCCGGGTTCCTTCTCGGCTCCTGCGCCTGGCAGCACGAGTCCTTCGACCGCTGCTTCTATCCCCCACGGCTCGCCAACCGCGACCAGCTCCCCTTCTACGCCCGCCACTTCAACGCGGTCGAGATCGACGCCAGCTTCTATCGCGTGCCCGCCCCCCGTACCGTCGACCGCTGGGTCGCCGCCACCCCCGACACCTTTCGCTTCGCCCTCAAGGCGCCCCGCACCCTCACCCACAAAGGCCGCCTCGACCTCGCCCACCCCGAGGCCCACGCCGACTGGAACGCGTTCCTCCAGGTCCTCCCCCTCTTTCGCCACAAGCTCGCCGCCGTCCTCCTCCAACTCGGCCCGTGGATCACCTACCTCGAGTTCGACAAGCTCCGCCGTGTCCTCGATACCCTGCGGCCCGGTACCCCGGTCGCCATCGAGTTCCGCCACACCACCTGGAACCGCCCGGACGTCAACGAGGAGCTCCGCCAGCGCGCCGCCGTCCGCGCCTGGGTCGACCAGTATAACGACAGCGGCCGCGGAGTCGACGGCACAGAACCCGACCTCTTCGCCCCTACCGGGCCTTTCCGGTATGTACGCCTGCTGGGCAACGTCGCCATCAAGTACGAACGCGGCACCAGCCGCCGCCGCTTTGCCTACGGCGACGTGCTGTTCGAGCGTGAAGACGACCTGCGTGGCTGGGCACGCCGCGTGGCTGGCGAACTTGGCAACGGCATCCCCGTCCACCTCTTCATCAACAACCACTACCAGGGATTCGCTCCCACCACCGCGAAGCTCCTCCTCGACCTCGTCGAGAAGGAGCCCTCCGTCTAGACATCTTTACGGGGAAAAACGCGTGTCGTTGAGCTTCCAGTCGTAGTCGAAGAACTCGATTTTCGGATCCTCGGCAAGCCGCGCCCGTTGCTCCGCGGGAAGGTACTCGCGCAGGTAGCCCGCGAGAGAGCGGCCGTCCGTCTCGAAGTCCTCCCGGAACCAGTCGAAGATTCGCGACACGCGGAGGACGCGGCCGTTCTCCTCCACGCGCGCCCCCTTCTCCGGATTGGCCAGAAACGCGCGCATCTGCTCCGCCATTTGTTCGTGGACGCGGTCCGCCGTGAAGGCCTCCGCCCGCA
Organism: uncultured Candidatus Sumerlaeota bacterium; assembly: GCA_964420455.1. Lineage (GTDB taxonomy): Bacteria > Sumerlaeota > Sumerlaeia > SLMS01 > SLMS01 > CAYQTO01. The sequence goes on along the minus strand of CAYQTO010000009.1, from coordinate 14,408 downwards.
GGTCCGGACAACTCACCGACGCGCACACGATCGCCGCATGGATCAGCGGCTCGCCCATCGGCCGTAGGATCGCGTGCTCCACCTCGTCAAGCGTGCGCACCTCGCCCGCTGCATATCCCGCCTCCTTCTTCCACACCGACGTTACCCACCCGCCCAGCTCCCGAATCCCGTCCGTCGGGTATCCCTCCAACACGACCTTCACCGCGAGGATGTTGTACGCATTCGACCAATACGCGAGCGCGGCGTCACGCTCGCCCGGTACCGGCATGGCCGACAACCGCTCGACGACTCCCGGCCAGCGCGGGTCCGCCTTGACCCCCGCATAATCCAAAACGGCCAGGTCGATCCCGTTGATCTCGCCCGGACGCACGTGCTCCTTCAAGATCGCATCCCAATCAGCCCAGGGATCCGCCGCATCCTGCGTCCTCGCAGGCCCGGGCAAAACCGCCAATGCGGCCAGCATAATCAGCAGGGACTTGAAAATCGGGTGTGACATGTTGGACTCCTTTTCCAATATGGTCGATCACCTTGAGGAAAAAGTGGTGCCAACTCTAGCCACGACTCGCCAGGAAGCCAAGCGCCCGGGCGAAATCCCACAATGTCTGGAATACCGGACCCCACCCGCGGAACCGCCGCGCCGACGTCACCACAGGTGGGACAAGGAGCACCGTCCGCCCAAGTCGCCGCATCCGGAGCGAGAAATCCAGGTCCTCCATCGCGTCGAGATTACGGAACCCGCCGAGCCTGTCGAACACATCGCGGCGGACGAAGATCGCCTGATCGCCGAGAAAGATCCCCAACCGCCGACCGCGCCAATCCGCCAACCGGCACGTGACCGAGAGAAACAGAGACTTCCCTGCAAAACGCCGGGCGAACGCGCCGCCCACCACCCCGCGCAAATCGCCAAATTGCGCCAGGCTTCCTCGCGACAGGCGCGTATCCGCATGCAGGAAGAGCAGCCATTGCCCCCGCGCCTTTCCGGCGCCCGCGTTCATCTGCGCGGCGCGCTGGCCTCTGTTCTCCAGCAGCACCTGCGCCCCCGCCGCCCGCGCCCGGGCCACCGTCCGGTCCCGGCTTCCCCCATCCACCACCAGACACTCCAGAACCCCCTCCTCCGCCAGCACCTGCCGCACACACCGCCCCACGCGCCGCTCCTCGTCCAGCGCCGGGACGATCACCGAAATGGTCCGGGTGGGAGGTGGGCCAACACCCTTCACCCCTCCAACCAGTGGTTCAGGTCCCGGTGGATCAGGTCTTGGAGCCGGAGGATGTCGTCGCGGAGGCGGTGCGTGAGTTCCCCGCGGAACTCGGTGGTGAGGACCGGGCCCCCGGTTTGGTTGAGGGCCTCGGCGCGGGATTTGATCCCCCGGCGGAGGCCGGTGGGCACGATGGCCTTCAGAGCGGACTTCACCGGGTTCGTCCCCAGCAGGAAGTCCTTCACCGCTGTGGAGCGGATGGGTTTCGACGCGTTTGCCTTCTCCTTCTTCGGGGGCGTGAAGGTGGAGTCGATCTCGAGAAACTGAAGCACCTTGCGGACAAACCCTGCCTCGTCCGCACGCAGGTCATCGTACAGGGTGATGTGGACCTGCTCGCGGGGAAAGCGCTCGAGGTAACGCTCGATCTGCCGGGCGTAGCGGCCGACGTCGAGGTAGGCAAAGTCCCAGAGTTTCCCGGCGATGCGTTCCGGTTCCGCGGCGATGGCCTGTTCGAAGGTCGGGAGCCGCTCGATGGGGGGCATCATCCCGCCGCGCTTGAACTGGTACATGGAGAACGCCCGGTCCACTGGATGGCGCAGGCAGACCATCAGCTTGGCGTTGGGGAGGCGTTCGCGGATGAGCGCCGCCGCGTTTGGCGCGTAGAGGTACCAGGTCGCGGTTTCTCCACGCACCCGAAACGGTTTGTCGTTCGAGTAATGGGAGAGGTAATGGGCGTCGTCTTTCGGCCCCCATTTGGGATAACCGTCCGACAGGGTGGAGAAGTAATTCAGCTCCTTCGCGCAGCCCATGTCGACCTCGGGGTGTTCGCGGAGAATCCCATAGAGGTAAGTGGACGCGGACTTGGGAGGGCCGAGGAAAAGGAAGTTGGGCAGCACGCGGAGAGGGGCGCTCGGGGTGGGGTCGGGTTGGTGGGGGGAGTGAGATGGGGCCGCCATCAGAGCAAGGGAAAAGCAGCCCTCACTCCTGCCAGATGGCGCTGAGATACCAGGCCAGGGGGCGGGTGTCCCCGTTGCGGAGAATCTGGTCGGGGACTGCGGGCTCGGGATGCTCCAGGCGGATGTGGAGGATTTCCGACTCGGAGAGGATGGGAAAGGAGCGGTACACCCAGGAGTCCACGTAGAGCGGGAGCTCGAACTTGTGGCGGCCAATGAAGAGATAGCCGCGGAGGCCCTGCTTGTAGAGGGCGAGGGGCCCAGAGAGGATGAGGTTGAGCATGGTTGCCCGTGGCTTGCGTTTGAGGAAGAGCTCGCCGCAAACCCCGCACCCCCGATAGGCAATCTGGGTGCGCCCGTCGCGCTGGCGGTCGTACCAGCCGGATACAAGCTGGTCCTCGGCGAAGCGGCCGACGATGACAGCGCTGTGCTGGACAGCGGCAGGGGTGACCATGGTCAGCGTCCGAACAGGCGAAAAATGCCGCCGCGTCCACTGCGGTCGCCACCGGTGCCTTCCGCGAGGCGCTGTTCCAGGCGGGCGATTTCCTGCTCCGCCGCGGCGAGCGCTTCCTTCAGCCGTTGGTCGATCATGAGGATCGGCGTGTCCAGCGTCATGTCTTCCTCGGGTCGGCGGGCGAGGAGTTCGAGGATTCGGAGCTGCAGCCGCGCCTGCTCGACAATATGGTGGCCATGGTCCGGCGGGGGAAGCAGGTCATCGATCTTCTTGTCTATACGGCCGTGGCGGGCGAGGACAAGCGCCAGCCGGTAGGGGACCGTTCGCACCCCGAGATCCGGCCGCGCCGCCGCCGCCCCGTCATAGGCTTCCCACGTGCCGTCCAGTTCCCCGCGAAGCTTCTGCGCCAGGGAGAGTGTCTGCCAGGTTGTCCATGACTCGAGGTCGACGGTGGCCGCGGCGTCGACAATGCTGAACTCGTCGGGGATGTACTTGGGAACCAGCTCGAGTGCCGGCAGCCCATAGTCGACATGTTCCTTCAGCCACGGGTGCGCCTCGTGGAACAGTCGGCGGTGAGACTCGTCCAAGGCTCGTTCGATGGCGGCGGTGGCGGGATGATGGAACGGCGCGGCAAGAACCACGATCCCCTTCGAAACCCGGCACAACTCGCTGATGAAGTCCTGCCGCTCGGTCGGGGGGATGTGCTCGAAGGTGTCGATGGAAACGACCGCGTCGTAGGCCTCGTTCTCGAAGGGGAGGTCGGTCCCGGAACCGCTCGTATAGTCACGAAGGTTTTCCTCCGGCGTGTCGACGGTCATGCCGGACCAGCGGGGAAAGAGGTCGGTGAAGGTCCGCACAAAGAGGCCCGGATATCCGCCGACGTCGAGCAGCCGGGGGGACTTCGGAAACTCGGAGGAATAACGTTGGAGCATTTCCGCGACGACGCGGAAACGCATGGCGGTGTCTGCGGAAAGGCCACTAAACAGGTGGGGGTCCATGTATTCAGCCTCGTGGATTAGCGTGAACCGATATTGGCATTCGGGACAAGCGAAACCCGTTTGGGGGTTGCCGCGGTGAACTGCCCCGACGGAGATTCCAGACACAAACATCAGGGGGAGGGCACCCATGGCGAAGCGCCGGTTTGGACTGTTGAGCGACACCCACGGCGCCGTGCATCCCGCCCTCTTCGAACGGCTGGCCGACGTCGAGAACATTCTCCATGCGGGCGATGTGGGGGGCGAGGACGTGCTCGCGGAGCTGCGTCTTCTCGCGAGTACCCATGCGGTCTGTGGCAACGTGGACTACCCCTCGGCGGACCTGCCCGAGACACGGGTCGTCGATCTCCCCTTCGGCCGTGTCGGAATCGCGCACGGACACCGGTATCCCACAGACCGCGAGGCTCGCGCCCGCGCCCTCCTCGACACTTTCGCCCCCAACGACGTCCGCGTCATTCTCCACGGCCATTCTCATCTCCAGTTACTCGACTTCCGCAACGGCGTCTGGGTGGTGAATCCGGGTTCGGCGGGACACCCCCGCTTTCGCACCGTGGCGTCCTTCTGTCTCCTCGAATGGGAATCGGACCACGACTTGCTCCGGTTCGATTTTCAGCCGCTCTCCTGGAGTTGAATGTGCCCTCCCATCGCGCCCCATCCATCGGCACCATCCTGTTCCTTCTCTTCACCATCGTGCCGATTGTGGAACTTGCGCTGCTCGTCTACCTCTCCACGATCACCAGCTTCGTGTTTACCCTGCTGGTGATCATCGTTTCGGGATTGCTGGGCGCGGTAATGGCGCGCGAGCAGGGCATCGCCGTGTGGGTCAAGGCTCAGCGCGAGATGCAGGAGGGCCGCTTCCCCGCCGACTCGCTGATCGATGGCGTGATCATCCTGATTGGTGGCGCGCTTCTCGTAACCCCTGGCGTGCTGACCGACCTGGTGGGTTTTTCCACCCTGATCCCTCCCCTGAGGGCGGCCTTTCGCAGGGCGCTCAAGCGCCACTTTCGCAGCCGCGTGCGCCTTCATGAGATGGGGATGGGGGGCGGATCCGGTTTCCGCGTCTATACGGCCGGCGGTTTCGGAGGAATGGGCGCCGCTCCCCAAGGTGACCGGGAGCCGGAGGCCGATGCCGACACCCCCCCGGTGCATTCGCCCTTCGAGGACACCTCGCCTTTCGGGCGCCGCTAGGAGCCTTTCTCCACCCCCGCCTCCGTCGGTTTCTCCGCCCCCCCCTCGAGGTCTTCCCTGTTCAGCTTCTGGATCGCCCGCTTGGACAGATCCTCCGCGATGCTGGCCGTGATATACACCCGCTTGATCGTCTCGTTCTCGAGGATCTCGGAAACCGTGCCCGAGACCAGCACCTTGCCGTCCGCCATCATGTAGCTCCGGTCCGTGATGCCCAGGGTCTCGCGCACGTTGTGGTCTGTGATGAGGATGCCAATGCCGCGATCGCGAACGAGGTTGCCAATGATCTCCTGGATGTCCTCGACGGTGGGGGGGTCGATGCCGGTGAAGGGTTCGTCGAGGAAAATGAAGGTGGGGTTTGTGGTGAGGGCGCGGGCGATCTCGACACGGCGCTTCTCGCCGCCGGAGAGCTTCTCCGCCACCCGGTGCTGGACGTATTCGATGCCGAGTTCCTCGAGCAGGTTGTTGACGATGGGGCGGATGCGGGGCTTTCCGTGGCCCTGGGCCTGGAGGATCGCCATCAGGTTCTCGCGGACCGTCAGCCGGCGGAAGACGCTGGTCTCCTGGGGCAGGTAGGCAATTCCAAGCCGTGCCCGCTCGTGGATCGGCATGCGGGTAATTGCCTTGCCGTCGAAGTAGACCGAGCCGCCCGTCGGGTCGGTGAATCCCACGAGCATCTTGAAAGTTGTGGTCTTGCCCGCGCCGTTGGGGCCGAGAACTCCAACGATCTCGCCTGCCTTGATCTCCAGCGACACCTCATTTACGACCCGGTTTGATCCATAGTCCTTCACCAGGTTCTCCGCCCGGATCACGGCGTCGCGCTTCACTTCGTTCATGGACGTTCTTTCCTTGGGGGCCCGATGCCCCTCAACGAACGCTTTCGCCGCCGGGCCGCTGGCTCAAGGAAAAGCCGCCCCGGCTTGACCTGACGTGGCGCCCGGGGTCTTCTTAGCCTTCCATCCAACCGGGAGCAGCCCGATGGCCGCCAACCTCGAAGACCAGCTGCGCCAAGCTAACCAGCGCGCCGGCAAGACCTACGCCTTCGACCGCACCGCCGATCACAACCGGCCCCACGAGTACTTCTTTCAGGAATCCCACGAGGGCACCGTCCTCTTCGTCATCTTCTATACCCTCGCCTGCCGCTGGAACCTCTGCACCGGCTGCAACCTCCCGAGCATCTCCTCCCCCGAGCACATCAGCTTCCGTGCCCTCATGCGACAGGTCGACTTCCTTTTCGCCCAGGAGGACGTCCGCGCCCGACGCAAGGATATCCGAAAGGTCATCCTTTCCAACAACGGCTCCATGCTCGACGAGGAGACCTTCAGTTCCACGGCGCTCATCTACCTCGTCGCCCGGTGCAATCTGGAGCTGCCCGCCCTCCGAACCCTCACCCTCGAGACGCGCATCGAGTACGTCGACTTTGCCGAGCTCGAGTTCCTCGCCCGCGCCCTCGCCGAAGGGGAATCAAAGCCGAAGCTCGAACTCGCCGTCGGCTTCGAGGCCTTCGACGACACCGTCCGCAACAAGCACTTCCTCAAGGGCCTGACCCTTAATCGCTTCGAGGAATTCGTCGCCAAGATCGCCCCCTTCGGTTTCCATCTGAAGTGTTACTTCATGCAGAAATGCGTGCCTGAAATGGATGACGAGCAGGCGGTCGTCGACATCCATCAGGCAATCGACTATCTCGCGTCCATGGCGGCGAAGTACAAGGTCGTGATGAACATGCACCTGAACCCCACCTATGCGGCGCGGGGCACACGATTGGCCGCGGCGCTGGAGCAGGGCGTCTATACACCGCCGCTCCTTCGCGACGTGGTCCGCGCCGTCGTCCATGCCCGGGGCAAGCCGATCAGCCTGTTCGTCGGCCTATCCGACGAAGGCCTGGCCGTCGAGGGGGGCTCTTTCCTCCGCCCCGGCGACGCCCCCTTCATCGAGGCCCTCGAGGCCTTCAACCGCACCCAGGACACCGCGCCCCTCCAGGCGCTTCTCACGGAGGCACGTCCATGATCGCCTTTCTCGCCATGGTGGCGGCTGTTCTCGCCTGGCAACTTGCTGTGATTCTGGTTACCATGGCCGTGACCCGCGTGTCCGACGTCCTGACCCGCGCCCCTGCCCTCGATGTGGTGCTGGGGCTCCTCACCTGGATCCCCTGGGTGGCGATGGGGTGGTGGTATGGATGGGCGGGTTTCATCGCCGCGGTCCTCGGCGAGTTCCTCTCCCTGCAGGCCTTCGCGATCCTACACGCCAAGGCGACCGGCTACCGCGGGCCGGAAATCCGCAAGGCCCTCGACGGGTTCGTCGGTCCGCTCCGCAATCACCTCGGCCTCTGGATCACCATCCCCGCGCTGCCGATCTTCCTCGCCATCCGCCTTGGCCAGCTCGCCGTCTACCCGTTCCTCGTTCATGTGCTCGATTTCCCCCGCTACCGGATGGCCGAGTGGGTCAACGTCTCGCGCCAGAAGTTCGACGGCCTTATTGGCCACGACCTCATCTGGTGCCTCTACTGCGACTGGATGACCGGCGTGTATTCGCTCGGGGCCGAGATGCTCCGGAACGTCGAATCCTTCTGGTGCCCGATCAAGTTCTACGAGGGGAAGAAATGCGAGAACTGCCGCATCGACTTCCCGGATGTGGACGAATGGGTCCCCGCGGACGGACGCATGAGCGACGTCGTGGAACTTCTCGAGTCGAAGTACTCGCCGGAGGAAGGCACCCCCCGTTCCTGGTTCGGCCATCCCGAACGCACCCCGGCGCCGGGCACCGACAAAACCTGACAACCCCGTCAGGGTTCTTTGGCGGCCTTTACTTCGTCCCCCCATCCACCAACGTGCCCGGCTCGTGACTCTCTCACCGGCCGGGAGCAGCCCCATGCGCGATTTCGTCTACGGCAACACCTTCGGCACTTTCATCATTCTTGTCATCGTCCTCAACGCGCTGATCATCGGCGCCGAGACCTACGTCCAGCATCCCCTCCTGCGGACAATCGACAAGATCTGCGTCGGCATCTTCATCCTCGAGATCGCTCTCAAGATGCTCTACGCGCCTCGGCTCCGCGACTACTTTCGCGATGGGTGGAACTGGTTCGACATCATCATCGTCGGTGCGGCCCTCGTCCCCGGAAACGGCAACACCTCCACGGTCCTGCGCATCCTCCGCGTTTTTCGCGTGCTGCGGCTTGTCAACGCGCTCCCCGAGCTCAAGCTCATCGTCAACGTTCTCTGGCGATCCGTCGCCTCCATGGCGTATATCAGCATCCTGATGATCATCGCCTTCTACATTTATGGCGTGATCGCGGTGAAGCTCTTCGGGGACACCCAGCCGGAGCATTATGGGACGCTCCACGAGGCGCTCTTTTCGCTCTTCCGGTCTCTGACCGCTGAAGATTGGACGGACCTGCGCTACGAGGGCATCGCCGCCGGTTCCGATTACTGGGTGGTGACCGCCTTCCACGTTAGCTGGATCCTTCTGGCGACTTTCGTCATGATCAACCTGGTCGTGGGTGCCATTTTGAACAATTATCACGAAGTTCAGGAGATCGAACGGCGCCGGAAGGAGCAAGTCGACGTCAGCGATGCGCGGCTGCGAGAACTTGTTGCGGAAATCCACGAGATTCTTGAGCGAAGGGCCCTAGGCGAACCCGTTGATGCAGCGAAATAAGGCAAAGATTCCCCTGTACGCTTTCATCAAGCCTTCCCCAAATTACGATGTTCTATTTCGAAGCACCCAAGGAAACGAAAGGGATGTCCGCCGAGCGAGACAGCCAGCCCGAAATCGTCTTCGGTGAGCTTCCCACCGACCCGGATGAGACCATGCATCCGGAGGACGAGACGTTGAGCCGTGCGCCCAGCGTCCAGCCGGAACACACCCTGCCCACCTGGGGGGTCGAAACCCTGGACGACGGCGACCGCGGCGGGGACCAGCACGAAGCGGAAAGCCTCGAGCCCCAGATCAGCACGTTCCTCCTGCGGCGCTGCATCGGCCAAGGCGCCTTCGGCGAAGTCCTCGAGGCCATCCAGACCTCCCTCGGCCGCGTCGTCGCCGTCAAAAAGCTCCAAGACCAGCACTACCTCAAGGTCCAGACCCGCGGCGAAAGCAGCCGCTTCCTCCTCGATTACCAGTTCCGCCAGGAGGCCATCATCACCGCCTACCTGGAGCACCCCAACATCGTTCCCGTCTACGATCTGGGGATGGATCGCTATGGCCACCCGCTCCTCGCCATGAAACTGGTCCGGGGCGAGCCCTGGGCAGCGATCATCCAGGAGGATTTCGCCGCCATGGCCCCGGCGGACTTCCTTGGCAAGCACCTGCCGATCCTTATCGACGTCTGCCAGGCGGTCGCCTTCGCCCACTCGCGGGGCATCGTGCACCGCGACCTCAAGCCGTCGCAGGTCATGGTGGGCGAGTTTGGGGAAGTCCTGCTCATGGACTGGGGCCTTGGGGTGTTTGTTGGACTCCCTGAGGGAGTGGAGGGCGTCGAGCCCCCGAAGCTGAAGATTCCCACTCCGGAGACAGCCACGGCTCCCGCCGGGACGCCGTCGCTCATGGCGCCGGAGCAGACACTCCCCCACGCCCGCCAGGTCACTCGCCTCACCGACATCTACCTCCTCGGCGGCACGCTGTACTATCTCCTCACGGGGACCTTTCCCCACGCAGCGGAATCCTCGGAGCAGGCGCTCGAGATGGCCCGCCTTGGCGAGGTGGCGCCGCCCCACCAAAGGGCCCCCGGCCGCGACATTCCCGGCGATCTCGCCAGCCTTGCCATGGAGGCCCTGGCTCCCCTTCCACAGGACCGCTTCCCCTCCGTGGATGCTTTTCTCGCCGGGCTTCTTGATTACCTAAGTGGGGCGTCGGCCCGCCGCCAGTCCCTCCATCTCACCGAGGAAGTCCGCCGGTGCATGGGTCGGCTGCGCACCCCCGAATCGCGCACTCGCAGCATCCTCGCTCCGTTTCCGCGAGAGCCGAGACAGGACGTGGCCGCCGCCTACTCCGCCCTCTCTGAATGCGTCAGCAACGTTGAAAGCGCGGTCGGTCTCTGGCCCGCCAATCCCGATGCCGCGTGGCTGCGGACGGAAACCCTCGCCCGCTACGCCCGCCTTGCCCTCGGCCAGGGCGATTTAACCCTCGCCCGTGTCACCGCCGAGCGGGTTCGCGACCCCCGCCTCCGCCAGGATCTCCTTGGCGAAATCAACAGCACCGAACAGGCGATTCGCACCGCCTATCGCCAGCGCCGCATCGCCATCAGCGCCGTCATGGTCATGTTGTTCGTCATCGCCGGGGGATTCGCCCTCTATGTGGTGGACCAGCAACGGATCAATCGCGAGCTCCAGCAGGAGCGGGACATCGCCGAGGAGGCGCTGCGCATCGCGACCGAGTCCGAGCGGCAGGCACTTGACCTTCGGCGACAGGCGGAGGATGCGCGCCAACGCGCGGAGCGCGAGCAGTACTTCGCCTCCATCGGCGTCGCCGATGCCTCCCTCGCACAGGGGCGCCTCCCCAAAGTCCAGAGCGTTCTCTTCGAGGATACCCGCGCCGCCTACCGCCAGTTTGAGTGGGGGTATCTCGTGGCGCAGCTCCATCCCGAGCAGATGATCCTCCAGGAGCCGGGAATCTATCACGCCGCGTTCTCCCCCGACGGCACCCGGATCCATACCGCCGGATCGTCCCGCGTAAGCGCCTGGGACGCCACCACGGGCCGACGCCTCTACAGCCGGGTCCTCAGCAATACCCTCCTCTGGACCGTCGTCCCCAGCCCCGACGGGGCCCGCCTCCTCGCCGTCTCCCGTGACCACAACGGCTTTCTCCTCGATGCCGCCACCGGCGCCACCCTCCACGTCCTCCGAGGCCACGAGGATCACCTCCGCGGCGCCGCCATCTCCGACAAGCTCGGTCTTGCCTTCACCGGCGGCGCCGACGATGTCTTCCGCGCCTGGGACATGGAAAGCGGCAGGCTCGTCTATACGTCCCAGCCCTTCCCGGACGACGTCTATCACCTCGAAATGGACGAATCCCAGACCCGCCTCCTCGTCTCCAGCAAGCAATCCCAGGTCTCCCTCCACGACGCCGCCACCGGCGAACTCCTCGTCCGCTATCCCGGCCACACGGAACATGTCCTCTCCGCCGAGTTCTCCCCCGACAATCGTTACGTAATTACCACCTCCACGGACCGCCATTGCCGCGTCTACATGACCGAATCCGGCGAGTTGGTCCGCGCCCTGAACAACGTTTCGAGCTACCTTCACGACGCCTTCATGACCCGCGAGGGCGTCATCGTCACCGCGGACGATCTCGGGGTGATGCGGTTTTGGGATTTCGACTCGGGCCAGATCATTCGCGAGGTTCAGCTCGACGACCCGCTCTGGAAGCTCGAGCGGAGCCGCGACGAAACGCGTCTGGTTACCACGTCGCGCCGGACGGTCCGGGTTTTTGATTTCCAGCATCTGCTCAACGGTCCCCGGACGGACCGGGATCCCACCGCGGAGGAGATCCGCGAGCACCTCGGCCGCCAGCTTCAGGTCTATGGTGCCTTCGAGGAACGGGATCGTGCCTGGGATGGCCGCGACCGCTTGTGGGATCCCCCCGCGGGGGCGAGCATCGTCCGCAGCGGTCGCGAGTCCTTCATGGTCCAGTCGCGCTTCACCGAGTTCAGCCCGGACGGCCGTTACCGGGTCGACTTCGACCGGGACACCATGGCGCCTCGGGTACTCGATCTCCGGACCGGCGAGGTCGCCGCGAAGCTCGAGGAGGAGCGCCTCCTTACCGGCGCCTTCAGCCCCGACGGCCGGTACCTCGCCGTGGCCGAGCCACGTAACTCCGTCCATGTGTATGAAACGGATCAATGGACCAAGCTGGCCACCTGTCGCGATTCCCGGTCGGGAGGATCCGCCTTCGAACTCTACGAGGTCATCTTCACCCCGGACTCCTCGCAACTCCTCGTTGGGCAGACCAGCGGCCGGCCCTCCGCCTGGGACCCGAGAACCGGCGAGCGGCTCCTCGAGTTTGACTACCTCGACATGGCGGGGATTTGCCTCGACGTCGACCCGGCGGGCAAGCTCCTCGCCGCCGGTAGCACGGCCGACACCTCGGGGATCTGGAATCTCGAGACCGGCGAGTTGTTGGTAACCCTCGTCGGACACCAACGACCCGTCTATCACATTGCCTTCAGCCCCGACGGCCGGCGGGTCGTCACCTCCGCTCGCGACAATCGAATCAAGCTCTGGGACGTCGCCTCGGGCCGCGAGGTGCTCACCCTGTACGACTCCCAGCAATCGCTGAATCCGCCACTGGGCGCGCGCTTCACTTCCGACGGACTGAACGTCTTTGCGGTCAATACCGAGGGGCAGTTCCTGTTTTTTGATGCCGTCCCCTGGCGGCTCGAGGAGTATCCGGGCGACGCCGCCGGGCTCGACTACAACGAGCGGCTGGAATGGTGGAAGCGCACCCGCCGCCTCGGGATGGAACTGACCGCGGCCGACATCGTTCCGGGGAATTGAGCGTTGCGGCACCGGCCGGCCCGGCGGACTTTGTCGCTCGACCTCCCGCCGCGGGCCCACCCCTGGTGACATCCAACTGCCTCAACAAGCTGACGGTCATTATCCCCGTCTATAACGAACGGCGCACCATCGCCCGCGTGCTGGATCGCGTGCTCGCCGTCAACCTCCCCTGCGAACGGGAAATCCTCGTCGTTGATGACGGATCAACCGATGGCAGCCGCGACATCCTCCGCCAGTATGCCCGGCAGGATCCCCGAATTCACCTCCTCGTTCATCGCCGCAACCGTGGCAAGGGCCACGCCCTCCGCACGGCCATCCGCGAAGCCACCGGCGACTGGATCCTCATCCAGGACGCCGACCTCGAGTATGATCCCGCCGACTGGGCAGCCCTCCTGCTCCCCGCGCGGGAAGGCATCGCCGACGCCGTTTACGGTTCACGCTTCCTCACGGGCCGCTACCGCCGCGCCATGTACTTCTGGCACACGATCGCCAACACCATCGTCACCACCCTCAGCAATGTCCTCAACGACCTGAACCTGACGGACGTGATGACCTGTTACAAGCTCGTCCGCACCGACATCCTCAAGACGATCAAGATCCGCTCCAGCGGCTTCTCCATCGAGCCGGAACTGACCGCAAAGCTCGCCCGATGGGGCGCCCGCATCTACGAGGTTCCCATCTCCTACCAGGGGCGCAGCTACGCCGAGGGAAAGAAGATCCGCTCCGCCGACGCCGTGCGCGCCATCGCCGCGATGATCTACTACCGCTTCTTCGACATCAGCTATACGTCGCACGAGGGGTTTATGATCCTCCAGGCGGTGCGGCGTGCCCGGCGATTCAACCGCTGGCTCTTCTCCCAGTTCGACCGGCACATCGGCGACGACGTCCTCGAGGCCGGGTCCGGCATCGGCAACCTCACCGAACTGCTCCTCGATCGCCGTCGCCTCGTCTGTCTCGACGACGAGGACTTCTACGTCCGTCGCCTCGAGCAGTCCTACGGCCACCTGGCCAACTTCTCCGTCGCCCGCGCCGACCTCCGCGACCTCGATTCCCTTCGCGCCAATGCCGCCAAACAACCCCTCGATACCATCATCTGCATCAACGTCCTCGAACATATAGACGACGACGAGAAGGTGCTGGCGAACTTTCGCGAGATCCTGTGTCCCGGTGGCCGCGCCATCATCCTTGTTCCCCACGACCCGCGCCTCTACACCGGCGTCGACGAGGCCCTCGGCCACTTTCGCCGCTATACGCGGGAGGAACTTTCCAACAAGCTTCGCCGCGCCGGCTTCCGCGTTCTGGAGACTCGTGGCTTTAACCGCGTCGGGGGACTTGGCTGGTGGATCTCTGGCAAGATCCTCGGCCACCGAACCCTCTCGCCCAACCAGATGTCCGTCTTCGAGCTCCTTCTTCCCCTCGTTCGCCTCGTCGAGCCGATTCCCTTTCATCCCCACAACAGCGTCATTGCCGTCGGCCAGCGGCCCCAACAAAGGGAGCTTCCCCCATCATGAGCCTCCGCGTCGAAACCGCCACCATCACCCTCGACACCAGCGGTCACACCGACATTCACGACCTCACGCCCGGCATCCGCGAGGCCCTCCGCGAGAGCGGCCTCCGCGAGGGCACCGTCACCGTCTTCGTTCCCGGCTCCACCGCAGGCGTCTCCACCATCGAGTTCGAGCCCGGCCTGAAGAAGGACCTCCCCGAGATGTTCGAACGCATCGCCCCGGAAAACGAGGACTACCACCATCATGCCACCTGGGGCGACCACAACGGGGCCGCCCACTGCCGGGCTCCTCTCATCGGCCCCTCCCTCGTTGTTCCCTTTTCAGAAGGGGACCTGATCCTCGGTACCTGGCAACAGGTCGTCCTGTTCGACTTCGACGATGGCCCCCGGACCCGCCGCGTGATTCTTCAATTCATCGGCGCCTAGCGTCCGGGGCCTCTCCCATCATCGACGGGCGCCACGGGCTGTCTATACAGCCGGAGCGGTGGCGTCGTGTTCCAGTAATCCAGCAGCGACTTCTCCGTCTGGCGGATGTTGCGGTAATCCATCACCTCGCGGTTGCGATCCTCGACGGCGGGCAGGCGGTTGATCGCCTGAAGGAAATCATACGCCCGGTATCGCGAGCCCC
>CAYQTO010000008.1:4379-50399 GCA_964420455.1 uncultured Candidatus Sumerlaeota bacterium | reverse complement strand
GCCGCCAGCCCGCCGCGACTCACCGTCGTGGTCCTCGCCTACAACAGCGCCCGGTTCCTCGCGGGATGTCTGGATTCACTTGGCCGGTCGCGGGGTGTTGATTTGGAAATCATCTGTGTCGACAACGCCTCGGAGGATGAGAGCCACGCCATCGCGGAGGCGCATCCCGCCGTTACGGCGGCGATCCGCTCGGAGCGCAATCTTGGCTACTCTGGAGGGAACAATCTTGGGTGGCGGGGTAGTTCCGCCCCCTATGTGGTCTTCATTAATCCGGACTGCCACGTGCAGCCGTGGACCCTTGAGAGGCTGGTCGCCCCGCTCGGCAAAGATCCCATCATTGGGGCAACCGGGGCGGTGCTGTTGTATCCGAACACGCGCAAGATCCAGCACGCCGGCGGCATCCTCCACCCGAACGCCATGTGCGAGCACCACCACTTCATGGAGGTGCTGGACGAGGCAGCTATCGTCGATCGGGACTGCGACTATGTGACGGGGGCCTTGATCGCCTTTCACCGTGCGGACCTTGAGCGGCTCGGCGGGTTCGACGAGGACTACTGGCCCGCCTATTACGAGGAGACGGATCTTTGCCTGCGGCTGCGGAGGGAGGGGCGTCTGATCCGCCTTGTGGCGGAGGCCGTGGCCTATCACTGGGAATCGCCGGGGCTGACAAAGCTTTCGCCGCGCTTCGTCCGGACGAGTTACCGTAGCCGGATCCGGTTCGTGATCAAGAACTTCACGATCGGTGAATTCTTGGGTGGCTTTCTGCCTTTCGAGCTTCGATGGTTGTCGGGACCGTTTGCACGCGGGTTCCGTCTGGCCACGTTACGCTCGTACCTGTCTGGCGTCGGATTTGCCTTCTGGTGCCTGCTGCGGTTGTCCCGCCACCCCCAACAACGGTCGTCCAAGCCCGGGAGTTCCCATCCTTGACCGCCCTGCGGGTCCTTTACCCCTACGCGAAGCGCCACCGTGCCGCCCTCGCCAGCGGCATCTTCTTCGTCATCATGGCGAACTTTCTGACGCCCCTTGTACCGACGATCGTGGGGCAGGCGGTGAACTTTGCCGAGAACCGGCGTCTCTCCGGGGACGAGTTGATGCTCTTCGCCGGGCTCGCGCTCACCGTCGCCGCCCTCGCCGGCTGCTTTCGCTTCCTCATGAGGCGCGTCATGATCGATGCCTCCCGGGATATCGAGTACGAAATCCGCAACCGCTTCTTCCAAAAGCTCGAATCGCTCGATCCCTCCTTCTTCGACGGAAACAACACCGGCGACCTGATGAGCCGGGCGACCAACGACATGGACCTCGTGCGCATGATGCTCGGTCCGGCCATCATGTACTCCGCCAATACACTGGCCAGCCTGCCGCTGACGCTGTTTTGGATGTTCGTCCTCGACTGGCGTCTGACGCTGCTGGCGATCGTTCCCATGCTCGCCCTGCCGCCGATGGTGAAGTATTTCAGTTCGCAGACCCACAAGGCGTCCCGCGCGCAACAGGAGTCCTTCTCCGACCTGACCACCATGGTGCAGGAGAATCTAGCGGGTATCCGCGTGGTGAAGGCCTATGGTCAGGAACGGGCACAGGAGGAGAAGTTCCTCGAGCGCAACAACGACTACATCCGCAAGTCCCTCGACCTGGCCGCCATCCAGTCCATCTTCTTTCCCTCCATCGGATTCGTCATCGGCCTGGGATACCTGATCCTGTTGATTGTGGGCGGTCGTTTCGTGATGGAGGGAAGGCTGGAGGTCGGCACTCTCCTGAGCTTCCTCCTGCTCTTTGCGATGATCGTCTGGCCGATGATCGCGGCCGGGTGGGTGGTGAACCTGATCCAGCGCGGGATGGCTTCGCTGGAGCGCATCCAGGGCATTCTCGAGACGGAGCCGCGGGTGACTCCTCCAGCACCGCGGGAGGTCCCCGATCGCGGCGCCGTGGATATCCGCTTCGACCACCTGACGTTCAACTACGAGGCCGACCCGACGCCGCGGCTGCGGGACATCACCCTGGACATTCCCGCGGGGCGCACCATCGGGATCGTCGGGCCCGTCGGCGCCGGCAAGAGCACCCTCATCCATCTTCTCGCCCGTTTCTATCCGGTCGAGCGCGGCATGATTCTCCTCGACGGGATCGACATCAACGACTGGCCGCTTGAGGAACTGCGTCGCCGCATTGCCTTCGTCTTCCAGGAAACCTTTCTCTTCTCCGACACGATCGGCTGGAACATCCGTTTCGGCGCCAACGAGGACACCCCCCAGGACGCGGTGGAAGGGGCCGCCAAGAGGTCCCACGTCCACGAGGACATCGGCGCCTTTCGCGAGAAGTACGATCAGGTTCTTGGCGAACGCGGGGTGAATCTTTCCGGCGGCCAGAAGCAACGGGTCGCCATCGCCCGGGCGCTGCTCCGCGATGCGGAGGTGCTCGTGCTCGACGATTCGTTGTCCGCCGTGGACACGCACACCGAGGAGGCGATCCTGAAGGATCTCCGGGAGGTCATGCGCGGGCGCACCACGTTCCTGATTTCCCACCGGATTTCGACGGTTGCCGTCGCCGACGAGATCATCGTGCTCGAGGATGGCTCGATCACCCAGCGGGGGACTCACGAGGAGCTCGTGGCGCAGCCGGGGCTCTATGGCGAGCTGTACCGCAAGCAGCTTTCGGAGGAGCAGATCGACGTGGAGTTTGCCGACGAGGAGACGCCGGCACTCGGGCGGGAGACGGTCGAATGAGCATGGTTCTCTCTCCGGGGGAGATTGCGCGGCAGGGCCGCCGCCGGAGGTATCGCGAGGAGGAGCAGGAGGCGCTCCAGAAGCGGGGGGACGTCCGCCAGGCCGCCCGCCTGCTGGTCTACCTTCGCCCGCGATGGCACAAGGTCCTGATCGCCGTCCTGCTTTCCGTTGGCGTGGCGCTCCTCGCCCCCGCGCCGATGATCATCATCAAGACGGCGATCGACGAGTTTATCACGCCGGTGGCCTCGGGCACCGTGGCGGGGGGCCTGGGCGATGCGATGTTTGGCCTGCTCGTCATGGCCCTGATTCTGTTCATCGTCGAGGCGTTGCTGTTCGCCATCGAGCGCTACAACACGGTGCTGATCGCGCAGATCGGCCAGTACACGATGCGGGACCTGCGACTCGAGATCTTTCGCCACCTGCAAAACCAGTCGATGCGGTTCTTCGACAAGAACCCGGTCGGGCGGCTCATCACCCGCCTCACCAGTGACGTCAATACGCTGAACGAACTCTTTGCCCAGGGGGTCGTCGGTGTCTTCCAGCAGCTTTTCTCCCTCGTGGTGATCGCGGGGGTGCTGCTCTACTTCAACTGGCAGCTGACGCTGTGGCTGGTCCCGATCATTCCGTTGATCGCCCTCGCCAGTTGGAACTTTCGCAACAACGTGTATTACGCCTACCGGCTTTCGCGGGTGCGCCTTTCGCGCATGAACACCTTCATGCAGGAAAACATCACGGGCATGCGGACCGTGCAGGCGAACACGCGGGAGGAGCCCCAGTTCGAAATCTTTGACGATCTGAACAACGCGAACCGCCAGGCCCACCTAAAGATTGTCTTCCATTACGCACTGTTCTTCCCGCTGATCCAGGTGATCGCAACGCTGGGTCTGGCGATCGTGTTGTGGCGCGGCGGGATGCAATACCTGTCGCCGGGCACCACGGCGGCGATCACCGTGGGCGAACTGGCGCTTTTCATTTGGGCCGTGGAGCGCTTCTTCGAGCCGATCCGCGACCTGTCCGAAAAGTACAACATCATCCAGTCGGCGATCGCCTCTGCGGAGCGCATCTTTGTCCTCCTCGACACCAAGCCGGTGGTCAACGATCCGCCGGAACCAAAACATGTGGAGGCCGTGATCGAAGGCATCGAGTTTCGCGACGTCTGGTTTGCCTACAACGAGGACGACTGGGTGCTGAAGGGGGTCTCCTTCACGATCCGCCGCGGGCAAACCGTCGCGATGGTTGGACCCACGGGGAGCGGCAAGACAACGCTCATGTCCCTCCTCTGCCGGTTTTATGACATCCAGAAGGGGGCGATCCTCATCGACGGGGTGGATATACGGGAGATGGCGCAGGCGGACCTCCGCGAGAAGATCGCCATCGTGCTCCAGGATGTGTTCCTGTTCTACGGCACGGTGCGGGAGAATGTGCGGCTCGGCAACGAGGCGATTACCGAGGAACGCATCGTGGAAGTATGCCGCCAAACGGGTTTCGACCGGTTCGTCCAGCAGATGCCGAAGGGCTATGATTCGGGGGTGAAGGAGCGGGGGGCGACGCTGAGCACGGGGCAGAAGCAGCTGTTGAGCTTTGCCCGGGCGCTGGCCTTCGACCCCGACATCCTGATCCTGGACGAGGCGACCGCCAACATCGACACGGAGTCGGAGGAACAGGTGCAGCGGGCGGTGGCGACGCTTTGCGCGGGCCGGACGTCGCTGGTTATCGCCCACCGGCTTTCGACGATCCAGCGCGCGGACAACATCCTGGTGCTGCACCACGGGCACCTGGTGGAGCAGGGGCGGCACGAGGAGCTCCTGGCCACGGGGGGTCTATACAGGCGGCTCCATGAGCTCCAGTACAAGGAGTAGCGTCGGTCTCAGCCCTTGCGACGGGGGGCGGCGGGCGGATCGTCCTCGTCCGTATCGGAAAACATGATGGCGGATTCGAGGGCCTTGAAGGCATCGCGCTTGAGGATGGCCTCGTTAAGGCGGCGGCGCATGCGTTGGTCCGACGGGTTGATCTCGACGTAGCGCTCGCAGATGCGGGCGCAGGCCGCGAGTTCCCCCCGGTTGAAGTAGGTCTCGCTGGCGTTGGCGAGTTCGCGGAGCATTTCCGAGGTGCGGCCCATGCGCTCGAGGGTGTCGGCGAGCTTTACACGGACATCGGCATTCTGGGGATTCACAGCGAGGATGTCGCGGTAGTTCTGCTCGATTTGGGCCAGGGCAGCGGCATCGGACTCGCTCTCGTCCTCGAGGGAGCCGCGGAGGAACTCCTCGGGCGAGGCGGCGAGTTGCTGCTCCTGGGTGGCGGTGAGGTCGAGGTCGCCGGCGGTGCCGGTGCCGATGCGCGCCTCGCCGGGGGGGAGCGCCTTGCGGTTCCGCTCCTGAGTGGCGGAAAGGAGGTCGCGTGCTCGGGAGTTTTCCGGGTCGATCTGCATCGCCCGCTGGAAGTACTGGATCGCCTCGTCGACCTCGCCGATCTCCACCAGCATCTGGGCGAAGGCGAGTATCTCCTCGACTAGGTCCGCCTCCTCCCCGACCTTGGTGTAGTGGCGTATATACGCCCGGCGTGCGGTGAGGTTGGTCGGGTCGAGGATGCTCACGCGACGATAGAACTCGAGTGCACGGGCCACCTCGCCTGCGGCGAGGAGAATGTCCGCATGCTCGAGGTATTCGCCGAGGAGCTGCTCCTCGTGGCCGTGGCGGATATGGGCGGCAAAGGCCCGCTCGCGGATGTCGTAGCGGTTGGGACGCAGCTTCAGCAGGCGGCGGTACTCCTCCTCGGCGAGGTCGTCCATTCCGCGCTCTTCGTAGGACTCGCCGAGGCGTTCCATGGCCTCGACCGCCTCGTCGACCCGATTGGCCTCGAGCAGTTCCGAGATCAGTTGCGTGAGTGAGTCGAGATCCATGGGGTCCACGATGCGAAGTTCCTGGAGGATTTCCAGCCGCTTGTCGGCGTTTCCCTCCGCCCGATACAGGTCGGCGGCGCGCAGGAGGGCCTTGCGGGCCTGCCCTTTGGCCTTCTGCGCCTTGTAGAGACGACCCAGCGTCGCCTGATAGGCCGCCGAGTTCCCCACCGCCGCCGTGCCTGCCAGATCCTCGAGTACTTCAATTCCTTCGCCGGGAGCTCCCTTCTCAAGGAAAACATCGGCGCAGCGGACCGCCTCGGCGAGAATTGCCGTCTCGTCGCCTCGCCCTCGCGCCAGGGAAAGGGCCGCGCGGCGCACCGTCGGGTCGTCGCCAAGCCGGTCTTCAAGCAGCAGCACCAGGTCCCGGAGCAAGCCCTCCTCCTGCTGTCGCGTGGCCCGCTCAAGCAGCGGCAGGACGCGCGCCGAGGCTGTCTCCTTGTCGTCGTGCGCAATCGACAGAGCCGCGAAACGAGCAGTTTCCTCGTGGGTGAGGGAGGTGTCGAGCCCGTGGAGGCGGGCGAGTGCCTCGAGCTCGCCCTGCTCGTCGCCCTCGCGGAGGCAGGCCGCCGCGAGGGAACGAAGGACCCCGGCGGCGGTCGCCTGGGTGCCCTCCTGTCCCAGCGCCTCGGCGTAAAGGCGCAGGACTCGCGGATCTTCGGGGAAGGCATGCTCGAGTTGGCGGCAGGCCACGACGAGCGCCGCCGCATGACCGGCGTCGATCTGGCGCCGGATCACCGGCAGCCCAAGCTCGAGGGCCTCGTCCTTGCGCCCCATCTGGAGCAGGAGCTCGAGCCGGACGGTGTCGGTCTTCGGATCGTTGGGATGCAGGATGGCGGCGGCCTCCGCCTCGGCGAGCGCCTCGGCGAGGCGATCCTCCCGCTGAAACTGGCGCGCAAGGGTGAGGCGGTCCCGTGCGGCGAGTTCCGGGATTCCCTCCTCCTCGAAGGCGCGGGCGGACTCGCGCAGCAGCACCGTCTGGGGGCCGAGGACGGAAATCGCGTCCGCCTTCAGGTCCATGGCGTGCTCGATGTCGCCGGACCGGAGCAATTCCTCGATTCCGGCGACGTAGGCCCGTGCCGCTTCATCCGTCCTGCTGCGTGCCTGGAGGCTGATCGCAAGGCGCCGGAGGAGCTCGTGGTTGGCCGGCTCGATGGACAGTGCCTTCCGGAGGGCGTCCACGTAGGTGGCGACGTCCTGCTCCTTCTCGGCAATCTCGGAGATCCTGAGCCACGCACGGACCGCCTTGGAGGGGTTCCCGTGCTCCGCCGCGAGGTGGGCGAGACGCGTATAGACGTCGGCGGATGGCGCGAGCCGGGCGGCCTGCTCGAGCGGTTCGAGGGCTTCCGATGCCTGGCCCTGCTCCTCGAGGAGGCGGGCCACCCCGACAAGGGCCTTCGCGGCCTCGCTCGTTCGACCCGCCTTCTGCAGCATCTCGCCGTTGCGCCGCTGCACCTGAAGGTCCTCCGGCAGCAGGGAGGCGGACTTTTGGATCGCCTCGATGGCGCGCTCGGGAGCGTGGGGGGCAAGGTGCTCCGAGGCCTCGAGGAAGGCGCGCCCCGCGTCGTGCGGCTGATCGAGCGCTGTCGCCAGCAGTTCGCCCAATCGGAAGAGCAACTCCCCGTTCCCCGCGGCCCGTTCCACCACCTTGCCCGCGGACTCTGCGGCGGCGGCGACATCGCCCGACCGCGCCTGCACTTCGGCCAGGGCGAGGTACGCCTCGCCCGCCCTCGAAGCGTCCGCGGCAACCACGGCCTCCGTCCATGCCGCCAGGACCCGGGCATTCTCCGGATGGGCCGCCCGGGCTTCCTCGAGCCATGCCGCCGCGTCGTTGCCGCCTTCGAGCACCTCGGGCAGCAGCAGCAGCCGCGTATAGACGGAGGCGGACTGCTCCTCCTCGCCCGCCGCGGCAAGCATCCGGCCCGCCAGGGCGTGAAAGGAAGCATTTCCCGGGGCGTGTTCGGCCAATCCCTCCAGCAAGGCCAGCGCGTCCTCGCGCCGGTCAGCTTCGAACCACTGGCCGGCAAGCGCTGCGAGGGGCTCGATCTCGCCGTCTAGCTCGCCCGCCTCCGAAAGAAGCGCGGCGTAGGCAAGAAGGTGCTCCCGGGGAAGATCAGCGGCGACGGGGATCGACCGGTAGGCACGGATCGCGTCGGCCTGGCGCCCGGCATCCCTCAACCCGGCCGCCAGGCGGAGACGCAACTCGCGCTGCTCGTCCTCCCCGAGGGTCTCGCCCTTCAGGACGAGATAGCGCTCCAGCCATTCGCCATGGTCGGGCTCGAGGCGCATCAGCACCCCAATCGCGACGGCCTCCTGGGCTTCGTCTCCCGCCTTGGCCGCCAGCTCGCGGAGGGAACGCGCCCGGCTGGCAAGGCGTTCCTCGTCGCCAGCGCCGGCCTCCAGGAACGCGGTGAGTGCGGACCGGTCATCGGGCAGGATGTCGAGGACGCGGCCAAGATAATCGGCGCTTTCGGCGGCAGCATCCTCCGCCGCCAACAACCCGGCGAGGTGTCTATACAGGGGGATGAGGTCGGCGAGGTGGTCGTCCTTCTCCCGTTCGAGAAGCTCCACCAGTGCCCGGTGGGCCTCGATGGAATCGGGCCCGAGGCGAGCTGCCTTGCGCAGAAGACTTTCGGCTTCGGAAGGGGCACCCGCTTCGGCGGTCGCCCGCGCCGCTTCGATCCATGCGCTTACGGCGGCGGCCTTCTCGCCGGCGCCCTCGAGCACCGAGGCCCGAGCCCGCAGCAGTTCCGGGCGCGTCCGTGCCATTTCCTCGTGATCGTCGAGCAGCGCGCCCGCTCTCGCCCACTCGTGCCGTGCGCACAGAATCTCCACGGCCCGCGCGAGGGACTCGGCCGCCAGCTCGTCGTCCCCTGCCGAGTGCAAACGCGACGCCAGCGCCGAGGCCTCGTCCCGGAGTGCGTCGTAATCAAACAACTCGCCATGGAGGTCGACGAGCGCCGCGCGGAGCGGAACAGCTTCCCAAGGCCACTGGAGCCCCTCGCGGAGGAGTCCCACGGCCTCGCGCAGTTGGCCACCGCCGCGCAGCGCCCCGGTCCGCTCCAGCAGGAGCTCCCCCGCCCGCTCGTAATCACCGGCCTCCAGGGCGTCGGCAAGGAGTGCTTCGCAGGCGAGCCCGTGGGTCGGCGCAATCGCCTGCAATTCCCGGGCAATTTCTCCCCGGCGGGAATCCTTTGCGGCGGTTGCGAGATGGAGGGCCTCCTCCAGCCGGGCCACGGCTTGCTCCCTCTCGCCCTCGCGCATGAGCAATCGGCCCAACTCCAGCGCGAAGTCGAGGGATTGCGGCTGGAATTCCGCGAGGGCCTCGAGCGCGGCCCGCTCGGCCGATGTGTCGTGGAGGCTCCGCGCGCGATGGCCAATCTCCTGCCAGACGGCAAGAGCGCCCTCCTCATCTCCCGTGGACGCCCTCTCTCGCGCCACCATTCGGGCAAGGGCGACGTTCGCGCTGCCACATTCAAAGGCGTGCCTTGCGGCGGCCGCCGCCACTTCCTGCCGTCCTCGTGCGTCAAGCGCCTCGGAGAGCTTCGCGAACACCCCCGCCGCGGTGTCGGAATCCCCGAGACGGCGCCGCAGGAACTCGAGACCTCCGTCGGGATCGGGCAACGCCTCGATGCTGGCACAGACCTCGTCGATCGCTTGTGGGGCCCACGTGCTCTGGGCCCCGTAGTCGAAACAGAAGGCGAGTGCCTGTTCGTGGTCGCCCGCATGGTTGGCGGCCTGCGCCGCCACCAACAGGGAGCTTGCGGCCTCCTCCGGCTGGCCGAGGAAGGTCAGTGCATCGGCCCGAAGACGAAGCGCGCGAAGGTGGCCCGGCACCGCCCCAAGCACTGCCTCCGCGTGGGCCTGCACGTCCTCCCAATCGCCTTCGCCTGCCGCGTGCTCCGCGAGGAGAAGGTGGAGCAGCACACAGTCGGCCGGCGTGCCGTGTTCGTGCAGATAGCCGAGGTAGACCTCGGCGATGGCGGGCTCGCCGGGAAGGAAGGATTCGATGCGCGCGAAGCGGGCGGCGATGTCCTTCGGACCGAGGGAGTCGATGGCCCGCTCGAGCAGGGCGCGGAATTGCTCGCCGGCGCCGGCCCGGTCCCCCTCCAGCAATGCGAGACGGCCCCGTCCCTCGAGCACATCGGTGTGTTGGGGATGGAGGGTGGCGGCTCCCTCGAGGGCCTCGCGGGCGAGGACCGCGTCTCCCCCGTCGAGTGCGTTGCCTAGGGCTGCCGTATAGCAGTGAAAGGCCTTCGTCTGGTCGCCCTCCTGAATGCAGAGAGCGGCGCGCTGGAGATGGAGGCGGCTGTTGGTGGGGTCGATGCCCGCGGCCTGGTTCAGCCAGCCGAGGCGCCTTTCGCGGGGTTGGGCCTCGTTGGCAGCCATGGCGACAAGTTGTGCGGCCGCCTCCGGCGCCCGGTCCGATGCCAGCAGAAGCCCCGCAAGGCAGTTCGCCACCTCGATGGCATCGGGAAAGAAATCCAGTACCTGGCGGCAGAGGCGCTCGGCGAAGTCATGCTCTCCATGTTCCTCGGCGCGCGACAAGTCGCGTGCGGCCATCTCGCCCAGGCGCCGGCCATCACCGGCGTTCATCAGAATCTCGATGCGCGCCTCCACAACTCCGGTGTCGAACCCCAGACGGTCGAGTTCGTCAAGTGAGCGGATCGCGACATCCACGGCCCCGGCCTCGGCGGCCGCCCGCGCAAGCCGAAGGGTGAGCAATCGGCAGGCGGCGTCGCGGTGGTTCACCCGCAGCAGCCGCACGGCTTCGTCCAGCACGTCGACGGGCGTCCCTTCCGCCTCGGCAAGAAGCAGGAGCGCCGCTTCGGCCTCGTCCGCGTGTCCCCCATGGAACCGACGGCCTGCGAGTTCGAGCAGGTGGGCACCCGCCTCCTCCGTCAGCCCGAGGTCGAGGAATCGCAGTGCCGACTTCTCGAGGTCCGGCTCCGACTTGCCCACGATGGCGGCGAGCCGGGCGGCCACCCGGTTGGCTTCCCCGAAGTCCTCGCGCTGTATATACAGATCGATGGCGGCAAGGAGGTGCTTCACCGCCGCAGGTGCGTCGTCATGGCGGAGCGCCAGGTCGGCGAGGGACTCCTGCGCCTCCACCGTTTCGGGCACGCGCCGGATCAGCTCCTCGAGCGATGCCCGCGCGCCGGCCTCATCCCCCCGCTCCAGCGCGAGCCGCGAAATCTCCAGCAGGTCGCGGGCGATCCCCGCCTGGTCCTGAACTTCCTCCCGGATGGCGAGTGCCCGGCGGCGCAGTTCCTCCGAGGCGGGGTCGCCATGGATCAGCCTCTCGAGCACCACCAGGGCCTGGCGGCTCTCCCCCGCCTTAACAAACCGTTCAAACGCGCTCTCGTACTCGTAGGTAGCGGCATCGACGCGGCCCAGCCCCTGGAGGGCCTCGCCCATCGCGAGGTGAAAGGTGGGCGTGCCGCCGACACCGGGAACGGCCCGAAGGAGCACCTGCTCGGCGAGTTCATGCTCGCGTCGTGCGTTGAAGACGGTCGCAAGGCGGACGAGCGTTTCCGCCCACAAGGGAGATTCGGGATGCTCCTGCTGTTGGATCTCGGAAAGGCGGAGCATGGCCCGGGGAAAGGCGGGGTCGGCCGCGAGGGCCTTTTCCTCGAGGACGCGCCGGGCCTCGTCGCGCAATCCCCGCTCGAGGAGCAGCATCGCCACCTCGGTTTGGAGCTCCGCCACCTGCTCCGGGCCTTCCATCCTTGCAAGCAGCAGGTCTGCCCCTGCCGCCGGGTCGTTCCCCAGCGTCATGACAACCGTGCGAAAGGTCCGCCGCGCGGACTGGAACTCGCCCTTCCGGAGGGAGACGCGGTAACGCTCCACCGCCTCCGCGCGGACATCCGCGATCGTGTCGTCGTCTAGCGAGAAGTCATGGGTCTCGGCAAGATAGAGAGCCGCCGCCGCCGATTCCCACCCGTGAAAGGCGGCGCAAAGGCTGGCAGGGGTTGCTCCCTGATGAAGGGGGCATTCCGCCTCGACGCAGGAGACCTGGTTGGTGTCGGGATTCTGAATGAGGCGGGCAGGGCCATCCCCGGAGAAACAGTCGCACGGCAGGGCGCGGCGCGCCCGCGAGGTGGCCAACTGATCCAGCAATTCCCCGATGCCGATGGCATCGTCGATCATCCGGATCAGGTTGCTTGTTGCGTTTCCCATTCTCCCTGACGGCCGCCCGTACTGCCATGCTCAGGGCCCGAACACCGGCATTTCGGACCCCTGATAACTCCGGACTAACGGTCTTGGAAGACGCGGATGTTGTCGATCAAAAGCACGCCCTCGGTGGCGAGATTGTCGCGGATCGACAGGGTGTTCAGGCTCTTGGGTCGCGAGGCGATCCGCACCCCGAGGGCAACCGGATCGTCGTTCAGGTAACCGTCCATCAGGCCCCGCAACAGATCGATATGGAATCGGATCCGGACCCATTTGCCCAGTTCGTAGGCCGCCGGCTCGTTCTGAAGTCGGAGCGAGACCTTGTTCGGATTCGAGATGTCGCGATGGACCACCGTGTGGACCGAGTGGCGGAAGTCGGCATCCTTCTCGAGGTAGAACCCGAGCAGGTACTTGTTCTTGTTGTCGCAGCGCAGGTCATACTGGACGACGAGGCGCCCCGTGGCGTCCGGGAACTTGCAGGAGAAGAGTGCACTCCCATTGCCGGCGGTCTTCTCGAAGCGCAGGCAACGGCCCTCGCCCCCATCCCGGTCGACGATTTTGAGCGAGGCGTAGCCATACTCCCCAGACCAACCGTTCGGGATCGCTTCCGGTTCCTCGTCGTCGAAGGTCTGCTCGAAGAAGACTCGTGGCCCGGCGGGCACGGCGGGAGCCGGCATGGGCTTTGGGGCCATCGGCTCCGCCTTCTTCACCTCCCCAACGGGGACTTCCTCCTCCGTCTCCTGTCCGGAGGTCTCACGAACAAGGGGAATGCGGCGTTTGTCGGGGGGCGGCGCCAGCCTCTCAGGAGCCGCTTCGGCGGGAGCCTCACTGCTGGCGGAGGCGGGGGGGCCATCGGTGAATGCCCCTTCGATGTCGACGCTGCTGCTCGAGGGAACCTTGTCAGGCGCGGCATCGTCGGGGGCCTTCGCTGCGGTCGGCGCCGCGGTGGCATCCCCTCCATCAAGCTGGATGGATTCCGACGAAGGGGGGCGTTCCGGCTTGGGAGCCGGCTTGGCCGCCGGGGCACCGGGCTTCCGGCCAGCGGGGGCTTTCGGGGCGGCGCCCGCGGCCGAGGGCGCGCTGGATGCCAAAGAACGGGCTGACGCACCCGATCCGATACCGCCTCCGGAACTCATGGCGGGCCCGCCTGCAGGTCTCGCGGCTGGGGCCGGAGCGCCGGCCTTGGAACGCATCAGGAAGAAGACGACCCCTCCGCCGGCGATGATCACCACAACCACGCCGATAATCACATAGGTGAGGATTCCTCCGCCCGGATCGCCGCCCGCGGACGAGCTCTCGAGGGCGTTGCGGGCATCCGTTTCGCCCGCCTCACGCTGCTCGAAGATCCGTTGGTTGATGCGGCTGATGGCTCCACTCGCTGTGGAACCCTGCTCCTCGGTCAGGTCGCGGAGGGTCTGAATGCGACGCCAGATGGCGATCGCGTCCTGAAGGCGCCCTTCCCGCTCGGCCTGCTCCGCCTGGCCGGACAGCACCTCGAAGCCCTCGGGGATCGGGGTAGGGGTTGAGGAAGCGGCTGCCGCCTGACGCTGGATCAGCTCCGCCTGCGCCTCTGCCAGCAAGGGGCTCGTTGCATCTGTGGTTTGCCACTCGCTGATAATGCGGGCGGCGCGGGGGAAATCGCTCTCCGCCAAGGCGGCACGAAAGGCGACCAGAAGCTCGTTCTCGCGTTCCGAAACGCGTGGACTGAGAGGCTGGGTCGCGTCCGCCGCGTCGAGATTCACGATTTCGAGAATGTCGATGCCCAGATCCCGGAGCTGGCCCTGAAAAGCTTCCGCCTCCGCCCGCGAGGGATACTGGAACCCGGCGTAGACAATGAATTGGCCATCGCGGGATTGCTCGATCTCGACGTCGAGAAGTCCCTTATCGAGGAGGGTCTGTTCGAGGGTGGCCGCATTGGCCCGCTGACCAAAGCGGCCCACGACCACACGGAAGCGACCGGTGTCGGTCTCGGAGGCGTCGGCAGGCGCGGGCCCGGTGGGCGCGTCCGCGGGGAACAGCACGACCTCCGGTGAAATCAGGCCCGCTTCGTCGGCAAGTCGCTGAGCCGCCTCCCTTGCTGCCTGCTCCGTCCGGTAACTTCCGGCAAAGATGCCGAATTGGCCCTGATATCGGTAAATCGCGACATCCTCGAGGTCCGCAAAGGCTGCGAGATCACCTTCTGCCTCCGTCTGTGTGCGACCGGTCACGATGGCGATCCGCCAGACACCGACATCCGGCTGGGCCCCCGCTGGCGGCATCCCCAGCAAGAGCGCCAAGAGGACCAGTCCGAGGCCGGCCAGCCAGCGGAGGACCTTCGCGCGGGCGATTTCGGGCATGAGTATTTACGTTCCCCGTTGGATACGCGTGCGTGAAGTCTCGTTTTGGGGAGGGGGGAGCGGATGCCGCAAGCCTAAGAATCCCGGACGCTCCATATCGGGGGCAGCCCGACCCTTCAGTAATTCAGGCTGCGAAGCCGCGTCTCCGCCCCCTCCTGGGGTCCGAGGCGGCCCTCCGTCTCCAACAAGACCCCATAGACCGGCTGGCGAAGGGGGTACGACCGGCCATCCACCAACTCGAACCGTCCCCCGGGGCCCACAACCGTGGTCCTCAGATAATCGGTCAGCGCGCGAAACTCCCGACTCGTCCCTCTGGGCGGGAACAGTGGCTGGATGCGACCGTCGACCCGGATGCGGCATTCGGGATGCCAGAGGCTGACCAGGCGCACCACGCCGGTGTTCCTGCGCAGCAGCACGGTGCCTTCCACGCTGAGGGGTGCGCGGAGATCGAGGGGGACGGGACCTTCCCGGAAGGCGGGCTGCCAATCGAGTAGCTTTAGCGCGGCGAATCCGTTGAGGGACTCGCGCAAGTCAACCGGCCGGAATCCGTTGCCGGCGAGCCGTACCTCCGCCGAAAGCTGCCCGCCGTCCATCTGCTCCGCCGCGACCGGTGCAAACGTGTTAACCCAGGGCTCCAGCGCGAGGCCGTCCACCGCGAGGTCGAAATCCCAAGGGAGGCTCCCGCGATCAAAATCGAGGCGGCCGGAGGACACGATTTCCCCCTCCTCGAGGAGCGCCCGGAACCCCTCCAGCACCAACTCCTCCTTGTCCACCCGCGCATCGAAATCAGCACCGGTGACGGCGATCTGCCCAAAGGTCAGATTCGCGAGGCGACCCTTCAGTTCCGCGGAAACCTCGTCGACATCGGCGAACAGCGTCTCGATATAGACACCGGTTTGGTCATCGTCCTCCCCCGCGGTGGCAGGCGCTCCCTCGGGCAGGAGTGCCTGCACGTCGCCAACGAGGCCCAGGAGGCGGTCGACGGCGAGGGACTCCGAGCGGACCGTTGCCATCGCCCGCCAACCGATGGTTCCGTCCAAACCGTTTGTCCGCTCCATCACGCCCGACAGCATCAGGTGGTCGCGCGAGCGGGCGGGCTCGTTCGGGTAGTTCATCGTAATCGCCAACTCCTCGAGCCGGCGTGCCCCGGGCCGTGTCCCAAGACGAAGGCGCATTTCGGAGGTGAAGGGGTGGGTGGCTCCATCGGATCGGCCCCAGCGCCCGCCGCTGATCCGTAAGTCCGCGCCAATCTGGTCCACGAGGGGCTCGTCGCCGTTTGTGGAGGACAGGAAGACCTCGCCCTCCAGCAGGCCCTCGTGGATGGGAAGGCCGGCGAGGCGCGCCAACGTTCCCCGAAACTGCTCGAGGGGCACGGGCCCCACGGTCGCACGAAGCCCTTCCGCCTCCTCGCCGAAAGCCACCGGGTTCCGCTTCTCCAAATAGAGCGCAACCGGGAGCGACTTCTCGAGATGGATCAACTGCGGGAGGCTTTCCGGGAGCGGGCCGCCGGTCTCGATCTCGTCCAGTTCGCCATAGGCGACCCGCGCGTCGAGGAGCGACAGCAGGACCCGCGAGGTGCCATCGTCGACGGCGGCCGTGAGGGAAACATCAGCATGAAGCGGTGGCGAGGGTGGGGGCGGGGTATCGAGGACCGGCGAGGGCAAGCCGAGGTCGCGCGCCCGCGCCTCGAGCGTCAGCACATGATGCGGACCACCGAGCGAACCGTTGAGCTGAATGGCGGCGGCGAGTCGGGCCCGCGGAAGTGAAGCCCAGGGCGCGAGGGGGCCGGGCATGGCTGCCAGTATGCCTGGCCCAAAGTCGCGGAGATCCACCTGGAGGCGATAGACACGGGAGGCCGCCTCCACATTCGCTGTATAGACGACCTCGCCGGCTCGTTCCCCGTCGATCGACCAGAGCCAGCGCCCTGGGGACAGAATGAGGAACCCGTCCTGCGACCGGAGCGTCCCCCCGAAGACGGATTCAAAGCGCTGCGGGTGCCCGGCAAGGGCGAGATCGTCGACGCGGAGAAGGAACCGGGTCGATCGGGCGGGGACGTCCACGGTCTGCTCCAACCGGGCTGGCAGGTCCAGCTCGATGACCCCCTCGACGGCGCCGCCGGAAATTGGACGTCCAAGGGGAGGAAGTGGAAAGCCGGCCAGGCGCGGCGCCAGCCGCGCGAGTTCCTTCGCAACGCCGAGTCGCAGACGAGCCAGACCATCGGCCTCACCCGGCGGCGGGAAGCGGAGCGATTCCCCAAGCTCCATTGCCAGCAGAGGCTCCTCCGTACCCTCCTCGCGGATCGAGGCTGAGAGGGAACCCAGCTCACTCGCGCCATCTGTATAGACAACCAGATTCCCCGTCGCCTCCATCGCGAGGGGGCGAAGGACCCCGGGGAGCACGTCGAGACCGTTCCCGGTGAGGCGGGCACGGAGCGAAAGTGGCGACCGGGCATCCGGGCGCTGGCCGGAAAAATCCATTCCAAGTTGCGCCCTGTTGCCCGCGAGGTCCGCCAGTTGGGAAAGGGGCATCCGGTGCAGGACCTGGGCAGCGCGGGCCACGCCGTTCGATTCCATGGTGGCCAGCACCGACAGAGCGCCCTCGGTTGCTGGATCGATCCGCAGGGTCCACTTTTCCTCTCCGGTCGCCGGATGAAAGCCGATGGCGCAGGAAACCGCAACCGGCCCTTCGTCGGGTCCCAGGGTCAGGGTGCTGGCGAGGCCGCGGACATGGAGGAAGCCATCGCGGTCCTCGAAGGTGAAATCCGACGTGAGCTCCCGCACGGGCTCGTCGAGGCCGGCCAAGGCGAGGCGCTCCACACGCAGGGTGCCAACCCCGCCGAGACGCGGGTCGCGCCCCTCGCCCACAAGGTCGATCCGAAGGTCTGCCGAAAGGTGGCCGCCAACGATGGGAATGCCCCGTTCCGATAGGAATCCCCGGTGGGGCGCGAGGTCGAACTGATGTATAGAAAGATGTACGGCTGCCTCGCCCTCGCGGAGCGTTCCCCCGACCGCCGCGATGCGACCGAGGAATCCGGCGACGAGCACGGGGAGCGGGCGCGGGTTTGCGTGACCGCCGGCGGAGAGCTGTGCCGCCTCCGCCCGCAGCAACTCCTCGAGGCGCGGAAGGTCCAGACGGACGAGGTCCTCCGGGTCGAAGCGAAACTGCAGCACCGGTGTCGTTGAGCCAGCATCCGCGAAGAGAGCGGCGTTGATGCGGTCGATAGCGACCCGCCCAGATTCCGGATCGAGGACAATTTGCTGGTCCCAGCGAACGCTGACGGTGGGGGGAGCCCCACCGGGGCGGCCGGCTCCCTCGAGGATCGGCGCCAGCGGGAGCTCCGTCGCCTCGATCTCGGCGGCGATGCGGATGTGGTCGTCGAACCCGCCGCGCAGGCGGGCGCGCATCTGCGTCGTGGCGGCGGGATCGCCCGGCCGCAGTCCCAGCCGGTCCAGCAGGCGCCTGGAGACCGGCTGCGCGAGCCCGTCCGCGATGCGGAAGCTTTGGAGCCGCTCGAGCACCTCGAGGAGCTCCCGGCGAACGGAGGTGAGCTCGAGGTCAAAGCGAAGGCGCCCCGAGTCGAAATCCACAAAGTTCGCCGGTTCCTCCGCGTCGTCGCTTCCCCCGCGTGCGACCAGGCGCATGGTCCACGGCGGGCGGCCATCCGATTGGCGGCGGCCCAGTTCCAGCCGCATTTCCTCCGCGCGGACCCGCGAACCCTCGCGGGCAAGCCGCACGCGGCCTTCGAAATCGATCGGACCTTCAAGCCCGCCGAGCTCCACGCCCCGCAGGTCCAGTTCCACCAGCCAGACCGCCTCGCCTGTGGCCTCGGCGATCTGGGCGCCAACGCGAAGGAACCCGGACTCGGCGGAGGTCACGTCGCCAAGAATCGGCCGGAGGAAGTTTCCCAGGGCCTCGTCCCCGCCGAGCTCGATCTCCTGGCGGATCGACATATCTTCCATGCCAAGGTAGCCGATCGCATCGAGCAGTCCAAAGAGGTATGTCTCCGTTGCCCCGAGGAAGGCCTCCCAGGAGGTCACGCGTGTATAGACTGGCAAGGTGGCGAGCTGACGCTGAATTACCGTAAGGAACTGCTGGGGGCCGCGGTCGACGAAGGGGTTGAAGGTGATCGGTCTGTCGGGGTTGGCGGGATCGGCGATGGAGGTGCGCACGGTCACGCCTTCGATCCCGGAGGGGCGGGCGGTCGCGGCGAGCCGCAAGGCTCCGGACCCGCCGCGCTCCTCGACGTCAAGAAACCACTCGAGGCCAATGTCGAGGGGCAGAGGGGCGTTGGGCGCGATGCCAGGTTCGCGAACGAACCGGCCAAGCGCGTCCAGGGCCCCGAGGCGGAATCCCTCCACGTCGAGGCGCCCGGTGGTGTCGAGATTCAGCGGGAGCCGTTCCGCCTCGTCGACGATCGCATACTGGAGGATGCCCTCGCCAGCGAGCCGCCCGCTGGTCTCGAGACGGACGGGGTCCTCGCCAAGGGGCAAGGGTGCGAGCCTGTCCTCGAGCGTGCGGAGACCTTCCGGCGCGATGAAGGCCCCGAGGCTTCGCCAGAGCACGTCGCTTTCCGTCCCCAGATAGTAGGCCCCGCGGATCTCGCCGGTGAGCGGATCGAGTGTGCCCTCGCGCAGGGTGAAGATGGGAGGTGTCCCGGCTGCCGCCATCAGGTCCGCCTCGATGTTCTCGAGGGGGATCGCCTTGAGGCGGACCGCGCTTCGCTCGAGAGGCAGCGTTGCCGTAACCGAGAAGCGGGATTCTCCCCGGGGCGGATGAAGGCGGGCGTTCAGTTCCAGGGTTGTTTGGGGGTAATCGGCGAAGCGGGGAACTTCCACAGACAGGTTGCCGGTGGCCGAGGCGAGCACCTCGCCCCGCCGCACGGTGAACTCGCCAAAAGACTCGAGGGCGAAGTAGTCGGTCAGGCGCCGGGGATGGTCTCCGTCCTCGGGGCCTGAAAAGACCCGGGCGGGGCCTTGCGACTCGTAGCGGTAGACGATCGGGTCACCCGAGGGACGCCGGTCCTCGAACGCATAGGCGAAGCCATCCACCTCGAAATCGTCCGTATCGACCGTCCAAAGCCATTGTTCGGGATCGGGAATCCGGGGGCTGGAATCGAGGGGGTTGCGCCCCTCGAACACGCGGTTGAGGACCCGCGAGAGGTTTGAGTCGTCGTCGCCGTGGAGGACGTAGCGAACCGAGAGGTCCTCCATCTCGAGCCGTTGGAGATCGATGTAGCCGGGGCGCGTATCAAGCCCCCCGCGGAAATCCAGTCGGGTTGCGCGCAACAGATACTGCTCGGGCGCGTTTGGTTCATGAATCGACAAGCCGGTGATCGTGATCCCCGGAGGGAAGGCATGGCTTTCGAACTTCTCCCAGCTGATGGAGGTGTCCCAGTAGGGACCGAACACGGCGCCGAAGATCTGGCTGCGCCAGAACGCCTCGGACTTGAAGGCCAGCATGCCGGCCATGGCGGTGAGGGCGACTCCCCCCACAACGAGGGCCAGAAGAGTCAACAGGCGACGGACAAGCCGGCGCGGCTTGAGGCTGGAATGGGGTTTGTCGCCGAAGGATCCCATGGTTGCCTAGCCGGGAAAGTCGAAGACGAGGGGTTGCCAGCGTTCCGGCTGGAGCTCCCATTGGCGGGCCACCTCGCGGACGGCACGCTCGCCGCCGCCCTCCTCGCGGGCGAGAAAAATCGCCTCGAGGACGACCTGGCCCTTCTCCGGGTCCGATCGCGCCACCACATCCCCGGTGGCCTGGAGCGCCGCCAAGGCCCGCCCCGCCGCTCCTTCCTTCCCTTTCAGGGGAGTGAAATCCCAGCGGGCGAGCCCACACCCTCGCCAGGGCGCCAGAGAGTGCCACAATCCGATTCTCCGCCACAGCCGCGCCACAAGCAACTCCTTGGCGCACCGGCGGGCCGACTCGCCCGCGCCATCCAGTGCCAGTTGCTCCCAGAGGTTTTCCCCGGGATCGAAGGCGACGGGTGAGAAGAGCCGTTGGCCGAAGGTGGCCGCCCCCTCGTCCACCGGCGTCAGCCGCTCCCGCGTTTCCCCCACCAGATAGGTGCGGTCACCGAAGGACGACAGGGCGTCGGCCTCGCTGCAGGGAAGGCCACACTTGAGAAAGGTCGCGCCGCGACCCTCGCCCTCGGTGAAACGCAGTTCACTGCGAAGGACTGCCCCGTCGGGGTCCCGGGCCACCCACCGGGGCGTCCACCCGGCGGCGGGCTCCTCCCCCTGCCGTCGCCGCTCGACGGCCCTCTCCAGCACCGGGTTCGGCTCCGCCAGCACGCCAACGAGTTCCCCCCTCTCGAACATCTCCCGAAGCAGCGCCACCACTTCCGCCCGCTCAACCCGGAATCCCCGGGCAAGCGATCCAACGACATCCATCTCAAGTGGCAGCGCACGCCGCGTGCTCCGCCGAAACTCCGTCAATCGTGTCTCGTCCCAATTCATGCGGTAACCGTAGCGGGCGGTCCTTCACGGTCAAGCGGCGCGGCTTCCCGTTTGACGCCCCGGGCCCACCGCCAGACCTTGCCCCATCCATCCTTGAATCGTCCCGCAACCGGGCCACTTCCTCCCATGTCCTACGAAATTGTCATTGGCTTCGAAGTCCACACGGAACTCAAGACCCGGACCAAAGTCTGGTGCGGGTGCCCGGTGGTCTTCGGTGCCCCTCCGAACACCGCCGTGTGCCCGGTCTGCCTCGGCATGCCCGGCACCCTGCCGGTGCTCAACCGCGAGGCCCTCCGGCTCGCCCTCAAGGTCGCCCTCGCCCTCCACTGCGATGTCCCCGACGTCATCGCCTTCGACCGCAAGAACTACTACTACCCGGACCTGCCCAAGAACTACCAGATCAGCCAGAACGACATGTTCCTCGGCACGGGGGGCTTCCTGGAAATTGAGCTCGAGGACGGGGCCCGCCGCCGCATCGGGATGGACAACATCCATCTCGAGGAGGACGCCGGCAAGAACCTCCATCCCGAGGGCGCCGCAATCGACTACTCGCTGGTCGACCTCAACCGCGCCGGAACCCCCCTCCTGGAAATCGTCACCCGTCCGGACATCCGCACCCGCGAGGAGGCCCTCGCGTTCATGAACGGCATGCGCGCCTTCCTCCAGTATCTCGACGTGTCGGACTGCAAGATGCAGGAAGGCAGCCTGCGGTTCGAGCTCAACATGTCGCTGCGTCCCGAAGGCAGCACCGAGTTCGGCCAGAAGGTCGAGGTGAAGAACCTCAACTCGATCCAGACGGTGATGAAGTGTATAGACGCCGAGTACGAGCGGCAAAGCGAGGTCCTCGATGGAGGGGGACGCGTGGCGAGCGAGACCCGCCTCTGGGACGAGGCCCGGGGGGAAACACGCGCCATGCGGACGAAGGAAGGCGCCCAGGATTACCGCTACTTTCCCGATCCGGACCTCCTCGACGTTTCCATCACACGGGACCTCCGCGAGGAGGTTTCCGTCTCCCTCCCCGAGCTCCCGATCGCCCGGCGCGAGCGCTTCCTCCGCGACTATCACCTCCCCGAATACGACGCGGGCGTCCTCACCGCCCACCCCCACACGGCCAACTACTTCGAGGCTGCCCTCGCCACCCACACCAACCCCAAGGGCATCTCGAACTGGATCATGACCGAGGCGCTGTCCTGGCTCCGCAAGCAACCGGAGGACACGACGCTGGCGGATTTTCCCGTTCCCGCCGGGCACTTGGCGGAGCTCGTCAACCTCATCGACAACGGAACGATCACCGGCAAGATCGCCAAACAGGTGTTCCCCGAAATGGTCGGGACCGGGAAGGCCCCCGGGGCCATTGTGGAGGAGAAGGGCCTCAAGCCGCTCGACGACAGCAGCCTCGAACCCGTCGTCGACGAGGTGCTGGCCGCCATGCCCAAGGTGGTCGAGGACCTGCGCAACGGGAAGGAGAAGGCGATCGGCGCGCTGATGGGCCAGATCATGAAGCGCACGAAGGGGAAGGCGAACCCCGCCGTGGTGACACCGATGATTCGCCGCAAGGCCGGCCTGGACGACTGATGGCGACGGTGCGGTGAACTTCCTGGCGCACCTCGCCCTCGCCGGGCCCGACACGGACCTCCAGGCGGGCAACCTGATCGCCGACTGGATCAAGGGCCGCCGCCTCGCCGAACTCCCCCCCGCTGTCCAGGCCGGCGTCGTCATGCATCGTGCCCTCGACGTCTATACGGACCACCATCCCGCCGTCCGCCGGAGCACCGCCCGCCTTCGCGGCCGCTGGGGCCTTTATTCCGCCATTCTCGTCGATGTCCTTTACGACCACCTGCTCGCCCGGGGATTCGCCGGCACCACCGGGAGCGAACTCCGTCCGTGGCTCGACGCCCGCTACGTCAGCCTCCGCCGGACGGCTCCACGGCTCCCCACCCGCGAGGCCTGCCGCCTGGAGCGACTCATCTGCGACGATCGTCTTTACAGCTATACAACCACCGCCGGTGTCCGCCAGGCGCTCCGGCGCGTCTCGCTCCAGCTCCGCCGCCGTCCCTGCCTGTGGAACGCCGTCGAGGACTTCACCAACGCGGAGGAGGGTTTCCAGGGGGATTTCGGGGAGTTCTGGCGGGACGTCGTGCCGGAGGCGAGCCGCCTTGCCGGTCAGTCCCGGCGCCTGCCAAACAGCCACGACAGAAAGGCCGGAGGCGACGGCGATTCGTCACGCCCCCGGTAGGGCCGGGCTTCGCCCTCGGCAATCATCGCCCGCAGGTCTGCGAGGGACTCGGGCACCCGGGGAACGAGGGTTCCGCCGCGCCCCGCCTCCTCGAGCTTGTGGGCATCGGACCCGCCGACTCCCGGAAGCCCGAACTCCTCCGCCAGCCGCTCCGCCGCCTCGCTTGCCCGCTCCCCGTAGCGCGCGTTCCAGACCTCCGCCGCCAAAACCGGATAATCGCCGATGCGCTGCTCCAGCCCTCCCCGAGGAACCCCCGGATGTGCCGCCACCAGCCAGGCCCCGGGACCAAGGCGCCGAAAGACGTCCAGCGCCGGCTCGCGCGCGTCAAACTTCTCCCCCGATCCGTAAATCAACACGTCTCCCATCGTCATCCCCTCATGCTCCAGCCGCACCTCGACCCCCGACGCGAGAAAGAACTCCTGCGGCAAGTCAGCCTGACGCCGCAACTCGGCCAGTTCCTCCTCGGGCCATGTGTATCCATGTTCCGTGAAGACGAGGCCCCCGAATCCAAGCTCCTGGTAGCGCCGAACCATGTCGACCGCGGGTGTCACCGCGTCGCCGCTATGGTCGCTGGAATGACAATGGATTTCGATGGGGACGCCGGGCAAGGTCACGCCCCCGCGCGCGAGAGGGACGCCTCGATGGACTCGAAGACCTTCCGGCCGGCGGCCCCGCCCAGCATCGGCTCCATTGCGCGCTCGGGGTGGGGCATCATCCCCAGCACCGTGCGCTCGCGGTTGCACACCCCCGCGATGCCCCCAACGGAACCGTTCGGATTGTCCAGGTACTCGAACACCACCTGGTCGTGATCACGGAGCGCCTTCAATCCGTCCGCGTCGATCTGGTAGTTCCCCTCGCCGTGGGCGATGGGGATGCGAAGGGAGTCCCCCCTGCGGAGCGCGCCGGTAAAGGGGGTGTCCGGGGAGGCGACTCGCAGATTGGTCCAGATGCAGCGGAAGGCGAGGCCGCTGTTGCGGGTGAGGGCGCCGGGCAGGTAGCCGGCGTCGCAAAGAATCTGAAAGCCGTTGCACACCCCGACGACAAGACCGCCGCGGCGTACCTGGTCCGCGACCGATTCCATCGCGGGGGAAAAGCGGGCCAGCGCCCCCGCCCGCATGTAGTCCCCGTAGCTGAACCCGCCCGGCAGGAAGATCACGTCCACAGGCGACTCGAGCCGGGATTCGTGCCACAGGCACTCGAGCTTCCAGCCCATGAGCCGCACGGCGCGGTGCATGTCCTGGTCGCAGTTGCTGCCCGGGAAGGTAATGACGGCGGCCTTGAGGCTCATGGCGTGACGGACGCCTCCCTGGTATAGCGAATCCTTTCGACGTGGCCGTTGCTGCCGATCAGGACCTCGTCGCAAAGATTGAGGAACAGTCCCGTTTCCACGATGCCAGGCAGATCGGCCAGTGTTGCCTCGAGGGCCGGAGGATCGGTGAGCCCGTCGGGAAAGGTGCAATCGAGGATGTGGTTGTCGTCGTCGGTCAGGTAGGGCTGGCCGCCCATGCCGGGCCGGAGCGATGCTTCGCAGCCATGGCGCTGTGCCAGCCATTGGGCGGTGCAGCCGGCGGCGAAGGGAGTGACTGCGAGCGGAAGGGGAAAGCCGATCCCGAGCCTTTCGACCACCTTCGAGCGGTCGACGATGATGATCCGGCGTTTCGAGTGGTAGGCGACGATCTTCTCGCGGAGGAGGGCGCCACCGCCCCCCTTGATCATGCGCCCGGCGGCGTCGATCTGGTCCGCACCGTCTATATAGATATCCGGGGCGGAGGCGTGGTTGCACCCGATGATCGGGATTGCGTAGCGACGGGCGAGTTCCTCGCTTCGGCGGGACGTGCACACGGCCCGGATGCGGAGGTGCCCGGCTGCCACCTTCTCTCCGATGGCCTCGATCGCATAGGCGGCCGTGGACCCGGTCCCGAGGCCGACGATCATTCCGTC
Source organism: uncultured Candidatus Sumerlaeota bacterium (assembly GCA_964420455.1). Classification (GTDB taxonomy): domain Bacteria; phylum Sumerlaeota; class Sumerlaeia; order SLMS01; family SLMS01; genus CAYQTO01. The sequence goes on along the minus strand of CAYQTO010000008.1, from coordinate 25,644 downwards.
GGCGACTTCCCCCGCAGCCTCGAAACCGGCAGCCCGTTTCTCCTGATCTGCCGTCACTCCTCGCTGTCCGAATCCGAACTCGACTCCTTGACGGCCGCTTCGTCGCTGTCGTCCGGCTCCTCCTCGTCCCCATAACCGAGCAGCCCGAGGGGCAGTTCCACCCCGCTCTTCTTTGCCCGCTCCTTGTCTTTCTGTTGCTTGGTCTTGTACATCTGCCGGAGGGACTCGTTGATCTTCTCGGTGACCTGGGCCTTGCTCGTCTGGCGGACGTAGGAAATTTCGTCGGTCAGGAACTTCTTCGCCTGCTCCATGATCTCCTTCTCCTTCCCCTTCAGGTCATCCTGCTGGTCGAGGATGAAGAGGTCGCGGAGGAGGCGGGCGATCTTGAGCGGGTCGCCGGACTTCATGGTCTCGCGGTAGGCGGAATACTGGAGCCGGGCGTCGTCGCGGTTCGGCGAAACGGGGACCTTGAGGGAGGCGAGGACCCGCTTGACCTCCTCCCGATCCATTGGGCGGCGAATGCTGCGGTTCTCGATTTGATCGGCGGGGACGTATACCTTCGCATTGGCGGACTGGAAAATGTAGACGGTCATTTCCTGGCCGTCGACTGACATCCGGCGCATGCCTTCCATCGTGCAGATGCCATTGGTCGGCTCGATGACCGTTTCGCCGATCGTGAATTTCATCATGGGCTGTTGATTGTCCTGAGTTTAGGGGTGGCGGTCTCAATGTGCCGCTAATCCAAGAAGCCGAAAGCTTAACGGATCGTGCCCGGGGTCGTGAAGAGAAATCTTTACGGGAATGGAAGGGAGGGCGCCCGCCGGGCAGGACCCGCCGCCCCCATCGTGTGGGGGAGGCAGGAGCGGCGGAGAGCCACCGCCCCTGCTCCCATGCTCAGGAAGCGGTCGTCGCGGCCTGCGACGAGCCCTCCCAATCGAGGATCGGGGCGTCGCCCCAAAGTTTCTCGAGCCGGTAAAATGCCCGGGCATCGGGGCTCATCATGTGCACCACCACGTCTCCGAAATCGAGTACGAGCCAGTTCGCCCCGCGCTCGCCATCGGCCTTTGCCGGCTTGCACCCACTGGCCTTCAGCCCGGTGGAAATCCCGTCGCTGATCGCCTGGAGTTGGATGCGGTTGTTGCCGGTGCAGATCAGGAACACATCGGCGAAATTGCACAGACCGGTGACGTCCAGGACCACGATGTCCTCCGCCTTTTTCTCGTCGGCGAGACGAGCCGCCAGCGCGGCTTTCTGGTAGGTGTCCATCACGATTGAGCCTCGGCTCCTTTCAGGTTGTGGGTCGGTTCGGGGGCGAGCCCTTCGAGCCATTGCTGCATCTGAAGGGTCAGGTTATGGGGTCTGTGACCCTGGGCTTGAATCGCCCGGAGCTTGCGGTCGGCGACTCCACGGGCGGCCGAATACATTGGCTCGCCCAGGAGTTCCGCCCGGGCCTCGTGGACCCCGGGGTAACTCCGGCTCGGTTCCAGAAAGTCCGCCACATACAGGACCAGTCCGAGGGGCCGTAGCCCCGGCTTGCCGGTCGTGTGAAAAGCCACCGCCTCCAGCAATTCCTCGTCCTCGATCCCAAGCTCCTCGCGGGCGACGGTTACTGCCGCCATGCCGTGCCAGACCTGGGGATGCTCAAGGTCCTCGTCCGATGGCGGAAAGAGGTCGGTCCCCATCATGAGGCGGTGCTGCTCCTCGTCCGGCGTCCCTTTGACAATGTCGTGAAGGAGGGCGGCCAACATGGCCCGCGAGGGGTCCAAGTCCCAGCGTGTGGCCAAGTGGACCGAGAGTCCTTCGACGCCGAAGATGTGGTGCAGACGCTGGGGGGAGTGACTCGCGGCGAGCCGCTGGCGAAGTTGTTCCGAGAGACGGGAGACGGAAGTGAAAATGGCTGGGCTCTCAAACTTCCGGAGTTGTACGGACCGTGTCCGCCCCCCCGCACGAATGCAAGTGGGAATTCGGGAAGCTGGGGAAAACTCGCGGGAATGCCATACAATCCGATGAGGTCCTCCCGGTTTTCCCTTTCCGGCACCAAGCCGGCCGTGCGCGATACAGGCCATCCTTCGGGAACTGGATTCTCCCCGCCAATGTCAGAAAACACGTCGTCCGGCGATCTGGCAAACGAAGCCGAACTGATTGGCCGAGCCCAGGCCGGGGACGAGGCCGCCGTGGAAACCCTCCTGGCTGCGCACCAGGACCGGGTCTTTCGCACCGCTCTCTCGCTCTCGGGAGGCGACGAGGAAGCCGCCCGGGAAATCGCGCAGGATGTCCTGATCAGCGCCTATCGCCACCTCGCCCAGTTCCGCGGGGAAAGCCGCTTCTCAACCTGGCTCTATCGCATGACCGTGAACTTTTCCAAGAACCGCAATGTCGCCGAGGGGCGCCGCTCCCGCCGCTTCACCTCCCTCGATTCGCTCGGTCAGGCCCACACCGACGAGCCCCCCCGTCCCTACGACGCGCCCGATAACCAGCCCTCCCCCCGCGCCCTCGCCGCCGGCCGCCAGATCCTCCATCTTCTCTTCGAGCGCCTCCACCTCCTCCCCGAGGAATTCCACGCCGTCCTCCATCTCCGCTACGTCGAGGACCGCCCCTACGAGGAAATCGCCGATCTCCTCGCCATCCCCCTCGGCACGGTGAAGTCGCGCATCAACCGCGGAAGGCGTGAACTCCGCAAGCTCGCCGCCGACCTCCTCGAGGAGGACGGCGATGGCTGATCGCGCCCGATTCGAGGAACTTCTCGATCGCGAGTTCGAGGGCGAGATCACCCCCGCCGAGCAGTCCGAGCTGGCGGCGCTTGCCGAGAAGGATCCGGAACTTGCCCGCGAGGCAGCCGCGGAGCGCCGGCTGGTGGCCCTGCTCCGGTCCGGTGCCGGGCTCCGGGCACCGGAAACCCTCGCCCGCCAGGCCATCGCCCGCGCTCGGGCCGCCGTCCCCCCCGGCCACCCCTCCGCGGGGCATTGGTCCGTCGGTTGGGCCGCCGCCGCCCTCCTCCTCGTCGCGCTGGGGGGGGTCACGCTTCTCCAGTGGAAACCCGGCCCGGATGGGGCCATCAGCGGGGGCGGTGACGCCACGGGCTATGACCTCGCCATGGCGACGGCGGACGAGGCGCCCGCCACCCAACGAAGCGCCCCGCCTGCTCGCGAGCAAACCTTCAGCCCCCCTCCCGCCACCGTGGACCGACCGGCAACGCCTGACCTGCCCCAGGCCCAGGCAGACGCCCCCACCAGCACGCCGCCACGGACAGAGGCACGGTCCCGCATGGCCGCAGCCGCCAGCGACGCCCTCCTGGAGGACGACCCGACCGCTCCCTTTCCACCACCCGCCGTGCTCTACGACACCCCCTGGCGGCAGTCCGCCTGGGCCTTTGCCGAGGCCGAACCAGAGTTCGAACCCGCCGGGGCCAGCGACGGCAGCCGCTACGCCGTTGTCCAGTTCGCCAGCGAGGCGCAGCAGGTGGACTTTCTCGCGACCTACCGGAACGACACCCCTCCCTCGGAGGCGCCCGCTGTTGCCCTTGGCCGCAGGCTGATGGTCCTGAATTACCGGCGGGAGGACCGGGCCGAGGCACTCGGCAGGATGGAACTCGCGCAGGCCGGGGAAATGGACACGGCCTTCTCCGCCATGAATGAGACCGAGTGGGCTGTGAAGGCCGCTCCGTCGGATGAACTAAAGACGTACGACGAGTTGATCGCCTTTCTGGAGGAGCGGGGTGGCCGATTGCTGTTCTTTACGAGCGACCGGAGGGCACTCCTCGCACCCCTCGTGAGCCGCGTTCGCCCCGGCGCGACACCGAACCCCATCGTGGCCGCCGCGATCGAGGAGGCCCGTAAGGAATCCATCTCCGCCGCCCGCCGCGAGGTGACCACCGCCCGCGTTCTCGGGCCCGAGGAGGCCGCCGCCCTGGCCGCCGGATCCACCCCAACCGACAAGCTCCCGCCCAACCATGGCTTCGTTGTCTTCCACTTCGGCGATGCCCGGGCCGCCAACGCCGCCCTCGAGCAACTGCTCGCCATGAACGGGGCCGCGCTCGACCAGGTGGACCTGCACCTCGCGGAGCTCATCGCCCAGGACTCGGGCTTCCGGCTTGTGCTCCCCTCGCGCCTCAAAGGTCCCGAGTAGTTCCGCGTTGCCCGCCTCGCCGGACCGGCTGGCAATCCCAACATGCGGATCGCCTTCATCTGTCGCAGCTTTCCCCACCACCGCCCCGGCGGCATGGAAGGGCATGCCCACGACCTTGTAGCGGGGCTGATCGACGCCGGCCACGAGGTTCTCGTCGTGACCACCCCGCTGCCGCGGGAACCCGCCCTGGCTCCACTCCCCGCCAGTGCCGACGTGCTTGAACTCGGCGACCAGCCGGCCGTCTATACGCGCCGGTTCCTTCTGGACTTCGTCCGCCGCGCCCCCGCGGCTGTCCGCCGTTTCCGCCCCCAGGTCGTCCATGCGCAGGGATTCGCCGGCATCCCCGCCGAGTTCTTTCTCGGCAGGATTGCCCCGGTCCTGACCACGATTCACGGAACGCTCTGGACCGAACTCCCCGCGACCCCCCCCTGGGATCCGAAACGCCTGCGCCGGCACGCCTTCAGCCCCGCCTGGCATGTCTTTCTCGCGCGGGCACGCCACCTTGCGGTCGATTCGCGATTCTCGGCGCGCGCCCTCCGCCGCGAGGCCCTCCACCTCCGCGCCCGCCCCGCCGTCGTCCCACTGGGCTTCGACCTCGACCGCTACCCGTTTCTCCAACCGCAGGATGCCCGGCGGATGCTCGGGATTCACGAAGGCGCCCTCCACCTCGTCGCCCTCGGCCGGCTCGAGAAGGCAAAGAACCCCCTCGCCATCCTCGATGCCTTCATCTGCTCGGCCCCGGGAAACGCCTTTCTGACGATCGGCGGCGACGGTCCCCAGCGGGCCGCCCTGGAGGCGCGCCGCAACCGGCTCGCGCCCCGCTGGCGCGAGCGCGTCCGCCTCCCCGGCCGCGTGTCCCAGGCAGACCTCCCCGCGCTTCTCGCCTCCGCCGACCTCTTCCTCAACGCCGACGAGGCACGCCCCGCCTTCGGCCTCAGCAACGCCGAAGCCCTCGTCATGGGCACCCCTGTCCTTACGACTCCCTCCGGCGCCCACCGCGAGGTCGTCCGCTCCCCCGCCGATGGCTGGATTCATCCCGCCATCGAATGGACCGATGTCCTCGAGGCGATCCTTGCCTCGCTCCCGGAACCGGCCGTCGCCCGGAAGGAACGCGCCCGCCGCGCCCGCCATCGCTTCGCACGGCGAACCATGATCCGCCGCTACGAACGGCTTTATCGCCAGCTCGACGGCAGCTGACCCAGCCCACGTTTTTCCATTGCACACGCGGCGATTATCCGGCCCACTTCCGCTCTCTGCAGCGGGGCTGCTGTAGCTCAGTAGGTAGAGCACGTCCTTGGTAAGGACGAGGTCAGCGGTTCGAACCCGCTCAGCAGCTCCAGATTATTCACCTCCAGTCACTCGCCATTGCCCCCCGCCCCAATGGGTGCCTTTTCTGGGCCTCGCTGTTATCTTCATGCGAGGGGAGGGAGCCCATGGACGCCCCCACAGACCTGCCGTTTTGGAATCCGGACCTGCCCGTCGAGGAGCGCGTGCGCGACCTCGCCGAGCGGATGACCCGCGAGGAGAAGATCGCCCAGTTGCTCCATGACGCGCCGGCGATCGAGCGCCTCGGGGTGCCTGCCTACAACTGGTGGAATGAATGTCTCCACGGGGTCAGCCGGGCTGGTGGGGCCACCGTCTTCCCCCAGGCGATCGGCCTCGCCGCGACCTTCGACCCGGGGTTTCTCCGCACCGTCGCCGATACGATTTCCGACGAGGCCCGCGCCAAGCACCACGAGGCGGCCCGCCGGGGCGACCGCGGCATTTACAAGGGGCTGACCTATTGGACGCCCAACATCAATCTCTTCCGCGATCCGCGATGGGGCCGCGGGCAGGAGACCTACGGCGAATGCCCCTGGCTGTCCGGGCGCCTCGGATGTGCGTTCATCGCCGGCCTGCAGGGCGACGACCCGGTCTATCTCAAGCTCGTCGCGACGCCGAAGCACTTCGCCGTTCACAGCGGGCCCGAGGAGCAGCGCCACTCCTTCGACGCGGTGGTCTCCGAGAAGGACCTCCGCGAGTCCTACCTGCCGCACTTCCGGGAGGTGGTCATGGTGGGTAAGGCGTGGTCGGTCATGGGAGCCTACAACCGGACGAATGGCGAGCCGTGCTGCGGGAGCCGCCGGCTGCTGGTGGAGATCCTCCGGCGGGAGTGGGGCTTCTCCGGCTACGTCGTGTCGGACTGCTGGGCGGTGCAGGACTTTCACGAGCATCACAAGGTGACGAAGACACGGGCGGAATCGGCGGCGCTTGCGGTGAGGATGGGCTGCGACCTGAACTGTGGCTGCACCTACCACGCGTTGGGCGAGGCGATTGACCTCGGGCTCCTCGACGAGGCTGATATAGACATCTGTCTTTATAGACTGCTGGAGGCCCGGTTCCGGCTGGGAATGTTTGATCCGGTGGAGCGCGTGCCGTTCGCGGCGATCCCCTTCGATGTTGTCGGGAGCCCCGCGCACCGGCGGCTGGCACGCGAGGCGGCGCGGCGCTCGATCGTGCTCCTGCGCAATCGCGGGGTCCTGCCGCTGGACGAGGCGGTGCGCTCGATCGCGGTCATCGGGCCGCTGGCGGACGACCGGCGGGTTCTCCTCGGGAACTACCATGGAACGCCGGCGGGTCCGGTAACCCTTTACGAGGGCGTCCGCGACGCAGCCTCTCGGGCGGGCATCACCGTCACCCACGCGGTGGGGTGCGAGCTGCTGGAGGCGGACAACCCGGCGCTGGGCAAGCGGGGCCGGTTCCTCGCCGAGGCGGAGGCGCGGGCGGCGGAGGCCGATGTCGCGATCGTGGCCCTTGGGCTGACGGCGGACCTCGAGGGCGAGCAGGGTGATGCCTCCAACGCCGACGCCGCGGGCGACCGCCTTCATCTCGATCTCCCCGGCCTCCAGCAGGCGCTGCTCGAACGGGTCGTCGCCACCGGCACCCCCACCGTCGTCGTACTCTTCAGCGGCAGCGCCCTGTCCGTCACCTGGGCCGACGAGCACGCCGCCGCGCTGCTCCATGCCTGGTATCCGGGCGAGGAGGGCGGTAACGCCATCGCCGATATCCTGTTTGGCGACGCGGAGCCGGAGGGGCGCCTGCCGGTGACCTTCTACCGCTCGGTCCGCGACCTGCCGCCGTTCGAGGACTACGCGATGGACAACCGCACGTACCGCTTCTTTCGCGGGGAACCCCTGTATCCGTTTGGCTACGGGCTTGGCTATACGACGGTGGAGTACCGGTCGGTGGTGGCGGAGGGGGGGGAGATGCGGGCAGGCGGGGAGATCGGCGTGCGCGTGGAGGTGGCCAACACAGGCGCGCGGCCGGTGCGCGAGAAGGTCCAATTGTACGTGCGGCTGCTGGACGGCGGGCCAGCAACGCCGCTGCGGGATCTTCGCGGGCTGGAGACGGTGGCGCTGGCGCCGGGCGAATCCCGAGAGGTCCGCTTTGTCCTTGGCCCGAGGGACGTTTCGCGGGTGACGGATTCGGGCGAGCGGGTGGTCGAGAGCGGGCGCGTGGAACTCGCCACCGGCACGCCCGGCACCGGTTCGTGGGTAACCACACAAATCACAGTTGTTCACGACGATGCGTCGGGTGCCCTCGTACTCGCCCCCTAGGGGCAAACCTCCTCCGCTTTGTGTTGGCCTGAAGCTTGCCCACATTCGGAACAATCAGACGAATTCAAGGAGATCACCAAATGGCCGTTTCCAACGAGACCGAAGAACGCGCGAAGGAAATCCTCGAGCAGCTTCGTCCTTACCTTCAGGCGGATGGGGGCGACGTGGCCTTCAACCGGATTGAGGATGGCGTCCTCTACATCGAACTGCACGGTGCATGCGTTGGCTGCGCCAGCTCGCTGATGACGCTGAAGATGGGCATCGAGCGGCGCATCACCGAGGAGTTGCCGGAGATCAGCGCAGTCGAGATGGTCTGACCTTTCCCACTTCCGGAAACAGAAAGACAAATCCCCCGGCGCCATGCCGGGGGATTTGTTGCTTTCACGGATTGTCCGCCGGGTCGAGCGGCGGGTGTCCAACGCAGCAAGGGTCCAACGTCAGCGGGCGTACTCGGTCGCCCGGGTCTCGCGCAGGACGGTCACGCGGATCTGGCCGGGATACTGGACTTCCGACTCGATCTTTTTGGTGACGTCGCGGGCGAGGAGGGAGCAGGCGGCCTCGTCGAGCTTTTCGGGCTGGACGATAATGCGGACTTCGCGGCCGGCCTGCACCGCGAAGGACTTCTCGACACCATCGAAGGAGTTGCAGATGCCCTCGAGCTGCTCGAGCCGCTTGACGTAGGACTCGAGAGACTCGCGGCGGGCGCCGGGCCGGCTGGCACTGATTGCATCGGCGGTAATCACCAGCATCGCCGTCAGCGTCCGCGGTTCCACCTCGAAGTGGTGCGCCTCGATGGCGTGGACCACCTCGGGGCGCTCGCGGTGCTTCTTGGCGAGCTGCGCACCGATGATCGCGTGAGGGCCCTCCATCTCGTAGGATACGGCCTTTCCGATGTCGTGGAGGAAGGTGGCACGCTTGGCCAGGGCGGCATCCAGCCCCAGCTCGCTGGCCATCACCTCGCCGATCCGTGAGACCTCGATGGAGTGCTGGAGGATGTTCTGGCCGTAGCTGGTCCGGTACTTGAGCCGACCCATGAGCTTCACCAGTTCGGGATGGATGTCGTAGATCTGGAGCTCGAGGCAGGCGGCCTCGCCGGCCTCTCGGGCGGAATCGAGGACCTGCTTCTCCACCTTGGCGACGATTTCCTCGATGCGCGAGGGATGGATGCGCCCGTCGGAGATCAGCTTGTCGATGACCAAGCGGGCGATCTCTCGCCGCATCGGATCGAAGCAGGAAAGCACGATCGCCTCGGGCGTATCGTCGACGATGATGTTGACGCCGGTGGCCTGCTCGAGGGCGCGGATGTTTCTGCCCTCGCGCCCGATGATCCGGCCCTTCATCTCGTCGCTCGGCAGGTTGATCACCGACACCGTCGTCTCCGACACGTGGTCCGAGGCGACCTTCTGCATGGCGAGGGTGATGATCTGCCGGGCCTTCTTGTCGGCGATTTGCTTGGTCTCCGCCTCGATGTTGCGGACGAGGGCGGCGGCGTCCTGGCGGACATCCTTTTCCAGCTCCTGGAGGAGGATCTTCTTGGCTTCCTCCGCGGAAAGCTGGGCCACCTCTTCCGCCCGGCGAATGACCTCCTGGCGGGACTTCTCTGCCTGCTCGAGCTTGTCGCTGACCTGAACGAGCTTCTCCTCGATCTGCTGCTCCCTGCTGGCGAGGGCCTCCTCACGGTTGAGCAGCGCATCGTCCCGGCGGTCCAACTGGCTTTCGCGCTTCTTGAGACGCGATTCCGTCCGGTCGATCTCGCTGCGGCGCTTGGAAAGCTCGCTTTCCAGCTTCTGCCGGCGATCCTCCGCCCGCTCCTTCGCCTCCTCTTCGGCGCGCTGGACGATTTCCAGCGCCTTTTTCTCCGCCTCCGTCCGGAGCGACTCGATCTTCAGCCGCTCCTCCTTGACCTCCAATTCGACCTTGCTGCTTTGAACACCGCGCCACCGATAACCGGCCAACAACCCACCAACAGCGCCGACCAAAAGGCCGATCAACGCTCCGAGGATTGCCGGGTCCAGCATCGTTGGGTGCCTCCTCTCCAGCGGCCAGGGCCCTGTTTCCCATGGGCCCGCCACCGGATCGCCTGTGTTTTGGTGTTCTGCTTTGTACCCGAACAGGGTAAACTCCGGATGAATCCGGGTTTCTCCGATGAGACGTCAATCCTTAACGGCAAGAAACATGGCGATCCGATGACGGGGCGCTCCGCTCCGGTTGGTTCGTTTCTTGATTCATCCCGGCGAGGCAGGGCAGGGTGGTAGATGCCCGCCAACCAAATCCAACATTTTCAGGGTCCTCCATGTCGATTTTCCGCTTCGCCCAACCCGCCTATCCCGAGGAAGACGTGCGCCCCATGCGCGAGGAGCTCGAAGCCGTCGGAGCCGCTTCGCTACGGACGACCGATGACGTTGAAAAGGCCTTTTCCACCACCGAGGGGACAGCCCTGCTGGTGGTGAACTCGGTCTGCGGCTGCGCCGCCGGGGGGGCTCGCCCCGGGGTCAGTGCCGCCCTCCAGAATCAGGTAATCCCGGATCGAATCTACACGGTTTTTGCCGGGGTGGACCGGGAGGCAACAGCCCGCGCCCGCGACTTCATTACTGGCTACCAGCCCTCCAGTCCCTCCGTGGCCCTGTTCAAGGACGGCAAGGTGGTGCACATGCTCGAGCGCCAGAACATCGAGGGCCGGACTCCGGACGAGATCGCCGGCGAGCTCGCCGATGCCTTCGACACGCACTGTGGTCGCAAGGGCCCCTCGATTCCCGCCGAGGAGTTCGAATCCCTGCAATTCGTCCAGGTCTGTGGGAGCGAATTGGCGGCGAAGGCACGCAGGCTGGCCCAAGGCCGGGGCTGACCGGTCACGGCGGCCCAACAGCAACGCACGCAGGAAACGCGGAGCGCCCGGTGATTCCGGGCGCTCTTTCTTGTTGCCTTTGGACCGGAATGTCCCCATGGTTTTGTAAGCGTTTGCGTCTTCCCCGCGCGTCGCACCATTTCCATACTGGAGTTCCCCGCATGTCCCGCAAAATTTTCTCTGCCTTCGCCGCCTGTGCTCTTCTTGCCGCCGGCTCCGCGGTCATCGCCCAGCCCAGCTATGTCGATCTCATCCAGCCCGCCGATGTTTACGCCGGCAACTACTCCATGAGGATCACCTACCAGAACCCGTTTGTGGGCGGCCACGACCACGCCATTTCGAAGGACAGCAACGTCGACGGCATCCGGATTCCGGTCACCGCCGGCGAAGATTACACCGTGAGCGTGTGGGCAAAGGGCGGAGGCGCCGGCCAGAACCTCGCGCTGCGCATCGCGGCCTTCACCGACTCGGCCACCCCGGGGGGCGGCTCGAGTTTCGTTGGCGACATCCCTTCCGGTGGCCCCCAAGTCATCGGCCTCACCGAAACCTACGCCGAATACACCTTTGGCTTCACGGTCCCCTCGGGCGCGGACGAGATCGCCATCCGTATCGGCTGCTTCAATGACAACGGCGGCATCGTGTTCATCGACGACATCACGCTGAACAACGACACGCAAGGAACACCGGTCACGGTCGAGAATGGTGACTTCGAGCAGTGGGAGCCGACCGTGTTTCCGGCAGACGGAACGGATGTGGACGCGGACGACGGCACGGGTCCGACGGCGTGGCGAGTGTTTGCCGTTGGCGGCGCCCAGATCGAGTACGCCCGCATCGGCACCGGCACCTCCGTCCCGGAGTTCTACCTGTACCACTGAGCAGGCCAGGCACCCCAAGGACACGTCGGCCCGCCTCCACGGAGGCGGGCCGCTTTTTTTCCGTTCCGAGAGGCGACGGTCCTACTTCTCGACCACGCCCTCTTCAACCACGCAGGCCTCGCCTTCCTCGCAAAGGCCGCACTCCTCGGGTCCGGGGCAGTGGAACTGGTGGTCCTTCCAGTGCTTGAGAAACTCGCGCACGGGCTTGTGGTCGGTATGCACAAAATGCATGAACTTGAGGAGTTTGAGCCGTGTCTCCGAGCTGATCAGGTGCTCCATCTTGCAGGCGTCGATGGTGGCCTGGCTTTCCGAGCAGCCGAGCACTTCGGTGAAGAACTGGACCATGAGGCGGTTGTTGACCTGGATCTCATGGGCGAGCCGTTCCCCTTCGTGGGAGAGCATGAGGAACCGGTTGTGGTCCTCGTCCACCCAGCCGCGGTTTTTGAGCGCCTTGATGCTGACGGAGGCACTGCCGGGGGTAATCTCGAGCTCGCGAGCCACATCGGTCACGCGAGCGTAGCCCTGACGCTTGTGCAGCTCCTGAATCGCCATCAGGTAGTGCGCCATGCTATGGGTAATCTCGTTATTTTCGAACTCTTTCCATTCTTTCATGGCGGGGCGTTCCTTGGTGGGCGGGAACCCTTCATGGACGAAGGCTATTTCCGCCCAAGGCGGTAATGCAATGGCACTTTCGGCGCCTGATGGAAGCGTCAGGCGGAGACGCCGACCGCGAGCCCGTCGGTGACGCCGGCCCGGGTGGCCGCGGGGCGACCTTCCAGACCGAACAGCCGCCGGTACATGTTGGAGGAGAAGAGCCCATCGGGGTCCTGGGAGGCCTTGAGGCGGTGGAAGCGCGCGAGCGACTCCTCCGGGAGGTAGCGCTCGAGGGTGCCTGGCCGCATGGTGGCATCCTTCGCGAGATAAAGCCGCCCGCCCGCCTCGAGGGCCAGATCGTCCATATCGTGACAGAGCCGCCAGAGGCGGTCCCGGTTGCCGTTGGTGACCGGGTAATCCAACGCAAGCGAGTAGCCGTCGACTCCGTGGGAGATGAGGAAGTCGTCGGGGAGGTGTTTCTTGGTGACGCCGAGGAAGGGGATGATCCCAGCGCGGTGCGAGAGACGAAGTTGCTCCTCGAAGACCTCGGCCGCATGGGCCCTCGGGACGAAGGTCTGGTACTGGATCATGCCGCCCGGCCGGTAGGTGTTCCGCCAGTTGGGGACATAGTCGAGGAGGAAGTGGAAGGCGGCGTGGGACTGGCGGTAGGGCTTCTCGCCGCCGGGGCGGAACTGGGCGTAATACTTGGCCCTGTTGATCAGGCGCATGCCGGTCTTGTTGACGAAGGGCTTCATGAGCCGCCACATGGCGGATTTGGGGAACACGCCGAGGAGGGTGTCGGGCAGCTCCTGGTAGTCGTGGCGAAGCGTCCGGGCGGGCTGGGCATCGGCGCCCGGGGCGAGCTGGCGGGCGAAGTGCATCTCGCCCCGGCCAATCTTGTGGTCACCTGTCGGGAAGCCGTCGATCCACCCCACCATGTAATCCATTTCGTCCGCGTGGTCCTCGAATGCGTCGAGCATTTCGCGAATGTTGCGGGTGCGCCTTGGGATCACTTCGATCTCGCCGCTGTGGACCTTCTTGAGCTGGAGAACGACGCGCGTGATGACACCGAGCATGCCGAAGCCGCTGATGGCGGAATGGAAGAGTTCGGGATGGGAGTCGGGGCGCACGGTCCTGAGGCTGCCGTCGGCGGCGAGCAGGTCGAACTCGCGCACGTGCCTGCCGAAGGGGCCCACCTTCCAGGCGTTCTTGCCGTGAATGTTCATGCCACAGCACCCGCCCATGGTGGTGAACATGGTGCCGGAGACGACGGGGGGCCACCAACCGTCGCCGATGACGTAGCGCCAGAGGTCGGCAATTCGGACACCGGGCTCGAGGGCGATGAGGCCGGTGCGGGGATTCCACTCGAGGACGCGGGTCATGCGGGAGAGGTCGAGGACGATCTCCTCTCGGTTCTGGAAAGCGTCGCCATAGCTGCAGCCGCCGCCGCGATGGACGACCGTTCGGCCGGTCTCGCGGGCGAGCGCCAGCACGTCGCGGACGCCCTGGATCGTCGAGGGCCGGAATACCCAGGCCATGGAACGGGAAGCCATCCCCCAGGCATCCACCCACTCGAGGTGATCCGCGGGCAGCAGCAGGGCCGCGTCGCGGCCGCCGCGCAGGGCGTCGATGGGCTCGGGAGCCGGCTTGCTCATATGTTCTTCCCGCGAAACAGAATCGACGGAATCATGCGAATCACCGTCATGATGGGCCACCAGATTTTCGGCACATAGGCGGTGTTTGCGCGCCTTCGGATGGCAGCATGGATCAATTCCGCCGCTTTGTCCGCATCAATCATGAAGGGGAGCGAGAGGCCCTCGGTCATGGGCGTGCGGACGGGGCCGGGCTTGATGGTGGTGACCTGGACGCCGCGGTGGCCGAGCCGGTTGCGGAGCCCCTCCAGGTAGGTCTCGAGAGCGGCCTTGCTGGAGCAGTAGACCGGCTGGCCTTTGCGGCCCCGGTCTCCCGCCACCGAACCGATCCCAACGATGACACCGGACTCCTGGCGTTCGCAGCGTCGCGCCGCCTCGTTCAGCCACGCCACCGCCCCCAGCACGTTCACCGTATAGACAAGCCGGTCCTTTGCAAAGTCATACTCGTCGACCGCCACCGGCGGCATCACACCCGCCGCATAGACGATCATGTCGAACCCGCCGAGGTCGTGGGTGATGCGCTGGAAGAGAGCGGGCACCTCCTCGCCATTGGCAACGTCGTGGGGATAGACGCGGGCGCGATGAGGGTCGGACTGGTTGAGGCGCTGGGCGAGGGCCGCAAGCGCCTCCGCCCGCCGCGCCACCAGCGCCAGCCGATGGTTCGCCTTCGCAAGCCGCACGGCAAGGGCCTCGCCGATCCCCGACGATGCCCCCACAATAATTGTTCTTTTCCGTTCAGCCATCGGCCCTTCCGGTGATGGGGTTGCGTCTAGACAAGCAGCACCTCGCCCTCGCGCAGGGCTTCGACCCCTGTCCAGGCGGGATCGTAGTCGTCGGGAACATGGACAAGACGCAAGCGCTGCTTGACCGCGTCGGGGAGGGCGCGGATCGCCTCCGGCGGGGTGTGTCCGGGGCCGGGACCACACTCGTGGAGGATCAGGTCGCTGGCTTCGAGGAAGGAGAAAAGGGGCTTGGAGAAGCTCGTGTCCGCACTGTAGCCGAGCTGGCGGCCGCCCGCCCGCAGCCGGAATCCCGCGCAGGGAATGAAGTGCTCGGTGGGATGAATTTCCAGCTCCATCCCCTGTTTGCCAACGGGGATTGTCGTGCCTTCCACGAGGGCCCGCACGTCGTAGAACGTGCCGAGGAGCGACGCCGTCTCGTCCGGGTTGATCGACGGGGCCATCGCGGCATTCATCCGCTGCTCGAGGCCATGGCGCAACTCCGGGAGCATGTACAGCGCAGGCCGCGGCGCTCCGTTGCTCCGGTACCGGCGCCAGAAGCCCAGTTCCTCGATCCCGTTGCAGTGGTCGCCGTGGAGGTGCGTCAGGATCACGTGGTCGACGTGTTCGATGGTGACGGGCAGGCCGGAGACGGCTGCAGCATCGCGGAAGATGCGCCGTAGGGGGGCAGGCGCATCGACCAGCGTGACCTCGCCCCGGTAGACCACGAGGAAGCTCGTGTGAAAGTGGACAGAGGTGAAGGCGTACCCGACCCCGAGGGTGATCAGGGTGGGGCGTTCGGGGTCGAAGCGGGCGGCAAGATCGGCATCGAGCGGCATGAGGATCCTCGGGCGTGGAAGGGAAAGCCGGGGGATGGATGGGGCAATCGCGGTTTTCAGCCCGGGGGCCAGCCCATCTGGCGGCCGCCGAGGAGGTGCAGGTGGATGTGGTAGACCTCCTGGCCACCGTGGTTGCGACAATTGAAGACCAGCCGGTAACCGTCCTCGGCGAGGCCTTCCCTGCG
Organism: uncultured Candidatus Sumerlaeota bacterium; assembly: GCA_964420455.1. Lineage (GTDB taxonomy): Bacteria > Sumerlaeota > Sumerlaeia > SLMS01 > SLMS01 > CAYQTO01. Next base: position 10,214 of record CAYQTO010000008.1, on the reverse strand, counting down.
AGCGATCTCCCGGGCCGCCAGGACCATCCTGCCGACAAGCTCCGCATGGCGGTCCTCGAGGTCGTCGATGGTGGCAATGGGCTCCCTGGGAATGATCAGGATGTGGGTTGGGGCCTGGGGCTTGATGTCGCGAAAGGCGAGGAGCTCGTCGGTCTCGTGGACCTTGTCGCAGGGGATTTCCCCGCGAAGAATCTTTGAAAAAATGGTTTCGGCCATGGGGCGGGTCCTTGATTTTTCGTTGTGAGAAACCAGATTCGCCACATGCTTTAGTCACTTCTTCGCGATAGAGCAACCACCGTTCGATGAAAGAGACCCTTCTTGCCCAGGTCGAAGAGTCGCTGAGACGCGGCAACCCGCAGCACGCGCTGGAGACGACGAGGAGCTACATCACCGCCACCGGGGACAAACGGGAGGAGGCGTTGGAACTCGCCCGGCGCGCCGCCGCCGTCTATCGCGACCTGATCGCCCCCCCCGTCATGGTCTACGCCGAGGAGGTGGGCGGGATCCCGTCCGAGTCCGGCCCCCTCGTCCAGAAGGCCCTCAGCCGCCTCATCCGGCTTACCGAAGACTGGGAAAAGAAGCTGTGGGAGGTGCATGTGGAGCGGCTCGCGAGGGAGCTTCGTGACTGGACCCGGGAGAAGCACCTCGAGCAGTCCGCCGCCAACATCGCCCGGCTGATGGCTCTCGCCCCCGACGGCCAGCGCCTCCAGCGGGCCCGCTACATCGGTGCCACGCTCGCCACACTCGTCAACAACCAGCGCGAGGCGGAGCAACTCCTCAAGGCAGTCGCCCGCAGCCCCCAGAAATCCTTCGTCATCGCCGAGGAAGTGGCCGCCATGGAGGCCGCCCGGGTACAGCGCCACCGCACCATCGCCGCCTCCGACATCGAAAACCTCGAACGCGAGTACCGCTCCGTCCTCACACAGACGAGTGTCGAAATCCAGAATCTCCTCCCCACCCGCAACCGGATGGACGAGCCCGACGCCGAGGTCGTTCGCGACGTGGGCGACATCTTCCGCTCCATCCTCCGGGTCCCTATCGTCGCCGAGGAACCGGACCTCTTCCTGGACGCGACCCTCATCCTCGTCGACTTCGTCCAGAAGGACACCTCGCGGAGCTCCACCGCCAACCGGGTGGAGGAACGCGCCTACAACCAGCTCGGCTTTACCGCCAAGAAAGCCGTTCTTCTCGCCTTCCAGGACATCGGACGGAACCCGTTCCTCGCCAGCCTCTACCAACAGTGGGCCGGCGACTATATGGCGACCGACTACGCCAAGCCGATCATCGAATTCATGGGAGTGCTGCGAAGCGACGCCTTCAACGACTTCCTCCGCCGCATGCGCGCGGACCGGACGGTCTCGCAACTCGCAACTCCGATGATCGACGCCGCCATGGGCTCGATCGCCGACCAGGAATCGATCGAAGACCTGATGACACAGCTGCGCAAGATCCTCGGAAAGCGACGCCACAGCGAGGAGGACTTCCGCCATGAGGAACGGGCCATCAGCGGACTCGGCCTTGTCATCAAGTCGCCCCGGACGGAGGAGAAGGACCGGGCCCGCATCCGCGAGTTCCTCCGCACCCACGTTCCCGAGGACCTCAGCCGCATTGCGCGGCACGCCGCCCTCGAGGTCTTCAATTTCAAAATCCCCGAGGAGACCTCGCCCCACCGCCAATGGGCTGTCCGAGTGCTCGCCCGTGCCCTCTGGGCACCAGACGAAACAACCGCCCACCACAAGGGAGCGGACGACCGCGCCATCCTCGGCGACCGCCAGCAAATCGTGGACGCCCTCTTCAAGCTCGGCTCCCACGAGATGACCGCCCTCCTCCACGCCATCGAGCCCCTCTCGACGCGATACGGCATCGGCTTTATTGGTGCCGCGGAGGTGCTGGAAAAGCTCGGCGACCCCAACGCCCTCCCCACCCTGGACCGCATGTTGACCACGACGCTGCTCTACGACGAGCAGGCCGCCAATGTCTATCAGGCGGAGTTCATCTGGGATCCCGCCGCCCAGCAGCGCGTCCCCCTCAAGCGCGACATGGTCATCGAACCTCTTGTCTACGCTGTTGGCCGCATCGGTGGCCCCAAGGCCGACGAAATTCTCGCCCGATACCACGAACAGATTCAGTCCGGCCGCGTCCCGCCCCCCTCGCAGAACGTCGCCCGCCACCTCGACAACTTCCTGAAGGGCAAGAAGCTCGATCGCCAGATGGAGGAGGCGGAGGCCGCCGCCCCCGGCGAGGCCCTCGCCTCGCTCAACGACGTGGAGGCCCTCATCAAGCAGCTCAAGTCCTCCTACTTCTTCGCGGGGAAGACCAAACGCCGGGCCCACAAGGTTGCCGCCCTCACCCACCTCGCCCGCCTCACACCCCCCGACGCCCTCGACGTCGTCTTCAAGCAGCTCTCCGACAAGGACCCGATGGTCGTCTCCGCCACGATCACCTGCATCAGCGAATTCGCCGGGCTCAAGAAGCCCCGGGCCCTGAAGGAAATGACCGTCGACCAGGTCCTTGAGTGCCTCGAGAGCCGCGACCCGGCGGTTCGCCTGAATGCGGTCAAGGTCCTCAAGGAAATCGGCCCAACCCGAAAGGACATCAAAGAGAAGGTGATCGCCTTTGCGAAGGCCGCCACCCGGCGTGAGGTCAAGGACGCGCTCTCGCGGGCGCTCCAGTCCGCCACGATGGCCGGGCTCGGCGCCGAGGATTCCCGCGAGGGGGAGGGCGCCAGCGACGATGGCGAGGACAAGCCCGAGGCACGGCGCCCCATGACCTCCGTCGACAAGCTCGAACTCAAGCGCCAGTACATGGAGCAGCGCCGCGCCTGGATCGCCGCCGGCAAGAAAGGCGATCCGCCCCCGAAGCCCCCCGGCGTCGATTGAAGCTTCCCCCCGGCGAGGTCAGCACGGCACGGGGAGCCTGCCTCTACTTAGATACCTCCACCCAACGGCCCGCCGGCTAGTCGTCGGTGGTGTGGCGCTCGCCGGGTGTATTGAGCCCCGACGGCACGTCGAGCACCCCCGGCCCGGCACGCAGTTCATGCAGGACCTGCGCCGCCGCCCCCTCGATGACCTGTGGCCGCTCGCCCTCGCCACGGGTCTTGGAAAACGCCACGATGATGATCGCCCCGCCATCGTCGAAGGCGAAGATCGCCGCATCGTGGCGGTCGAGCCCCGTCGACCCGTCCTTGCTGTACAGCGTCGCGTCCTCCGGCGTGATCTTCGAAAAGTAGGTGCGGGACTCTTCGTCGCGCTTCATCAGCGCGAGCATTTCCTCGCACGCCTCGCCATCCACGACGGCCCGGCGCCAGATCAGGTACAGGAGCCGCGCTGTGTCCTCCGTGGTCATCTTGTTGGAGTTTTCATAGTTGTCGCCCTCGCGGTCACCGAGGAACTGGCCACAGCGCTCGGTGAAGGGGGTGCGCCCGTCGTAGGTCTTGTTGATGGGCCAGAGGCCGGCAAGGCCGAGGTCCGCCATGTAGCGGGCGACGGTCTCGCGCTTGTGGGCGAAGGAGGCATAGGCCTCGGAGTCGAGCGCCGGGCCGTAGTTGGTGTTGGTGAGTCGTTCGAGCACGGCGTTGGTGGCGACGTTGCTGGACGGACCGACCATCGTGCGAAGGTCGGCCTTCAGCGCCTCGTCCATCGCGAGGCCCCGCGTGCGGTTGTGATCGAAGGCGGCGACCATGTAGCAGAGTTTGACGACCGAGGCGGGATAGACCGGCTCCTCCCCTTTGTGGGAGCCGATGCGGGGATCGAAGGGGTCGCGGGCGTCGATGACGGTCATCCAGACTTCGTCGGGCGAGGTAACGGTGCCACCGATCTGGGCGGCGGTGTCGACGGAGGCCTGGCGGGCGAGGGTTGCGAGCGCGAGGACGCCCCGAGGCTCCCGGGCGATGGCGGCGCTTTCCGCGAGGGGGATCCCGCGCCAGCCCCCCGCCGGGGCAGGCGCCGACAGGCAGGCGATCAGTATAGCGATATAGACGAGGGGGAGGCGCATGGGAGGGGCTCCTTGTGGGGGGCGTTTGGAGCGACCCTCGCGTGGCGGGACTCCGGCGCAACCGGGAAAAGGAAACGCCGCCGGGGCGAACCCCGGCGGCGCGATGACCATGCGGTCGATGGGTGGGCTGTTACTGAAGCAGCGTCCAGTCGCCGACGGAGGTCGTGTCGGTGATCGAGTAGATGGCGACCCGGTGGTCGTCACTCAGATCCGTATCCGTGACGGCGACGTAGTCCGTTCCGGAGACGGTGAAGAAGGCCGCATCGATGGGACGGAAAAGGTCGCCATCGGTGAAGGTGCCGGAGGTATCGAGCGTGCCAAGGGTGATCAGGGTAACACCGGAGGTGTCGACGATGCGGAAGGTGTTGATGCCTTCGCCTGCGAGCTGGGCGGGCGAGTAGCCGATCACCGTCTGGGGCCCACCGTTGGTGTTGAGGACGCCAACGGCAACGCCATGGCCGGCGAAGCTGTTATTGGTGTTTGCCTGGAGGACGCTCGTGGTGCCGGCCTGGAAGGGGGCGGCGGGGGCGGCCGGGGCGGCCGGGGTATCGGGGGTGATCGCCTCGAGAGAGCCGTTGGCGTTGATGTAGACCAAGCCGGTGGCGTTGTCGTAGGCCACGTCACGGGGGTTGAAGGCGGTCGGGGTGGCCGGCGTCGATGCGAAGGTGCGGCTCAGCGTGGAGCTCGTGGTGAGGTCGTAGTGGCCCGTCTTGGTCGCGGTGCTGAAAATTCGCGCGCCAACCACCAAGTCGCCATCCGCATCGACATCGATGCCGCCGAGGCGGTCGTTCAACTGGGCGAAAAGGTACTCGCCCGTGAGGGCAGTGGCCCCCGCGTCGTAGCGGCGCAGGCGTGCACTGTCGTCGTTTCCGTTACCGGACCAGGCCACATAGACGTTACCGGCAGCGTCGACACCCACGCCAGCATACCCGCGGCTGTTGGCAACACCGGTTCCCGGGTTGGCATCGGACGCGTCGTCGTCGCCATCGTTCGTGTCAAAGGCAGTGACGACGGGGGTGCCGAGCGGATCCTCGATCTTGTAGGCATCGATGTTGGCAGGACCGCCGCCCTGACGAAGGGTCGTCACGTAGAGGATCGGCGTCGCGCCGGTGTTATCCACGGCGATGTGGTTGGGGTTTACCCCGGCGCCGAGGGTCACGCTGAGATCAACATTACCAACGTAGGTCGCGACCAACTGCGCCTGAGCGGTGCTGGCCCCCGCGCAGAGTCCGACAGCGGCGAGGAGAGAAAGGATTTTCTTCATCTGTGAAAAGCTCCTTGGGAGAGGTGGAAAAGAGAGGTGGTCATAGGATCACCAATACGGTCCAATCGATGGGCCGGGGCTGCCAAGCCGTCAACAGCTTGTTGCTGCTGTTATGCTTACCAACAGGAGATTCAGGGAATTCCCCTCCCCGTTAGGGGCTTTATAACGACACCCTGAAGGCAAAGGGCTTACGCCCATACTTCCCTTGCACATTCCTGCCCGGGCGGTCATTCTCGGAGGCAATTGGGTGGTGGAACATGAACGTTCCCTCCCACCCATCCAGACAACCCAGAAAGGGGACCTTCATGTCCGCTGTTCTCGAGAAAGCCCCGGCCAGCCTCGGCCTCACAGAAATCGCCGACCTCCTTGGCGGCGAGGCCGACACCCTCCTCAACTACAACGCCCCCAAGATCGCCAAGGAACACATTCACGTCCCGGGTCCCGACTGGGTCGACCGCATCTTCGCCCAGACCGACCGCCCAATCCCGGTCCTCGCCAACATCCAGCGCCTCCTCGGCGCCGGCCGCCTCGCCAACACCGGCTACCTCTCCATCCTCCCCGTGGACCAGGGCATCGAG
>CAYQTO010000008.1:0-4369 GCA_964420455.1 uncultured Candidatus Sumerlaeota bacterium | reverse complement strand
GCCAGCTTCGCCAAGAACCCGATCTACTTCGACGGCGAGAACATCGTGAAGCTCGCCATCGAAGGCGGTTGTAACGGCGTGGCCTCCACCCTCGGCGTCCTCGGCAGCGTCGCCCGCAAGTACGCCCACAAGATCCCCTTCATCCTCAAGTTCAACCACAACGAACTGCTCACCATGCCGAACAAGTTCGACCAGATCGTCTTCGGCTCCATCGACCAGGCCTACGAGATGGGCTGCGCCGCCGTTGGCGCCACGATCTACTTTGGCTCCGAGGAATCCAGCCGCCAGATCGTCGAAGTGTCCGAGATGTTCGCCTACGCCCACGAGCGCGGCATGGCCACCATCCTCTGGTGCTACCTCCGCAATGGCGCCTTCAAGCAGAACGGCAAGGACTACCACGTGGCCAGCGACCTCACCGGCCAAGCCAACCACCTCGGCGTGACCATCGAGGCGGACATCATCAAGCAGAAGCAGGCCGAGAACAACGGCGGCTACGAGGCCCTCAACATGGGCAACTCAAGCTATGGCAAGTTCGACAAGCGCATCTACGAGGAACTGAACTCGGACAACCCGATCGACCTGACCCGTTACCAGGTGGCGAACTGCTACATGGGCCGGGCGGGCCTCATCAACAGTGGTGGCGGCTCCGGCGCGAACGACCTCGCCCAGGCGATCCGCACCGCCGTGATCAACAAGCGCGCCGGCGGCATGGGCCTCATCTCCGGCCGCAAGGCGTTCCAGAAGCCCTTCGAGGAAGGCGTCAAGCTCCTCAACGCCATCCAGGACGTGTATCTCTGCGACGACATCACCGTGGCCTGATCCGCAAACGCGGCCCGGTCCTGCGAAACACCCGGTCCCGCCCCTACAGCAGGGGCGGGATTCTTTTTTCGGGCCATGGGTCGGGAAAACAAGAGGGACGAGAAGAGCTATCTATCAATCTTGATAGACGGGCGGGATCCTCCTGGTGTCGTCGCCAATCCATCCCGGCATGTGGATGCCGTGATGGGCGAAGGCTGGCCCGAGGGCCTACATGAAGCTTCGTCGGCAGTAGATGGCCCATTCGACGAGGAGAATCCCGAGGCCAAGAAGAACGAGCCAGGGCCAGAGTTCCTGGCGGGTTCGGACCTCGCCCGCGGTGGCCTCGAGGGTACGGCCGCCAAACTGCAGTTCCCCAACAACGCGGATGTCACTCTCGAGGGGCGACTGGAGTGCGACGGGAAGTCGTTGGCTGGTGCCGGTGTCGAAGGCGACCGTATAGACGCCGGCCTCGGCGGTATCGGTGAGGTAGAGGGTGCTGCGGCCCTCAAGATTGAAGGTGAGCTCGCGGCCGGTGGGGGTGGTGACGGTGGCCTCGGCGGCCTCCCGCGGCGGCGCGATGGGAATCGTCTCGCCTGTTGCGTAGGCGGGCGCTCCCAGCCGGCGGCCGGTCCGCGACCAGTACTCGAGCAGGTTCTTGAAGAACATCGGGAAGGACTTGTGGACGGGCCAGTAGCTGTTGTTCGGGTCGAAGGCAATGACGAGGACGCGGCGCTGCTCTGATTCGAGGTAGCTGATGAGATCCGTCTCGACGGCCTCGACGAGAGCGATGGCCTCTTCCGGAGCGGCGATGTGGAGCGACTGGCCCACGAGCACGTCGTCGAACCCGAGGTACCGCGTGATCGGATGGACGCGGGAGTAGTCGATGATCTGGGGGTTGGAGAGTTGCTCGCCGGCGAGCGTATAGCCGACCTCCCCCGGTGGAAGGTCGTTGATGAAGATGAAATTGCCGAGGCCGATCTCGGGTACCGTGCAATCGTCGAAGACGACGATGTCATGGTCGCTCAGGGGGGCGTATTCCTCGGGGCGGACGACGCTGACGGTGGTGCGGGGGTCGACGACGGTGAAGACCGTCTCGAGGAAGGAATTGCCGCGGGTGACGATGAGGATGTCGAGGTCGGCGGGGGGCGACACCTGGGCGCGAATGACATCGTCGAGCGGGAGCGGGTCCGCATGCTCAACGAGGCGAAGGGTGGCGAGGCCCTGGACCGTTTCCGAGACGGTGAACACGACGCCGGCGGGCTCGCCAGGTTCGAGGGTGACCTGGCGAAGGTCGAACACCTCGCCGTCGATGGAGAGCTCGACGAAAACGTCGACGGGCTCAGAGGTGCTGCCAATGAGTGTCGCGAAGACCTGATACTCGAGGTCGCCGGAGAAGGACTCGCGGACGTCTATACCGGTGAAGCCGACGTTGCCGCCGGACGTCCCCACGGTGGTGAAGTCGACGTTCACGACGTCGGCGAGGGCCTCGACGGTGGGGCCGACGGCGCCATCGCTGATGATGACGACGCGGGCATTCAGGTTGGGGACGAGGGCCTCCGCGTCGTAGACCATGGTCTTTTCCTCAAGGATGTAGCCGAGGTCGGTCATGTCGGCCTCGACATCGCGGGCCCGGGCGCCAAGGACGGCGGCTCGGAGGGCGCCGCGGTCGGACGTAAGTGGCTGGAGGATGATGGGGGTGTCGGCGAAACCGACGACCATCATTTCGTCGCGCGCGCCAAAGGAGGGAAGGAGCGCGTCGAGGCCGAGGCTGCGGACGAACTGGGGGGTTCCGCCACCGATCTCGTCGATGGCCTCGAAAGCCAGGTCCTTGGCGAGGTCGAGGCGCGTGCGGCCGCCCGCCTCCTCCGTCTGCATGCTGGCGGAAAGGTCGATGAGGAGAATGATGGTCTCGCCGCCGAGGCCGGTGAGCTTCATGACGGGGCGCGCGAGCGCGAAGATCACGAGCAGCAGCGCGAGGATCTGGAGCCAGAGCAGCAGGTTGTTGCGGAGTTTCTGGAACGGCGCGTTGGCGATCATGTCCTGGACGGAGCGACGCCAAAGCAGGGTGGAGGGCACCTCGACCTGGCTGCGCTTGAGCTTGAGGAGGTACATGACGATGATGGCGGGCACGAGCGCGAGAAGGGCGAAGGCGCCGGGGACGAGGAAGGGGCCGAAGGCGCTCATCGCAGGAGCCCCTTTCCGCGGAGGTAGTTGAGCAGCATGACGTCCACGGGCTGGTCGGTGGTGGCGGCGAGGTAGCTCATGCCGCGGGCGACGGTCCAGTCGCGCAGGCCTCCACAGAAGGTCTCGAGGGTCTGTCTATACTGCTTGAGGAGGACCTCGGTAACGGAAATTTCCTGGGGCTCGCCGGTCTCCGCGTCGATGAGCTCCAGGTGGCCGAGGAGCTCCGGGTTTCGCTCCTCCGGGCTGAGGACATGGATACAGTAGACCTCGTAGTTGCGGACGAAGAAGTGCTTGAGGGCGTCCTCGTAACCGCGGTCGTCGAGGAAGTCGCTGATGAGGACGACAATGCCGGACTGGGTGTTGCGGGCGACGAAGTCGCGGACGGCGGTAGAGAGTGAGGTGCGGTCGTCGACCTCGAGGGTGGAGAGGTGGTTGAGGAATTTCGGCAGCATGGCCTTGCCGCGGGCGGGTCGCATGACGTCGCGGGCACGCTCGGAAAAGGCGGTGACGCCGACCTTGTCCTGGTTCTTGAGGGCGACATAGCCAAGGGCAGCGGCGAGGCGTTGGGCGTAGGCGAATTTGGTGAGGGGCTTGCCGAAGCCCATGGAGCGGGAGGTATCGAGGAGGAGGTAGAAGGCGAGGTCCTCCTCCTCGAGAAAGAGCTTGATGAAGAGGCGTTCGAGACGGGCGAAGAGATTCCAGTCGATATGGCGGGTGTCGTCGCCGCGGACATAGTCGCGATAGTCGGCGAACTCGACGGAGGATCCCTTGCGGCGAGAGCGGCGCTCGCCCTTCTTGCCGCCGCGGAACACGCGGTGGGTCAACAGCTCGAGGGCATCAAGCCGGGCAAGGAGAGCGGGGTCGAGGAGCGTGGAGGGATCGGTCATGGGGATTAACAATGAGGAAATGAGGAAATGAGGGGCCTCTCGTTGGGGAACAGCCTGCAAAGCCCCTCGACGAGCCGGACCGAATTGAAGTTCAGGAGGAGGCCACGCGCAAAGCCGCCCAAGCGGAGATAGGTAATCACCTGCGCCTTGTGCACTGGGGCGATCTTTTCGACACACTTCAGTTCCAACAGCAGCTCGTTTTCAACAATCAGGTCTGCCCTGAATGCATCCTCAAAGGTGATTGGGCCGTACTGGACGTATATCGGCACCTGACAGCGAACTTGAAGTCCGGCTTCCCCCAGCTCATAGGCCAGGCATCGCTCGTAGACCGACTCCAGCAAACCGGGTCCGAGCTGTTTGTGGACATTGATCGCAAGGCCAATGACACGCTCTGTCAGAGCATCATCCTTCATCTCATTTACTCCTTTCCTCATTGTATATACATCATCCCATTTCAGGCCCTGGCGAAGTCCGCGACTTCCCGCGGGAGGGTGTTGAGC
>CAYQTO010000007.1:0-56419 GCA_964420455.1 uncultured Candidatus Sumerlaeota bacterium | reverse complement strand
CGCGATGCGTGACTGGAGCTCCTCGACGTCGGGCCGGACCGTCGCCAGGGCCCGGGAAAGGGGACTCGCCGGCGCTGGCGCCTCCTCCGGCTCCTCCACCCCCAACGCGTCCAGCACTGCCAGGGCCATGCGCGGGCTTTCGATCAATTCCACCGCCGTCTTGATTTCGTCGCGCTGGTAGAGGATCGTCGACCGCTCGCCACCAAAGTCGACGATCTCGCGCCCACCCGGCTCGTATTTCAGGAGCGCCGTCGACGTGTATAGCCGCTCGGCATAGCGCAGGTGCACCAGCGCCAGCAGCCCCATCGCCATCACGCAGAACCCGATCAGGTATCGCCGGTTCCAAAGGATGCGGACAATCAACCCATCGTCGGGCCGATCGTCCTTGAGGGGTCGGAGGACGTGACGGAGGCCGGAGGGGCCTTGGGCCTCGCGGGCAATCGCCGGGAAAGAGGGAGTTCTCTCGGACATCAACTTTGTTCGCGGGCGCTCTCCGGGGGTCGAAGTGCCAACGTGGGAAGCGCCCCGGTGGAAAGCAAGGCGATAAGCGTCAACGCCTCGAAGGCCACCAGGGGGATCCGCAGGTGGAATTCGAAGAAGGCATGGAGGGCGGCGGCAACCAGTCCGGCGGCGGCGGCCCGTTCGAGCGCCGCCGCCCTCCTCACCGCCAGGTGCGCCGCACCCCCGGATTCCCGCCACCACACCCCGACCGTCGCCCCAGCCCCGGCGACCAGCAGCAGCGCCCCCACGATTCCCTGATCCGCCAGAAACTGGAGCCAGTCATTGTGTGTATAGATCGGGACGGAGCGCAGGGCGATGCCCGTGGTGTGGCGATTGATGGCGTACTCCGCTCCTCCCGCGCCGAGGCCGGTGAGCGGCGCCTCGAGAAAGCCGTACCATGTTGCCGCCCAGATCGCCGTCCGCCCGGGCAGGTCCCCCTCGATCTGCGACCGCGCCCGCCACCCTTCCGCCCCAACCACCGCCAACACGACCAAGGGAACCGCTCCCACCGTCCTCATGGGCAACCGCCCCCGGCCGCGCCTCGCCGCCACCCGCGCCTCCCAAGCCATCCAAAGCAGGAGCACGGGCAAGCCGGTGGCCAGCGACGCACGCGAGAACGACGCCACCCACCCCATCAGCACCGCCGTCAGCACCAACGCCACGAGCCGCTCGCGGTCCCGTCCAGCCGCCGAACGGCCCGCCGACGGCCGGTGAAGTCTTAGCCCCAACGCTGCCACCAACGGAAACCCCATCACGACCGCCGCCGCGTGGTGATTCGGATTATAAAGGACCCCGCTCGCCCGGGGGGCGCCGCCGAGCCCAAAGGCCAGCAGTCCCAGGACTCCCTCCACCACCGTCAACCCGGCGACAAGACCCACCAACCATCGGGCGACGACACGCTCCTCCGCCGCGAACACCGCCCCCGCCGCGAAGCCGAAGGCGACCGCCCATTGGCTCGCCGCCAGCCAGGTGCGCTCCGGTGCCGTGCTGATCGGCAGCCATTCGGGGACGGCAAATCCCGATCCCCGCGCCGCCTCCAGCGCCTTGCCCCACGGCGTCAGCGACTCCACCAACCCCGTCGGTAACCACGCCAAGGCGGCGAAAGCCCAGGCCGTGATGGCTCCAAGAGTCGCAAGAAACACCCGCGGCGCCCGGCGGGCGGGACGTGCCTCCGGCATGGTGGCCCACACGACAAGTGACACGCCCCCCGCCAGCACCACCGCCATCGCCGCCCACAACTGATCCGTCGCCGCCCCCGCGTACCCCCGGGTCACCATTCCGCCAAGAAAGACCAACGCCAGCAGCCCCCCCACCGCGAGGCGCGCCGCACGGACGAATCCCCCCCGCGCAATCATGTCCCCGGCGCCTCCATCCTCAGGTCGTGCACCGTCACGGCGATCGCCCCCGCCGCTTCGTCGCGGACCGGCTCGCGCAGGAGGATCACATCGAGCACCTGGGGCGATTCCACTTGTGGTACGTCGACCGCCAGCAGCTGCCGTCCCCCCTTCTCCCGGTCATACTCCTCGCTTGGGAACTCGCGATCGCGCCCACGCACCACAAGCGCGACGCGGGACGACCGGGGCCGGTCGGTCGACACCTCCATCTCCACGCGCACCCCACCCGCCTCCGGCAGCGCCGGCAGCCGATACAACCGCCAACGATGCCAGGTGGGGCTACTCATCAACATAGGCCGGAATCGCATCTCCGCCGCCCCATCACGCCAGATGACGTGGACGCCCGGTCGCTGCACCGGGTTCTGAAAGCCAAGCGACCCGGTCTCGCGCCCCAGTGGGTTTTCCCGGGGCCATCCGGGGCCGGCGTGGAAGGCAACCGGATCTCTGGACCCGGCCCAAAGCCGCAGCGCCTCCGCCACCTGATCCCCCTCGAGCAAGTAATCGACGAGCACCGGCCTGAGGGTGGGCTCGTCCCCGAGCCGTGGCTCGATCGCCCGCGCAAGAAGGAGCCTTTTGCCGCCATCCGCCACCGGCATGGTGCGGAGAAACCGAGAGACAGTCGCCGCGGGCCAGTCCTCGCCACCCAACAGTCTGTATATCTCGGGGTCGTCGAAGCCGCTGCTTGCGAGGGCCAGCGCCGCCTCCGTCCGCCCGCGATCATCGAGCGCTGCCACATCCTGGGCGAGGCGGAGCGCCCGCTCCTCCTCGCCGAGCAGCCGCCAAAGCGGAATCATGTTCAGTCGTCCGGCGGGGAAGCGCGGGTTGAGTCCGGAGGCGAAGGCGAGGGCCGCGCGGGCACCTTCATCCTCACCGGAGGCCAGCCGGAGCCGCGCCGTCATTGTCCAGAGGCGCGCGTCGAAGGGGAGGAAGCGAAGCCCCGGCTCGAGCACCGCCAGCGCCGCCGTCCGGTTGGGCGGAAACACCTCGCGGACGGCAAACTCCGCCATCCGCAGGCGTACATACAGTCGCCCCGGGAGGCCCTCCGGATCCGCTTCGGCCACCGCCGCCGGTCCCCGCTCCGCGAGTCTCGCCTGCCAGCGGGACTCCCGCGAAACATCCGAATGGAAGGCAAAAGCCCACAGCAGCAGGCAGGCCGCCGCCCCAAGAAGAACAACGCGTGTCAGGATCTCCGGCACCGCGACGACGCCCCCACATGGGGATTACCGGGCGGCGACCGCCACGCCCGGGAACGTCAATAGGTGCCGCGAAGGGGCTCCGTGTCGAGCCGTGTGCCGGTCTCCGGATCGAAGACCCGTGCGGCGTGGGAAAGACGCCGGCGACCCCGCAGCCCAGGGGCCGACGCCTCCCGCTCGAGCAGCAGTGCGAACTCGTGGCAGACCGGATCGCGATCAAAGTGACGCTGGAAGTACTCGCGGCCCCGGTCGCCCATCGCCCGGGCCTGGTTCCGGTCTTCCGCCAGACGCCGGACCGCCGCGAGCAGCCCCGCCTCGTCTCCCGGAGTCACCACGATGCCGCATCCGGCCTCCTCGATCACCCGGGCGATGTGGTTGCGCCGCGAACCGACAAACAACACCGGCCGCGCCACCGCCATGATCGCGTACAACTTGCTCGGAACCAGCAGGCCGTCGTACTTCGGCTGGAGGGAAATCAGGTGGGCGTCCGCCGCCGAGAGGGACTCGCAAAGCGCCTCGCGCTCCTGGTAGGGCAGGAAGGTCGCCCGGTCCTCGGGACTGGTGAGTTGCTCCTCGAGGTAGTGGCGCCCCTTGCCGCCGCCCACCAGAGCCGTCCGGAAGAACGACCCGCCCTTCCCCCGAAGGCTTTTGAGCGCCCCCGCCAGCGTCCGGAACTCATGGCAGCTGCCCATGTTGCCCGAGTACATGAGGACGAAATCGTCACCTGGAAAGTGCGTCCGGCGGAAGTCGTTCCGCTCCTCGGCCACGGGAAAAACCTCGTCCGCATTTGCCCAACAGGTGACCACGTCGATCTTGGACTGGGGCACTCCCTTTCGGCGCAGTTCGTCCGCCATGTCGCCGCCGAGGACCACAACCCGGTTCGCCAGCCGGTGGCAGACGGAGGCCAGAAGGGACCAGAGCGCCGTGAGGATGCCGATTCGGGGAAGCACCCCGGCGCGGACGGCAATCTCCGGGTACACATCCATCGTCCAAAGCACGAGGCGCGACCGACGCACCACGCGCAGGTACGCCCCAAGAAGGCCAATCAGCGGCGGCGTGGTCAGCGCCACCACCACATCCGCCCGCGGCACCCGGTGCACGGCCAGAAACGAGTTCAAATAGAACGAAAGGTACCCCTTCATCCGGTCGCGAAAGCGGGCCCGCTCGCCGCTCGCGATGTCGATCCGGTGAACGTGGACGCCGTTGCGCCTCTCGTACGCCGGCAGTTCCAGATCCCGTCCGTCATACACGGAGCGGCTGGCCAGCACATGGACGTCGTGGCCCATGGCCGCGAGGCTTTCGCACATGTCCGCGAGGAACTGGGCGGTCGCCGCGTAATCCGGCGCATAATACTGGTTGATGAAGAGGAACCGCATGGCTGGGTGGGGTCTCCGGAGCGGGGCCTCGGTGGCGAGGGGTAGAATGATGGTAACTTCGCTGAAGTGAATTCAGAGTGAGAGACGCCGGGTCCCAGTCAAGGCAGTCCTTACTCCGGGGGAATATCCCGAGCATGCGGATCGTGTCTCGGGTCCTGGACGACCTCCGCAAGGCGCTCGCGCATGGTCCTGTCGGTGATGTGTTCCAACCGCTCCGCCGGCGCGTGGACGTGGTCCGCCTTCAACCCCAACCGTTCGACCAGATAGGACTCCCAAAGGCGATGGGAGCGGACCACCTCGCGGGCCTGTTCCCGCCCCGGCACGGTCAGTTCAAACTGATCCCCGTGCCGGGCGACCATTCCCGCCGCTTGAAGCCGGCGCAACGCGAGGCCCGTGAGCCATCCACGATCGAGCGCCTCGCGGATCCGGTGCGGGGTCATGCGCAACGCATCACCGGGGTCCAACTCGTCATGCCGGTACAAGAGACCGAGCACGTCGTCCCTTGTAATCTTGAGACTTAGCCGCAGCCGGGCAACCAGCCGGGCGAGGACCCCGTACTTCGGCGAGAACGCCATCGCGACCACGAAAAGGCCCAACACGGCCACCCCCATCAGGCCCGCCGAATACGTTTCCGGGACGTTGAACACGTGGGGGATCGCGATGGAGGCCGCGTGGCCGAGGAACGCTCCAAACCCGGCGATCAGCACGCTCAGCACCAGCATCACCGGCAGTCGATCCGTCAGCAGGTAGGCGGCCGCCCCCGGGATCACCAGCATGGCAATGACCAGGATGCTTCCGACCGCCTCGAAGGCCGCCACCACCGTCGCCGCAATCAACACCATGAGAATATAGTGAAGCGCTTGAGACGAAAAGCCCTGAGTGGTCGCGAAGTCCGGATCAAAGCTGACAATTTTAAGCTCTTTATAGAACATCCCCACAAAGAGGAGATTGATCGCGAGGAACAGTGCCCCCACGAACACCGCCTTTGGCACCTCGAAACCCCACAAGGTCACCGTGTAGAGGGGCGTCAGTTCCACCTGGCCATACAGGACGCAGTCCGGGTCCAGGTCCACCCGGTGGCGGTCGGCCACCCACCGGATGAGGATCAATCCGACCGCGAACAAGGCGGTGAAGATGACACCCATCGCGGCGCCCTCCTCCACCTGACCGAGTCGGCGGACGAACTGGATCAGCACCACCGTCACCACTCCCGCAAGGCAGGCCCCAAGGAACATCGGCCAGTCGGTCCGCGCTCCCGTGATCATGAACCCCACGGCGATCCCGGGCAGCACCGTGTGGCTGATCGCATCGCCCATCATCGACATCCGCCGGAGCACCAGAAAGCATCCCAGGAGCGCGCACGCCATCGCCGGCAGCGCCCCCGCCAGCACGATCCACGTATCGAACATCGTCCAGATCATGCGGGCGCCGCTCCCTCGTCGGCGAGGCGGTGGGGGCTCGCCGGAAACGGACGTGCCTTGTCCTCGCCCTCCACGATTCCCTCCAAGTGCTGGATCATGTCGGGGTCGAGCACATGCTCGATCGCATCCGCGTCGCGGTCCACGTGGTTTGGCGCCACATCGGCGAAGGCGATCAGATAGGTCTCCCAGAGGCGGTGGTTGCGGACAAAGCGCACGGCGTCGCGCCGCCCCTCCTCCGAAAGGGTGAAGGTGCCATCGGGCTGGCGCTGGACATCACCCCGCCGGGTCGCCCGGCCGAGGATGCGCCGGAGCACGGCCCCTTTCCAGGACCGGTAGGCCATCAGGTCCTCGGACCCAAAGGCCCGGCGGCCGTGCGTCTCCTCGAACTCCAGGGCCGCCCGCAGAAGGTGCTGCCGCTGCACGCGCCTGGTCAGCCTTAGCTGGCCCCACCAGCGCAGCAGCGCCCCACGCCGCGTACCAAGAAAAAGACTCACGACGAACAGGGCGGTCGCCGATAGCACGATGATCGCCCCCGCCGGCATGTCGCGGAAAAGCGCGCTCAACAAGGTTCCAACGAAGCCGCTCGCGCCGCCAATCCCCCCCGCAATCAGCATCATCGGCCCGAGCTCGTCGGTCCAGAAACGCGCCGCCGCCGCCGGAATCACCAGCATCGCCACCACCAGGATCAGGCCGACCGACTGGATTCCGATCACCGTCACCACCACAATCAGCGTCATCAGCAACAGGTCCAGCCAGTAGACCGGCCATCCCTGTGACGCGGCGAATTCCGCATCGAAGCAAAGAATGGTGAACTCCTTCAGCAGCAGCCCGCAGACCGCCGCGCACACCAGCGCCACCGCGCCGATCAACTGCATGTCGCGCAGGATCATCGAGGCGGTTTTGCCGTAGATATACCCGGTCAGGCCTGCCGCGCTCCCTCCCTCCAGCCGCGTCGCGAACCCCAGGAACACCAGCCCCAGCGCAAAGAAGCCGCTCAACACGATGGCGAGTGCCGCGTCGTCCTTCAGCCGTGTGCCTGCCCGGATCGCCTGCACACACAACACGCTGAGGGCGCCGGTTGCCAGCGCCCCCAGAATCAGGGCAAAGAAGTCCTTTCCTTCAAACCCGAGCGAGACGAGCAGGATGAACCCAAGGGCGATCCCCGGCAGGGTCGCGTGGCTGACCGTGTCGCTCAGCAGCGCCCGCTTGCGCAGCAGCAGCAGGGTGCCGACGAATCCCGAGGCGACCCCGAGAATCGTCGTCGCCGCCAGCACCACCTGGGTGTTGTAGTCCTGGAGCAGGAGGACGCGGAAGACCCGCGCCGAATCCGGGAGGAAGCTTTCGCCCCCTCCGGCCACGTCGGCCCATGCGGTAAGCGGAAGGCCCACCAGACCGAGGAGGCCGGCAAGAAGCGACGTGAGCGAACTGCGGATGGCCGGCGCCGTTCTCAACGTTTCGCGAACGCCTCCGCCGCCGCCGTCAGCAGCGTCAGCTTGCCGCCGTAGGTCTTCCGAAGGTTCTCCTCAGTGAAGACCTCGTCCACCGGCCCGTGGGCCACCACGCGCATGTTCAGCATGACGACGTAGTTGAAGTACTGGGGAACCGTCTGGAGGTCGTGATGGACGACGAGGACGGTCTTTCCCTGCTCGCGCAGTTCGTGCAGGAGGGTGACGATCGCCCGTTCCGTGGCGGCATCCACGCCCGAGAAGGGCTCGTCCATCAGGTACAGGCGGGCGTCCTGGGCGAGGGCCCGCGCGAGGAACACGCGCTGCTGCTGGCCGCCGGAAAGCTGATTGATCTGGCGGTTCGCAAACCCCTCCAGACCCACCTTGGCGAGGGCATCCCGGGCAGCATCGCGATGTGCGCGCCCCACCGGCCAGAACCATCCCGCCTGGCGGTAGCGCCCCATCGTCACCACATCCAGTGCGGTCACCGGGAAGTCCCAGTCGACCGATTCCCGCTGGGGCACGTACGCCACCAGATGGCGCTGGCGTCCGTAAGGTTTGCCGTAAACACGCACGTCACCGGAGGCCCGGGGCACGAGTTCGAGCGCAGCCTTGAGCATCGTGCTCTTGCCCGCCCCGTTTGGCCCCACCAGGGCAATCAACTGACGATCCGGCAGGTCCAGGTCCACATCCCAGAGAACCGGCCGACGGTGATACGCCACCGTCATGTCGTGGATGGAAAGGGGCGAGGCGGCGGAGTGATCCGCCGCCATCCTTCTGCCGTTGCTGTGTGCGCGATGGGGTGTCGTTTTAGTTTCCTCCGTCCGGTTGATCAACTCGGCCACAGCCATGTAGCGGACTCCTTCGGGTTCGGATTCAGATTCCGTTCTCCACCGCGAGCTTGTTGTTCATGCCGCGGGGCGGGGCCTCGCCGCCCAGCGCCCGGGCGATCACCGTCGCGTTGTGGTCGATCATGCCGATGTAGGTCCCCTCGTAGGTTCCCTGGCTGCCCATGGCATCCGAGAAGAGCTCCCCGCCGATGGTGACCGTGTGGCCCCGCGAGGCCGCCCCCTCGATCAACGCCCGCACATTCTTGTCGTTGATCGTCGTCTCGATAAAGACAGCCCCGATGCCGCGCTCGACGATCAGATCCACCAGCTGGTTGATGTCCTGGAGGCCCGCCTCCGATTCGGTCGAAAGCCCCTGGATGCCCATCACTTCAAGGCCATATTCCGCGCCCAGATAGTTGAACGCATCGTGGGCGGTGATCAGCACCCGCTTTTCCTCGGGAATTGATCCGAGCACCCGCTCGACATAGGCATGGAGCTGCTCCAGTTCGGCCCGGTAGTCTGCCGCGTTCGCCCGGTATTCCTCGGCGTTTTCCGGGTCGAAGGCGATCAACGCATCCCGCACCACCTCCGTCGCCAGCATCCACTTGCGAACGTTCATCCAGACATGCGGGTCGTTGTATTCCCCGTCCTGGAGCAGAGTGGACTCGTCGAGCAGTTCCGTGACCGCATAGACCGGCCGCTGGCGAGCCATCCGCACGAACACATCGCCCATCTGTCCTTCCAGCAGCAGCCCGTTGTAGAAGATCAGATCCGCACGCGACATGTTCATGACGTCACTGCGGCTCGGCTTGTACAGGTGGGGATCGAGCCCCGCCGAGATGATCGTTGTCACGTCGGCGCGTTCGCCGGCCACCTGCATCACAACGTCGGCAACCATGCCGGTGCTCGCGACGATCGAGTAAGGATACTCGCCCTGATAGGCTGCCCGGCTGCCCGCCGGCAGCAGCGCAAACAGGAGCACCACAAGAAGAAGACGAAGGGACATCGCTCGGGATCCTCCGAGGGGGGAATTCGCCAGGCGGGCCGGCAGGCGGCTCCCTCCTGCCCGGCGGCGCGTTGGGATTGCGGCAGAATCCCACTCCCACGCAACCCCTATTTGTACCATGAACTAAATTTAGGGGGACATGATACACACCGTCACCCTTACGTCAAGTTCACGCCTCAACAACAAGCCCTTGGCCCTTCTCCTGCACCCTTCCCTCTCCACCATTGAGGAGGTTGCCACCATGGCTCAGATCCGGCCAGTTTTCATCCTTCCCCTGTTGCTTGCTGGAACACTCGTCGTCGCCGGGTGCGGCCCCGCCCCCGAGCAGGAAACGGAGGCAAATGGTACTTCCGCACCCACCACCCAGCCCGCCGGCGCCCCCCAGGCCGACTTCGATCCCCTCCGCCACGGCGAACTCCTCCACATCGCCGAGGAACACGACATCGTCTTCGGCGCCGACCCCGATTCCGATATTCAGATCCTCGAACAGGGCGACCAGATCTACGTGAAGGTCAGCGACCAGTTCGCCGAAATCCTCACCGAGGAGCACCTTCTTGACATGGGCTTTATCGGCAACGAGATCACCTTTTCCCGCGGCGGCTTTGAACGGTTTGTCTCGCGCCTCCACGACGTGGTGCATCTCGTGATGGAAAGCGACCACGAGCGCCATGACATGGGCGAAACGCGAGATCACGACCATGAGAACGACGCCGACAATTCCGGGCAGGAAACCGAGACCACCAGCGGGGGGGGCGGGGCCCGCGATTCCTGAGCCCCGCAACCCGTCGGAGGCATTCGAATGACTCACCTCCGTGCGACCTGGCTCATCGCCTGGTCGGTCCTGATCGAGGCGGTCCGCCGCCGGGAAATCTACGCCATCGTCATGATCACCGTCCTGATCATCGGGGCAGTGATGACCGTGGACTTCTTCAATCTCGACGATCTGTACAAGTTCTACCGCGAGGTGGCGCTCAAGATCATGAGTCCCGCCACGGCGCTGACGGTGATCGTGCTGGCCTCCCGCCAGCTCCCCCGCGAGTTCCAGCATCGCACCATCTACCCGCTCCTCGCCAAGCCAATCAGTCGCCTGACCTTCCTCGGCGGCAAGCTCCTCGGCGTCATGCTCGCCGCCGCCTTCTGCTTCGCCCTGTTCATGGGTGTCTATATCGCCGGATCCCTTTACCTCGGCCAGTCCATCCCCTGGGGGATCTTCTTTCAGTATATCTACCTCCAGATGTTCATGATGCTGATCCTGGCGACGCTCAGCTTCTGGCTGTCGATGGTCATGAACCTCGACGCGGCGATCACGATCGGCACGCTGTTCTACCTCATCAGTTCGACGATCATGTCGATCATCAGCAACCTGTACGACTTCGCGTCGCGCCCGGGCCAGTTCGCGATGCAGGTGGCCAACTACGCAATCCCCCAGCTGGCCCTGTTCGACCTGTCGGAGAAGACGGTGCACGCGGGGGAGATGTGGGGCCCCATCGGGCTCCAGCCGATGGCCATACTGACGGCCTACGGGCTCTTCTGGGCAGGCTTGTTTTTCGTCGCGGCCCTGATCCTGTTCCGGAGGCGCGCGCTATGACCACCGCCCCAACCTCGCCCATCCCCGCCTGGCGCGCCATTGGTCTCGTTGCTCGCGGCGTCTTTATCGAGGTCCTCCGCCGCAAGGAACTCTATGTCCTGTCGATTCTCATGATGCTCTATGTCATGGGCGCGTTGATCGTCCGCCTGGTCGGGGTCGAGAGCGAATCCGTCTCGGCCGCCGTGCTGAACCTCGGGATGGTCCTCGCCTTCTATGCGGCGCTCCTGCTCAGCGGCCTGACCGCCGCCCGCCAGATTCCCACGGAGCTCGAGCAGCGCACCCTTTACCCGCTCCTCGGCAAGCCCCTCGCCCGCGGGTCCTACTTCCTTGGCAAGTGGGCCGCCAGCGCCACCATTGGGGTGGTCACCCTCGCGGTCCTGACCGCCCTCGCCTATGGTGTGGCTCCCCGTCTCTCGCAAACCAGTCCCGCCCTTCTCGCCCAGACCCTTACCCTCGCGATTCTCGCCGTCCTCGCTGTCACCTCCCTCGCGCTCACTCTCTCGCTCCTGCTGCCGGTTCCCGTAAACCTCCTCGTCCTCGCGATGCTGGTCGCGGGCACGGACACGGTGGTGGGCCTCGGCACCCGCCTCGTTGGCGACGGTGGCTTTGCCCGCCTGGTCGAATGGACCCTCCACTATCTCCCCAACTTCTCCCACCTCAATATCATCACCCGCTATACCGACGGTATCGAGGCCCTCGCCCCGGGCGAGTTCCTCGCCCTCATCGCCTACGCCGCCATCTATACGGGCCTGGCCCTCTCCGCCGGCGCCCTCCTGTTCGAACGCAAGCCCCTCTAAGCGGAGCCTCCCATGATCACACGCAACCGTCTTGCCCTCACCGGCCTGATCCTCTGCGGCACGCTCTTCCTCTTTGTCCCGGCGCTATTTTACGGCATCGACCCCAATCGCTACCGGGGAGGCTACAGCAAGGACGAGGTCGCCAGCCGCGAACGCAACACCTCCGCCATCTCCCGCGTCCTTGGCGAGCTCCGCACCTCCGCCAGTGACATCATGTTCATCAAGACCGAGCGCTACCTCCACAACGGCGTGGGCTATGCCGCTCATATTGTCTCCGCCGAGGATACCGCCGGCGACCACCGCGGCACCCCCACCCTTATCCGCGACAACGAAAACGACTTCCGCGGCTTTGTCGGTTATCTCGAACGCGAAGTGAAGCCCTGGCGCGATCCCGAGGAGCCCCACATCCACTCCGACGGGTCCGAGCTCCTCCCCTGGTACCGCCTCATGACCATCAGCGACCCCCACTACGTCCGCGCCTACCTCCTCGGTGGCTGGTGGCTCAAAAACCACAACATCGACGAGGGCATCAAGTTCACCGAGGAAGGGATCAAGAATAACCCCGACGCGTTTCAGATCTACCTCATGCACGGGCGCCTCCACCGCCAGAAGGCCCTCCGTCTCCGCGAGGCAGGCACCGTCACGGGCCTCACGGAGGCCGCCGTCCACGAGGAACTCGCCATGGAGGCCTTCCGCAAAGGCGCCGAACTCGTCTTCGAACAGCGTCCCCAGGGCATGGACGTCGAAAACATCCCCTGGTGGACGGACTACGTCGAGGACGACGCCCGCGGCGTGGTCCGCATGGCGGTCTTCATGGAACGCGAACGCGACAACTATCGGGAGGCCCTCGACCTCGCCGAGCGCGGCCTGGCCCACTTCGACGAGGACCTCCCCCTCGCCAACGTCATCGCCGACCTGAAGCAGAAAACCGCCCCCCCCGGACCCCTCCGCTAACGCCGCGGCGCCCCGAGGCGCAGCGCTGGCACGTCCGCCTGCCCCCGCAGGCGGCGTGACAGCGAGGGCGTGGCCTCGGGGAGGGGCGCCGCACGCCCCCCTAGCGGAACATCGAGTAGCGCAGGATGCAGAACAGCGCCCGGAAGCCGTCCTTCATCCCGATCTTCTTCCCTTCCTCGTACGTGCGCCCGTGGTAGCTGATGCCCACCTCGTAGAAGCGCACCTTCTTCTTTGCCAGCTTCGCCGTGATCTCCGGTTCAAACCCGAACCGATCTTCCTCGATCCGGATGCCCTGAATCACCGACCGCCGGAAAACCTTGTAGCATGTCTCCATGTCCGTCAAATTCAGGTCCGTGAACATGTTGGAAAGGGCCGTCAGGAAGCCGTTCCCCAGCCGGTGCCAGAAGTACAGCACGCGCCGCTCCGACCCGCCGAGAAACCGCGAGCCGTAAACCACGTCCGCCTTGCCGCTCAGCAACGGGCCCAACAGAATCGGAAACTCCTTTGGATCATACTCGAGGTCTGCGTCCTGCACGATCACGAAATCCCCCGTCGCCTCCTGGAACCCGGTCCGGATCGCCGCCCCCTTCCCCTTGTTCCGCTTATGAAGAACCACCTTCTCCACCTTGTCCTTCACGAGCGGATACAGGTCCCGCGTCCCGTCCGTGCTCCCGTCGTCCACGACGATGATTTCCATCTTGCCGTCGTTCGGCAACGCGACGGACCGGGTGGCATCAATGATCGCCTCGAGGGTCTCGCGCTCGTTGAAGACAGGGATGACGACGGTGAGCGTGTAACTCATGGGCGAGGGCTCCTGGAGACAGAAATGGGTCGGGATAGACTCGAACGGGAACGCTTTTGATCGAAGTGACCCCGCCAGACAGCGTCAAGAAAAGGCAACCAGCCCCCCGTCACATGAGCCAGGAGCCCGCCGAAAGCCCCCGCTGGAACCGCGAACGCTGGGTCTTCGCTACGGCCCTCGGCCTCGTTCTCCTGCTCTTTGCCTTTCGCTTCGTCCATCTCGGCGCCGACTTCATCAGCGACAAGAAGTACACCCGCGACGGCGTCCTCTACACCGACGAGGGATGGTACGCCAACAACGCCATCGCCCTCTATCAGACCGGCCAGTGGTACCGGCCCGGCGAGCTCAACTTCGCCGTCAACCTCCCCGTCCTCCAGATCCTCCACGTAGGCACCTTCGCCCTTCTCGGCGTGAATATCATCGCCGCCCGGACCACCATCATCCTCTGCATGGCCGGCTCCCTCGTCCTCCTCTTCCTTCTTGTCCGGCGCTTCGAGGACCCCTGGACCGCCCTCCTCGCCGTCGCCTGGCCCGTTTCCAACTTCTTCTTCTATCAATACAGCCGTATCGCCCTCGGCGAGATTCCCATGGGCTTCTTCGTCCTCCTCGCGTTCTACCTGCTGGTGCTTTCCGGAGACCGCCGCCCGCGCCTCTACGCCGTCCTCGCCGGAGTCGCCTGGGCCCTCGCCTTCTATACCAAGACCAGCGCCCTCTTCGCCGTCCCCCTTCTGGGCGCCGCCGCCCTCTGGGTCCACTGGCGCTCCGGCCGCGACCGCTGGCTTGTTCCCCTCGCCCTCGCCGCCGGCGCCGCCGCCGTCGTCCTCCTCCACACCCTTCTCCTCGCCCTCCCCTACGCCGAGGACTACCGCTACTTCCTCACTCTCAATGTCGGCATGAACGCCAAGATGGACCTCGCCGTCGTCGCCGACTTCGCCCTCCACATGATCGACCACATGCTTCTCATCGACAAGGTCATGTACCGGGTCGTCATCGTGGCCGTGCCCCTCCTCCTCCTCTTTTCCCCCGGCTTCCGCCGCAGCCCCCTCGTTCTCTTTGCCATCGCCTGGCTGGCCGTCTATATTGCCATGTTCAGCTTCTACGTGAACTTCCGTCCGCGCTACTGGGCGCCGCTGTATCTCCCCGCGGGGACGCTAATTGCCCTCGGCCTGAAGTACCTCCTCACCGATGCCCGCCCCCCTTGGCTGCGCCACACGCTCGTAATTGTCTATACAGGCGCGCTGGTCCTCTCCCTCGGCCGGAGCCTCCGCGACCTCGCCTCCTACCAGGCCAACATCAGCTACTCCTTTGCCGAGATGGCCCGCGACGTGGAGGCCACCATCGCCGCGGACCCCGACGCCCCCCCGATCCTCCTCGGCCACTTCTCCACCACCTTCGCCCTCTATACCGATCTCATACCCGTCAACGACCGCTTTGCTCCCTCGCCGCTCGACGAACGCCTCGACCTCTGGGAACCCCGCTATCTCGTCACTGAAAGCGACGTCCGTTCGCGCGACCACCTCGACCAGCACCAGACCGCCACCGCCGGCGAGGGCGGCCTCCGCTGGAAGGCCCTCAACGACCACTACGCCGGGATCGAGGAAATCCGCGCCTACGACGTCTTTGACAACTACCAGGGATGGCCCGTGTTCTTCTACCGCTTGCGACCCAGGAACTGATAATAGGGCACCGTCAGCCCCATCATGTACGGCACCGCGCCGCGCCGTTGAGCGAGCCTCGCCGTCTCGAACCGCCGCTGCAGGTAAGGCACGTGGTCCGGCGACAGGAACACGTTGTCGCTCGCGAACCAGGTCGGCCACAAGTGCCGCGTAAACCATCCGTGGCGTCGCAGCCCCTCGCCGGGATACTTGCGCGACACGAAGAAGTCCACCACGCCGATGTGCCCACCGGGGGCGAGCAGGTCCGCCGCGTGATCCACCGCTGCAAACCAGTCCGGGATCATCGTCAGCGAGTAAGAAAAGGTGACCACGTCTATACGCTGCTCCGGGGGCCGGAAGGTCGTGACGTCGGCCTCGACGGCCTCGACGTTCGTCCAGCCCTCGCGGGCGATGCGTGCCCGCGCCACCTCCAGCAGCGACGTCGACAGGTCCACAACATACACCTTCGACAACCTCGGGATACGGTCCGCGACTGCCTCGAGATTCGCCCCAGTCCCGCCCCCCATGTCGAGCCACACACCCCCGTCGGGCACGGGGATCGAGCGGTACAACGCTTCGCGCCCCTTCAGCAGCCGCCGCCGGAAGTCATCATACCCCGAAGCCTGGCCCGAATAGAAGTTCTCGAGCCGCTGCTGGTGGTCCTCGCCACCGGCGCGATGAAAGACAAGATGATAGAGGATGCGGGCGTCGGACAGCAGGCTCATCCCGCCGGCGCCAGGTCCGCGATGTAGAAGCTGCCGTAGGTATGCACCCGGTCGACCGCGTGGAGGCGCTCCGCTTTTTCCTTCTGGTAGGAAAGCATCTCGCCGAGACGCGTGCGTGTACCGTTTACCTTCACCTCGATCGGGTCCACGAACTCGACCTTGAGCCCGCCGCTGCGAAACAGCACCCGCGATTTCGGCGCGGCCCGGTCCACGATCGCCTGCCATTCCGAAACCAGCGCACCGTACTTGAACGTGCTCAACCAGTCCATGTGGTCCAGGAGGATAAACCGCGATACGGGCTCGTCGGTCGAGCGGAGGAACCCCTCGATCGTATTCGTGTGAATGTCTATACAGTCGACGGCGCCGCCCTGCAGCTTCTCGAAGCCCTCGCGCGAGAGGTAGCGCGGGCAGCAGCTCTCCGAGTAGGCGCCCTTGAGGTACACCCGCCAGAAGTAGTTGTCGTGCAGCGGAAGTCGGGTGAAGACGGTCTCGATGGAATCCTCGATAAAGCCGGCGATTCCGCCGCCGAAGTGGAGCTCCACCTGCTGGCGCTGCTGGCGAGGCACCCCCAGCATCGACAGCGTGGTGCCGCTCCCAACAAATCGCTTCATGAACTTCGTCCAGAAGGCGATGCGCAGGGACCGATCGTAGATGACCTTCTGTTCCTCGAGGGTCTTCGCCTCCAGCAACAGGTCCACGTCCTCGCGGATCTTGGCCACCTTGTCGATGTAGTAATTGCAGAAGCGGGCCACGGTACCCGAGGAGCCGCAGAAGTAGAAGGACTTGCGGCCCGTGAAGAACTTGGAATGGCGATCCCAGTAGCGGCGGGCCCAGGGAGAGAGGTGACGGCGGAGCTGGCGGCGGTAGACCTGGTCGAAGTCCGCGAGGCGCCCGCGGCCGAACATCTCGAAGAAGCGCTCGTACTCCAGTTCGCGGATTCCGGCGATCTTCATCTCGAGCACCGCGTTTTGGCGCGGGTTCATGTCAATCGCATGGATGCGCCGGGGGCCCTCGATCGCGTAATCAAGCGCGTTGCATCCCGCCGAGGTGATCATGGCGACCGTATCGTTGGGCGTCAGCTCCAGCGCCTCGAGATCGAGACGGGGATCCTCCCAGCAGGTATTGTAAACGAGATTGTTCTTGTGAACGATCGAGAACGCTTTGCCGTTCACCCAATCGGTGATGGGTTTGCGCTTGATTTGCGCAACACCGGTCCGCGGGCCGCTGTGGGGACGCTGGCGGCGGCGTAACTTCTCGTGAATTTTAAGGGCACGGCTGGCGGGGTTCTTCATCGGCCGCAGGAGGGCGGGACGTAAGTCCAAGCCCTTGTGGGATGCGCGGAGTGCTAGCGACCCAATCGCGGCATGGCAACGAAGAAATCCCGGGAAAACGCGCCTACGGACGTCTTGTGTCCGGAAAGAGCTTGCAAACGCATTCATTCTCTGTCAGTCAACGATTGGTCGTTTCCGATACGGGGAGAAAGCCAACTCCTCCTCCGCGCCGTCGGAGCCACCGATTCCTCCCGAGGTCTCCTCCCCCATGTCCCTCATCGAACAGATCACCCACTGTGTGATTCGCGGCCATATCGACGCCAAGGCCAAGTATCCCAAGGACATGCGGGACCAGCCGGGCGTGAAGGAACTCGTGGAGCAGGCCCTCGCGGAGGGACATGGCGCCGATGAAATCCTCAAGCAGGGCCTCATCGCCGGCATGGAAGTGACCGGCAAGAAGTTCAGCGATGGCGAATACTTTGTCCCTGAAATGCTCATGTCCGCCAAGGCCATGAAGGGCGGCCTCGAGCTGCTCCGCGCCCAACTCGCCGAAGGCGCCTCCATGACCATCGGCACGGTCATCCTCGGCACCGTTGAGGGCGACATGCACGACATCGGCAAGAACCTTGTCGGCATGATGCTCGAAGGGGCCGGGTTTGAGGTCATTGACCTTGGGACAAACACCGCGCCAACCGTCTTCGTCGAAAAGGCGCGCGAGAACCCCGACGCCCTCATCGGTCTTTCCGCCCTTCTGACCGTCACCATGGAGAAGATGAAGACGACCATCGACGCCCTTCGCGAGGCTGGCCTCGAGAACAAGGTCATGGTCGGTGGCGCCCCCGTTACCCAGGCCTTTGCCACGGAGATCGGCGCCGACGGCTACGCCCCCGATGCGTCCGGAGCCCCCTCCCTCGCCAAGCAACTTGCCGGCATCGCCGTCTAGCCCACCACACTCCCCTCCGGAGACCCCATGTTTGCCCACCTCCGCAGGCCGGACTTCGCCCGGCTGACAACAACCCTCCATGGCGGCCAGGCCGACGCCGTCCCCCTCATCGAACTCGGCATCCATCCCAAAATCAAGGAAGCCCTCCTCGGGCGACCGATCGCCACCGTCGCCGACGACATCGCCTTCATGGCCTCCATGGGCTACGACTTCGTCAAGATTCAGCCCCGCTTTCGCATGGAACTCGGACGCACCAAGGGGGATTCCCCCGACCGCGCCTGGGCTTCCGAACACGAGGGCGTCATCCGGTCCATGGAGGACATTGAGTCCTACCCCTGGCCCCGCCCCGAGGACATCGATTATTCCAATTTCGAGAAGGCCCGCCACCTCCTTCCCGACGGCATGGGCATCATCGGCCAGTACGGCGACATCTTTACGACCGTCTGGGAGATGATGGGCTTCGAGAATTTCGCCATGGGCATCTACGAGGACCCCGAGCTGATCGATGCCCTCTTCGACCGCGTGAGCAGCCTTATCCTCGGCATGTTTGACACCATGGCCTCCATGGAATGGGTGGGCGCGCTCTGGTTCAGCGACGACATCGCGTATACACAGGGCCTGATGGTGGGTCCCGACTGGCTCCGGGAAAAGTTCTTTCCCTGTCTCGCGCACATCGGTTCCCTCGCCAAGGCTCGCGGCATCCCCCTGCTTTACCACACCGACGGCGTTCTGTGGGAGGTCTTCGACGACATCATCGCGACCGGGGTGAAGGCCCAGCACCCGATCGAGCCGAAGGCCATGGACATCGCCGAGGTGAAGGCCCGCGTCGGCGACCGGCTCTGCCTTTGCGGCAACATCGAGGTGGATGCGCTCGCCCGGGCCGACGAAGCCGAAATCGTCCGCCAGGTGCGCGACCGCATCGAGCGCGCCGCCCCCGGCGGCGGCTATTGCCTCGGGTCGAGCAACTCCGTGCCCGACTACGCCAAGCTCGAAAACTACGTCGCGATGGTGAAGACCGCGCTCGAGATCGGTCGATACGCGGCAACGTAACCCCGGCTCAGGTCCCCCAACACAGTCCCTGAAATGGGAACGCGATGTTCGGCATCAAGGCCGGGAGACGCCGCCTCCTGAAAGGATCCTCCAAACACCACTCCCCCCGACGAGCGCCGGGGGGAGCGGAACCATCCCTTCATGGCGTCCGAGGGGTGAGACTCAATAGAGAGTCCAGTCCTCAACCGACGTCGGGAGAACAAACCCTGCGGTCGCGACCTCGTCGATGCCCCACGTCATGACGTGCTGGAAAACCAGTTGGCCACTGGCCGGCACCACCACGTCGGTCTGGATCGCGCCGCCGGCATCCCGCCCGTCGTCGCTGAGGAAATCGGTATTCACATCGTTGTCCATCACGAAGTCGCCACCGAGAATAAAGCCGGTGCTCTCCGGTCCCTGGCCCGCGTAGGAATCCGAATCCGACCAGAAGAACGAGGAACCGGCCGAGCCCGCCGTGTAGGAAATACCACGCATATCCGTGATGTCCGCGCCCAACACGTCCATGACGACACCGCTGTTCAGGTCGACGCCACCACCGGACGCATTCCCCATGACGATGCCGCCCAGGGAGTTGCCAAAGGTGTAATTGCTCAGGCTGTTCTTGAACGCCACCACGTCGTCCACGAAATCGTTGGTGTCGACGTAGGAATCCATGTCGACGAACCAGGTGACGTTGAGGGGGAGCTCCGCGGGGTTGGCGTTGATCAACGTCCACGACCATGTGCAGGTAACGATGTTCTGAGGGTTGGGGTTGGGCTGGGACAGCTCCATCTGGAGGTTTCCGGTCAGGCCCGTGATGCCGGGAAAGGTCATGCCGGTATTCGTGATGGAGGAGGCGGTGTTGCTCACGGTGCCGTCGGCAATCTGGTTGGTATGGCCGAGGAAGCCATTGTCGGCCCAGACGTCCGTCGTGCCGTCGTAGAACAGGAAGCCGATGTTCCAGATGGTGGTGCCGGCGGGCACACTGGCGCCTGGATCGAAGGTGCCCGAATCACCGTCCACATGACCGGTCGTATAGGCGAGGTCCAGATCGAGGGATCCGGCACCGGACCCGATGCTGATGGCTTGCAGAGTCCCCTGGGCGGGCAGGAGAGAGGCGCTGGCCAAAAGGGCCCCCGCCAGAAAAACCGAATGACGCATGGTGCTGATTCTCCTTCGGGAAAGAAAGTGAGTTGGGAGTGTTAATTTGATGACCTGAAGAAGCTGTAAGGAGAATTCAAGGAAAAAAGTCGCACGACCAGTCTCTTGGACCGTAGTGCGGCATCGCCCGGTGGCTCAGGATGACCAACGGTCCTCGCGATCGCCATAAATGTCCTGCACATCCTCGTCGGTCAGTGATTCCTCCCATGCCTCCTTTTCCTCCTCCCAGGCACGGCGCTGCTCCGCCCGTCGCTTCCGGACGATCACGGAGGTGACGAGGAAGAGGATGGTAATGAGGGCGAAAATGGCGCCGGTGCTGGACATGAGAATGATCAGGCTGGAGAAGCGCGACCCGAGGGAGTGTTCGGTGGCCAGTTGCCATCCATCGCGGCGGAATTCATCCCAAAACTCGCGGGCGGTAGCCGGCCCCGCCTCCGGGTCCGCCAATCGGTGTACCAACCGGCGGACCGATCCCGGCCGGTCGCCGTAGTTCTCCGCCACCACCCCCACCGCCGAGTAGCTCATCCGGTAGGCCAGCGTTTGCGCCTGGCCACCGCGGGGAAATCCCCTTTCCAGGTCCGCAAGATTCGGCAACTGGCCGAAGGCGTGGGCAGTCAGCAATGTGGTGTGGTCGCGCCAGTTGAACTGGTCGGCGAGGTGCATGACGATCCCCTCGTTGGCCCAGAGGGGAAGATTCTGGCCGCCGGGAAGGCTCCCGAGGAGGATATGGGCGCACTCGTGGGTCATCGTGCGCTGGCGCTCGGATTCCGGCGTCCGGCTCCACGCCCGTGCGTTGATCCAGATGGTCATTTGGGAGGGCGAGGCCGCCGCGGCGGTGTTTTCCGCCTGAAAGCCCGTCTTCTCCTCGTAAAGCTCCTCCTCTGCCCAGACCACGACAAGAGTCCCGGTCCATTCGTGGTGGGTCTGCTCCGCGAGGGTTGCCCGGGCGCGTTGGAGCGACAGCCTCACGGCGTCGTACAAAGCCGGGCGGTCGTCCAGGCCCACAATCTCGTACTTCAGCGATTCCTCGAGCGGCGCCAATGTCTGGGCCGGGGCCCCCTGCAGGACCAACAACATGAGGCAGATCGCGCCGAGATAGTTTGCAAGCCCGTTCATGGAAGACAGCAGGGGCAAGGAGGGGGCCTGATTACTCGAGCGTGGCGATTTCCCGTCCTGCCCCATCGAATTCAACGGGATGGGTACCCGCGGCGCCATGGAGCAGCACCTCCACCGGCGCATCGGAGGAGACCGTCACGCGCCATCCCCGCCCGGCCCGCTCCGCCTTCAGGTCCACCGTCGCCCGCCCCACCCGCAGATTCTCGATCCCGTGGGCTTCCTCCAGCGCGGGAGTCCATTCCAGCCGCTCCAGCTGACCGGACACGCGCAGCCCGAGGAGAGTCTCGATCAGCACCGCAACGGGCCCCAGCGCCGACCAGCCACAGAAATCAGGCTTGGCAGGCTCCCCGGGCGCCAACGCGTCCGGGGCGTAATTCTCCCAAAAGGTACCCGTTTCCCGGAAGACCGCTGCCACCGCATCCACGTGGTTGCGGGCAACGTCGACCGCCTCGCTCCGAAGGCCGGAACGCGCCAGCCCCCGGATCACCATGTAGGTGGTGGGAGGCCAGACCCCCCCGCGCCAGTAGTCGCCCGTGGACCGAAACTCCCGCGAGTTTGCCGCGAGGGAAGGGACGAGGTGCTTGCGGCCGAAGACCCGGGGCGTCTTGAGATGGAGCGCCATCCGGCGGGCGCGCTCCGGGGGCACCACGCCCGCCGCAAGCGGCCAGAACGCGCCCACGTGCATCGGGCCCGCCCAGAGGTCATCCTCATCGAGATCAACGTAGCACTCGCGGAACTGGTCCCAGCAGCGCTCGTTCAGGAATTCCTGCAACTCGAGGTATCGGGCGGAGAAGGCCCGGGCGTCCGTCTCGCGGTCGAGAAACAGTGCCATCTGGGCGAGGCACTCGCAATCGAGGGCCATCTGCGCGGTGGCATCGACCCACGTGACGGCCTCGACGCGCGGCAGATTGTCCATCCCGCAGCCGAAGGAGTCGTTGAAGAAGCCACCGTTGGTTCGACGCCGTTCGGCAATCGTCCAGTCATGGTACTTGACGAGATGAGGATAGATGCGAGGGAGGCGTGAATCGTCGCCCGTCGTCGTGTAGTAGGTCCACTCGGCCCAGGAGAAGAGGGGAGGGTTGGAGAACGCGGTGGAGCGCCAGAAGGGCGGCGTGTCGGGGGTGTCCCCAGCGGCGGTGCGGTTGGGAGCGGAGGTGCCATTGGGCCGTATCTCCCGGCTGATGGCCCCATCCGGGTCCTGGGAGTCGTAGAACAGGTCGAGGTTGCTGAGGGGATCTGGTGTCAGTTCGGGGAAGGCGCCCTGGGAATAGCGGGCCCAGAGGGCGACGAAGCAGGAGTCCCACTGGAAGAAGTTTTCAGAAAAGCAGGCGTCAAGCACTGAAGCGCGACGGGATGCGAATGCTGGCGCCCGGCGGAGGCCACGCCGGGCGGCGGTTGCCCAGGCCGCGTGGTAGGCGTCCACCCAATCCGGCTGCCCCGGGATCCATGGCCGGGGCAGCCGGTTGGGCAGAAAGGAACGATCCGTCAAGAATTACTCCGTGGCGGGTTCCGGGGTGGGCTCGGGCGTTGCCGCTGGCTGTTCGTCGTTATCGGAGTTCCGGCCGAAGAGCCCTCCGACTGCGCGGCCGATTCCGCGGCCGGCGTCCTGTGCCGCCCCCACGGCGCCCTCGCCAACGTCCCTCGCGGCTCCGGCGGCCGCCCCACCGACATCCCTGGCGGCGCCGACGGTCCCTTCGCCGACATCCCTAACGGCCCCGGTGGCAGCTCCGCCGACGTCCCTCGCGGCGCCCACTGCTCCCTCCCCCACATCGCGAGCGGTGCCGACGGCACCTTCACCCAACTGGCGTCCCGTGGCAAAGGCCCCGCGCCCCAAGTCCGCCGCCAGCCCCGCCACCTCGCCCACGGGCACTCCCGCCTTCTCCACCGCCGCCCCAACGCCATCACGGATGATGAAGTTGAAGAACTGCTGGAGCACCTCCGCGGGGGTCGCCGGTTCGTCCTCCTCCGCCGCGCCCACGTCCCGCATGACGATGTCGGCCACCTGGACCGACGGGCTTTCATTCAACACCGGGATCGTCAGGCGAATGCGGGGGGAAATCACGGAAATCTCGCGGATGAGGACCTGCTGCTGGGATCCTTCTGGCGCAGGCTCTTCGGCGGGTGGGGGCTCCTCCTCGCCGGGGGGGGTCTGAAAACGCGAGGCATTCGCCACCAGCCGATTCAGGTTCGAATCGCGCATCTTCCGGTCGTAGTTGATGTCCGGCTCGGTGATCCGAATGTGGTTGATGGTGAGCAGCTCGGTGCCAAGGGTCTCCATGTCGAGGGCCACCTCGATCTTGCCAAACCGCATGGCATGCACGGATTCGAAGCCCTCGGGGTTTCCGATGAAGAGTTCCTCGATGACGAGTTCCCCGGCGAAGGGCTGGAGGTTGACGCTGCCGACGGTGGTCTCGTTGACCAGCACCCAGCTCAGGGTGCTCTCGAGGTTTGTGCGGATCAATTCGTTGCGGTTGAAGTAGACGTAGGCGAGGCCGATGGCGACGAGAAGCACCACGGCCAGCACCAAGCCACCGAAGATGAAGAGGATACGCCGGAGTCGTTTCATGGTCGATATTCCGTGTTGAGATTATTCCTGACGGAAAGGGGCATACCAGCCCCTCAGGTCAATGTGAACGTAGGGGGACCCGGTGCTGGGGCCGGGCCCTTCGTAGCGGGCGGCGACGCCAAGACCGCCGTACATGCCGAGATCGTCCATGGTCTGCTTGGCGAACTCGGCGAGCGCCTCGGAATCGGCGATGTCGATCACCCCGTCGCCGTTGATGTCCGCCATCCGGGGAGGATCGGCCTGGGGCGATTCGGCAAGGACGAGAGCGACGGCGTCGCCATATTGAAAGCGGGTAAAATCGGCGAGGGGAACGCCGAGGCGCTCGAGCCGGCGGCGGTCCGTGGGAGAAACGAACCCGCGGAGAATGTGCAGGTTCTCGGGACGATGGCCGGCGCGCCGGAGCGACGCCTCGAAGGCGTTGAGGTAAGTCACCAGCCGGGAGGACACGGGTGCGAGGCGGAAGCTGCTGTCTGCCTCGTCGGGAAAGACCGGGGGGACCAGTTCCGCGAGGGTCAGGGTGGAGGTGACCAGCGCCCGGGACTGGGGCTCCTGGACGCGGTAGAAAGCCTTGGGGGGGAGGTAGTGGTCGCGGTTCTCGGCGATGACGCGGGGGACGGCGGTGCCGCGCTCGTTGGGATAAATGCCGATGTTGCGGCCCAGCAGGAGCCCGTCGCCATCGCGGTCGAAGAAGACCGCGGGGAGGAGGAGGACGCCTGCGGTGGCGTTGGAGAGGGTAGCGGGGGCAGCGGCCTCGGGGCTGGCGGCGAGGGTCGCATCGCGGACGATCTCCAGTCGGGCAACCGTCGCGCGGATGTAGCTGGCCCGACCCTCGTCGTTGCCGGAACGCCAGGACACTTCCCCGCCACGAGCGTCACCCAGACGATCGTTTGATTCGCCCTCCCAGAGGACTTCCCCGACAGTGGTCCGGCGAAGGAGCGACAGGCCGGAGTCAGGAGAGAGCAGTTCAGGGCCGGGGGTCTCACCAAGGCGCACCCCCAGGGCGACCTCCTCGCCGGGCTCGACGAAGACCGCCCGCGGCGCCCCGCCGGCCATCGCCTCCCCGTTCACCTCCAGGATCGCCTCGGCCTCCTGTTCCGTCACCTCGAGCGTGCCGTGGACCCCGCGGTCGATCTGGGAGCGGAGGAGCCCCACCGCATCGAGATCCGGACCGAGCGTCTCCTGGGCCTGCAGGGGCGACGGCCCGGCGGGGACCAGGGGCAGGCCGGCCAGCGCCAGCATCCAAAGGCAACGGTGAAAGGTCATCGGCGATCAGACTCCTGAAAGGCATTGTTCCCAGCGACGGAACCATGACCAGCGGGGGGGAAGAAACCAGAGAAATCCGTTGCGGAGACTCCGATGGCACCTTTGTCTGGGGCGTATTGTCCACAAGATTGTCCATTGGGGAGAAAGCGGCGTCTATGGTGACGGAATCAGTGTTGTCCCGGAGAATCTGGAGGGGTTGGAGCCTGCTGCTTGTCGTGGCGCTGCTGGTTGCGGTTTTCCCCGCGGCCGCACAGGAGGTGCAGAACCTCGAGGAGCAGGAGGAACTCGTCCGCGACCGGGACATCCTCACCATGCAGCAGCGGATTCGCCTGCTCAACAGCCAGGGCAAGTACGTGGAGGCGATCCGCGAGGCGGAGGCGCTCCTCGCGATCGACCCGAACAACAGCACGGCGCTGATGAACAAGGACATCGCGGAGCGGCGCCTTGCGGCGGGCGAGACCGGCACCCCGGATCGCGCCGAGGAAACGGCCCGCGAGCTGACACCCGTCGATATAGCACAAATCCGCCAGAACATTGCCGAGACCTCGTCCGGACCTGTGGAATCGGGGATCCGCCAGGTAGACATTGCGGCGCCTGCTCGCCCCACTCCGGCCCCCGCCCCCGTCCGCTCCTCCGGTCCCTCGCTGGCCTTTGGCCTCCCCCTCATGGCATTCATCATTGGCGGAGCCGTGCTCCTCCTCGCCATTGTCCTCATCGTTCTGTTTCGATGGATGCGGGGAGGTCGCCGGGAGGCGCCGCTCGCGCCCGCCCCGGCCGCGGCGGCCACGGGGCTGGCCAACGCAGGCGGGGGAATGCCGGCTCCAAGCCGCGGGTATGTCGTCCATGACCAGGTGACCGCCGTCGAGGACGAGGAGGAGGAGCAAGACTCCCCCCCAGCCGCCGCTTCGGCCCCGACCGAGCCTGCTCTCGCCGATGACGACAACCTTCGTTTCGACAACCTCGTTGTGGAGGAAAAGCCGGACCGGGAACAGAAGTCCGGGGAGTTCGGGAATCTGGGCATCGACTATTCAAGCGCCGACGATTCGGCCTACTCCGCCAGCCAGGCCGATGATGCCTACCAGACGAAGGGTGACGCGTTTGCCAGTGCCCCTGCAGAGAAGGCGACTGGTGGCCCGCCGGAGGAGGCACTCGATGTGTCGTCCGCAACCGGCGAAGAACCCTTGGTGGCGGACACCGCCGAGCAGAAGTATCACCCCGGCGTGTCCTCGAGGGAAGACATCGACATCAGCGCGGCAGCCGAGCCGCCGGCCGAGGAAACGATCAGCCTTTCGCCCATCGGCGACGAGTCCTCCGCGCCGCCGCGTTCCCAAGGCGACCAGGACGCCGTGGATATCAGCCAGACGGCCGCCCCCCTGTTCGAGGCGTCGTCACCCTCCAGCCAGCCCCACGCGCCGGAGTCCTCCGAGCAGGATGACGCGCTGACCTTCAATTCGCTCATGTTCGGTGGCGGTACCGGCGAGACGGAGGAGAAGCCCGCCGCGGCCGAAACCGACGCGGAGAAGGGCGAGGGCGAGGACCTCACGCTGACCAGTTTCGACCGCGAGTACTCCTCGGTCATGTTTGGCGAGGGAGTGGAAGAGACAAAGATGCCCGGTGTGGACCCGGATGCGCCGGCTGCCTCGCACCAGCCCGCGCCCGCCGAGGAGGAGCAGACAGTCTTCCTCAACCCAATGGCGGAATCGTCCAAGGGGGTGGCCGATTCGACCCCGCTCTTCGAAGGTACCGGTGGCGAGGAAAGTGGAAAGCAGGACATTTCGGAAGAGAAGACTGTGATGCTCGACATGAGCAAGGCCCCCGGCGGGGAGAGGAGGGCCGAGGCCCCGAAGGCCGAAGCGGAGGCGTCCGAGTCGACGGTGATCGCCGAGAAGCCAAAGCAAACGATGTTCGAGCGCCAGCGGACGGCGGGGAAGGCGGCCCTCGAAGCCGGAGAATTCGGCAAGGCCGTCCAATGCCTCAGCGTGGCGGCAAGCCTGAAGCCCAGCGACAAGGAAGTCCGGGCGATGTTGGAGGAGGCGCGAAAGAAGCGCCGCGGTCTCTAGACACCGCTCTCCCTGCGCCATCCGGTCGGTGAAATGCTTGGAGCCGGGCCGTCTCCCCCACGGCTCGGCTTGTCTTTCGCCCTTCTTTCCCGCCTTGTGGGTCCATGCCCGAGGAAAGCCACCCCATGCGTCCGCTTCTGGTTGTTCTGTTCTGCCTGCTTCTCCTGCCTGCCCGGAGCGAGGATCCCCCCCGG
This sequence comes from uncultured Candidatus Sumerlaeota bacterium, assembly GCA_964420455.1. GTDB lineage: Bacteria > Sumerlaeota > Sumerlaeia > SLMS01 > SLMS01 > CAYQTO01. The sequence goes on along the minus strand of CAYQTO010000007.1, from coordinate 29,129 downwards.
GTTCTGTCGCTCGCGCCCAGCATCACCGAGATGGTCTATACACTGGATGCGGGCGATCTGGTGGTGGGGGTCACGGACTACTGCCGATTTCCGCAGGAGGCGGCCGAAAAGCCCAAGGTTGGCGGCTACCTGAATCCAAACTTCGAACGGATGGTGGCGCTTCGGCCAACGGTGGCGCTGCTGACACCGGGCGAGACGGACCTGGATCGGCGTCTTGGCGGCGCCGGGATCCGGACGGTAGCCGTGCGGACAGAGACGCTGGCGGATATCCGCGAGGGCCTGCTCGCGATCGGCAGGGAACTCGGCCACGAGGAGGAGGCGAAGGGGGCCGTCCAGACATTCGAGGGGGAGTTGGCCGCGCTCCGCGAAGCGGGACGGGAACTTGGCGAGCCGCGCGTCCTGCTCGTTCTTGGCCGCCCGATGGGGCCGGTTCGGGAAATCTTCAGCGCGGGGCCGGGGACCTTCGTCGATGAACTGATGACGGCCGCCGGCGCCCGCAACGTCCTCGAGGGGACAAAGGTCCCCTACCCCACCGTCTCGCGCGAGTTCCTGATCGCCAACCCGCCAGACGTGGTGGTGGAGACGCGATCCGGCGAACTGGACTATACGGAGGCGGAGAAGGAGGAGGCCCGGGTTGCCTGGAAGCGCGCCCTTGGCCCCGGGGCCACCGGCACGCGGATCCTCTTTCTCAACGACCCGCATCTGACGATTCCCGGGCCGGGTGTCGTTGCCAGCGCCCGGCGTCTCCAGTCGCTTCTCGCCAAGAGGGAACCCGCGCCCGCCCCATGACCACGCCGCTGTTTGAGGCCCGGAACGTCGTTCATCGGTATAGACAGGGGCGGCGGGTGCTGGAGGGTCTGGACTGGGACCTGCGGCGGGGGGACTTCGCGGCGCTGATCGGGCCGAATGGCGTGGGGAAGTCGACGCTGCTGCGGTTGATGAGCGGGTGGCTCGTGCCGGTGGAGGGATCCCTCCGCTACAAGGGGCGGCCGGTCGGTTCGTGGAATCGGCGTGCCTTTGCCCGGGAGGTCGCCGTCGTCCCCCAGCGCGAGGAAGGCCTGTTTCCCTTTACCGCGAGCGAGGTCGTCCGCATGGGACGTTACCCGCATCAGTTCCTCCTGAGCGGGACCGACGACGAGGAGGACCGGCGCATTGCGCAGGCGGTGCTGCGGCTGGTGGGCCTCGAGGATTTTGGTACCCGCCGCCTTGCGGAAATGTCCGGTGGCGAACGCCAGTTGGTCCTCTTCGCCCGCGCCCTCGCCCAGTGCCCCGAAGTCCTCCTCCTCGACGAGCCGACGACCTTCCTCGATCCCGCCCACCAGCGCACCCTGTTCCAGTTGCTCGACCGGCTCCATTCGGAGGGCGGACTCACGATCCTCGTGGTCTCCCATGACATCAACCTGGCGGGGCTGTACTGCTCGCGACTGGCGGTGATGGCTGGCGGACGGATTGCAGCGGATGGATCGCCGGAGGAGGTCCTGCGGCCGGAGGTTCTGGAGCCGGTTTACGGGACTCGGCTGACGACGGCCACCCGGCCGGATGGCGCCCCGATGCTGGGGCTGGTGCGATGAGCACGGTTCGCGAGGCGTTGCTGGACGGCTTGCCCTCCGGCGGGGGGGACGAAGGAAATGCATCTCGCGGTCGTCGCTCGTGGGGCCGGTGGGCTGTGTTGCTGGCGTTGGTGGGGTCTGCGGCGGTGCTGACGCCGCTGGTGGGCACCGAGTCGATCGACTATGGCCGCGCGCTTGGGTTGGTGGAGGTGCAAGGGCCCAACGTTGACGCGTTCCTCTTGTTTGATGCGCGGCTGCCACGGGTGCTGTTCGCTCTGGTTGCCGGGGCGGCACTGGCGATTGCCGGCGCGGTCTACCAGGCGATCCTCCGCAATGACCTGGCGGAACCGTTCTCCCTTGGCGTGGCGACGGGCGGGGCTCTCGGGGCGCTGCTTTTCCTGAACCTCGGGCCGGCCTGGGCGGGTGTCTATACGCTTCCGGCAGGGGGCTTCGCCGGCGCCGCCGTGGCGGTCGCGGCCATCAATGCCCTGGCGAGGATGCGGGGCACCATGCGTTCGCCCGCGACCCTTCTCCTTGCCGGGGTCACGCTCAATGTCTTCTTCGCCGCCGGTATCCTCCTGGTACAGTACATCAGCGACCCGTACCAGACGCTGATGTTGCTGCGGTGGATGATGGGAGGGCTGGACGTGGCCTCCCTGGAGATCGTGCAGGGCGTGGCGCTCGTGCTAGTGGCGGTGGCGGTGGTGCTGATGATCCTGGCAAGGCCGCTGGACCTGCTGACGTTTGGCGAGGAGTCGGCGCATAACCTTGGGGTGCCGGTGGAGCGGGTGCGGCTTCTGGGGCTGGGGGCGGCGTCGTTTGTCACGGCGGTGGTAGTGGCGTTCGCGGGGCCGATCGGCTTTGTGGGGCTGGTGGTGCCCCATGCGATGCGGCGGGTGTTCGGGGCGGGGCATGTGGCGCTGTTGCCGGCGTGCCTGCTGGGGGGGGCGGCGTTCCTGCCGGTGTGCGACGCCGTGGGGCGCCTCGCCCTCGGGTGGGTGACGGGATCGGGAGCGGCGGAGCTGCCCGTGGGGATCGTCACGGCGTTGGTGGGTGCGCCGTTCTTCCTCTATCTGCTGGCCAGAAAAGGTTGAGGGCCCGGATCGCTCAGGACCCCCGTTCCTGTCCAAATCTCTGATCTTTCCGGGGTAGCCCGGTGATCAGGTGGCCTTTCGAAACACGAGGGAAGCGTTATGGCCGCCAAAGCCGCTGTTGTTGGTCATGACCACCTCGACTTCCTTCTGCCTCGGCCCCTCGACGATGTAGTCGAGGTCGCACTCGGGGTCGGGCTGGCTGTAGTTGGCGGTTGGCGCGAGGGTGTTGGTCTGGAGGGTGCGGATTGAGGCAATGGACTCGACCGCCCCGGCGGCACCAAGGAGGTGGCCAATGCAGCCCTTGTTGGAGCTGACGGGGATGCCGGGAGCGAGTTCGCCGAAGACCGCCTTGATGGCGGCCGTCTCCAGCTTGTCGTTGAGGGGAGTGCTGGTGCCGTGGGCGTTGATGTAGCCGACGTCACCCGGTGTGAGGCCGGCGTCCCTGAGGGCCATGCGCATGCAGCGCTGGAGGCCCTCGCCGTCGGGAGCGGGTGCCGTGATGTGGTGGGCGTCGCAGGTCATGCCATAGCCAACGATCTCGGCGAGGATGGGCACGCCGCGGGCCTTGGCGTGTTCGTACTCCTCGAGGACGAGGATGCCGGCTCCCTCGCCCATGACGAAGCCGTCGCGGTCGACGCTGAAGGGGCGGCTGGCGGTGGCGGGGTCGTCGGCCCTTTCGCTGAGGGCCTTCATGTTCTGGAAGCCGGCCACGCCCAGCTTGGTGATCGTGGATTCGGTGCCGCCGGCGATCATGGCAACGGCCTGGCCGCGCTGGATCACCTTGTAGGCATCGCCAATGGCGTTGGTGCTGGTGGCGCAGGCGGTGACGGGGCAGCTGTTGGGACCCTTGAGACCCAGGTGGATACCCACCATCCCGGCGGACATGTTGGCGATCATGCGGGGAATGAGCGTGGCCGCGACGCGGTCGGGACCTTTCTCGATGAGGATGCCGACCTGCTCCTCCATGGCCTGGAGGCCGCCGATGCCGGACCCGATCATGGCACCGATGTTCTCCGCGCCGACCTCGTCGATGTCGAGTCCGCTCGCCTCGAGGGCTTGGCGGGCAGCGACGATCGCGTACTGGACGAAGAGCTCGAGGCGTCGCGCCTCCTTGCGGTCGAAGTGTTCGAGGGGATCGAAGCCCTTCACCTCGCAGGCGAAGTTGACCTTGAAGCCGGACGGGTCGAATCGAGTGATCGGGCCCGCGCCCGATCGCCGGTCGAGAAGGCCCTGCCAATAGTCGGCCACGTTGTTGCCGATCGGAGTGATCGCACCAAGGCCGGTAATCACCACGCGGTGTAGACTCATGCTGGAACGCTAACTCGCAAAGGGGTTGGAGACAGGGGCGGGTGCAGACCGCCTGGGCGACTACTGGCCCGACTTCTCCTGCACGTATTTGACCGCGTCCCCCACTGTGCGGAGCTTTTCGACGTCCTCGTCGGGAATCGTCACCTCGAACTTCTCCTCGAAAGCCATCACCAACTCCACGATGTCGAGCGAGTCGGCGCCGAGATCGTCGATGAACGACGCCTCGGGGGTCACCTCGTCCTCATTCACGCCGAGCTGGCTGACAATGCATTCCTTCACTTTTTCTTCAATGGTGGCCATGCGCAGTGGTCTCCTGGGTCTTCGGGTCGGAAAATTTGATGATGCCGCACGGTGGCTTCCCTCGAGGGCGGAACCGCCGAGGCGATCCAGTGGCTGCCCTGCTCGACAAGCATCCGTCCCTTTAGGAGGACGAACTCCAAAGCGGCAAGCGAAAAGGCAAACCAGAGAAAGCATGGGCAAGGGAATTCCCCGGCCCTGTGACATCGAAGCTGTTAATCTTGCGCACGCCGGACGGGGATCGAGCGCGGCCGCTGGTTGCGGACCTGCTCGTGGAGTTCGTGCGCCCGCGAGGCCTTGCGTTCGAGGTTCTCGATCGCGAGGTCACCGAGTCGCTGGCCTGCGCGGACCGCCTCCGCCTGTGCCCTCACGAGGTGCTCCGTGACTGCGGGCGGAAAGAAAGCCATGAAGGTTTCCTCCGCCTTGCGGAGGCTATCACGCGCGGCGCAGGCCAATGTCCCGACGGTCAGTCGCGGCGAGGCGAAGTCGCTCCGCAGGCGCGTAAACCGGTGCGTTCTGGAGCCGTCGCCTCCGCCAGCACGGTCCTCCGGCTTCCTTGTCTCGTCCATGATTGGTCGCCTCCGTGCGATGAGTTGCCAAACTCTTGGCGAAGAACGGACCAATGGCAGGGGAAAAAGGCAATCAAAGGTGCATGGGGGCTCGCCCTTGACCTGCGGGCCGCGGTCGACGATTTCTCCCGGATTGCGGCGCGGCTCTCGTGGCGTCGCGCAGGATTGACCGTTCCCTCGCGAGTTGCCCATGCCGTTTACCTCCGGCGCCCTGAGCGTCCGCCGATACCGCGTTGTCGAGGATCCCCCGCGAACCCTCGACCAGACCGCCACCCTCGCCATGCGCCGCTATGCCTGGCGCCCCATCGACGACAACCGCGGCGAGAAGGAAAGCTTTGGCTGGGTCAATCCGCGCCGGGTTCTCGACCAGCAGTTCACCTGGGACGATGTTCTCATCACGCCCTATGTGCTCCTCGGCGTGCGGCGCGACCGGAAGGCCTTCTCCCCGGTCCTCTTTCGCGCCCGCCGCGACGACCGCATCGCCACCATCCGCGAGGACCGTGGCATCGCCAAGCTCTCTCGCCAGCAGCGGCTCGCCATCGAGGAGGAACTCACTGTCGAGATGCTCAAGGAGACTTCTCCCGCGAGTGCCTTCAGCGAACTCCTGTGGGACATGAACTCGGGCATTGTGTTGATGGGGGCGACGGCCAACGCCTTGTGCGAGCGCATGCAGGAGCTCTTCGAGGCGACCTTCGACCTGCACCTGCGGCCGATGTTTCCCGCCGTCAGCGGCGCCGAGTTCATTGCCGGCCAGGGGCTCGAGGAGGAATTCCACCTCGCCTCCGCCGCGGAAGGGAAGAAGGCCTGATGGAACAACTCGCCCCGCTCGAGGCCTTCCAGCGCTACGCCGCCCTCGGGCCCGACTTCCTTACCTGGCTGTTGGTGCGCGTGCTCGACGACGACCTTCCTGCCCCGCCGTCGGAACCCGGCCTTCAGGTCGACATCCAGGGGCCGCTGGTCTTCACCGGCGATGGCGCCGAGGCGAGCAAGGTGACCCTCGCCGGTGACGAGGCCGCCGTGGCCCCGGAGGTCATCAGCGCCCTCCGCCAGGGCAAGAAGCTCACCCGCGCGAAGGTCCTCCTCAACTGCATGGAGGACCAGTGGCGGTTCACGCTCGATGCGGAGACTTTCGACCTGCGCTCGCTCCGCGTGCCGGTGCCTCCGGTGCCCGACCCCGAGGCCTACCTCGCCATGCGCGCCGAGGCCATCATGCGCGCCTACCTCCTCGTGGACGAGTTGTTCGAGGCGTTCCTTCCCGCGCGGCTGGACGCCGGCCAGTGGCGCGAGGAGACCGCCGCCTGGCGCAAGCGCAAGGCTGTCTGAAACGCCCCAGCACTTGACCGGGCGAAATCCCCGGGCGAGCGTGCCACCATCTTGATCCCGGGAGACGCGCCCCCATGGAAGTCTGGGAAGTGAAATGCCCCGGTTGCGACACGGTCCTCGTGATCGACCGGAAGACGGGCAAGCTCCTCGAGTCGCGCAAGCCCATCGTGGAGGAGAGCAGCGGCGACCGCTTTGAGGATGCCCGCCAGCGCGTCCTCTCCGCGAAGGAACGGGCCGAGAAGCGCTTTGCCGACGCAAAGAAGCGGGAGGCAGAACGGTTCTCAAAGCTCGACGCCCTCTTCAAGGAGAAGGCGGAGGAGCTGAAGGACCAACCGATCGAGCGCCCCGAACATCCGATGGATCGCGACTGACCGGACAAGGATCCCAGTATGCAAGACGCCCCCTACACCCTCTTTGCGGATACCCTCGCCCGCGAGCAGCCCACAGACGCCTCGGGAGTCTGCCGCGTCTATACAGCCGGCCTGCAGGTGACCGGCACCGCCATCCACGTGAACCCGGAAACGGACGAGGAGTGGCTCGAGACGGAGATCGACGGAAGCCCCGCCTTCGTCTCCATGACGGCCCTCCTCCGTGTCCACCCGGACAACCTCCAGGACGGCGACCTGGCCATCGGCAGGGAAGTAGTCGACCGGTGGTGGGGCGTGCCCATTGAGTACGAGCCCGGCGATCTTGAACCCATCCCACCCAATTGGACGATTCCCGACGGCAAGGACTACCGCCTGCGCCGCGAGGCGCTCGCCGCCGTCCTGAAAATGCTCGAGGCGGCTGCGAACGACGACGTCGACATGCGCATCATCTCCGCCTATCGCCCCGGCATCCGCCAGCGCGCCCTCTATCTCGCCGCGTGCGACCGCGACGGCAACGGCCAGCGTTACAGCGCCCGCCCCGGCCACAGCGAACACCAGCTCGGCACCACCGTCGACCTCACCGATCCCGACCAGCGGTACAACTTCGAGCACGCCTTCCAGGACACGCCCCAGGGGCAGTGGCTCGCCGCAAACGCCGCCTCCTTTGGCTTTCGGAGGAGCTATACGGACGACAACACCGCCGAGACGGGCTACATCAGCGAGCCCTGGCACTGGCGCTACCATGGCCGACAACACCCCAACGGCTAGGACGTTGACCCCCGCCCCATCCTCCACCCCAGCAATCCCCCCGAGGGAAGGAACCCACCCGATGCGCTGCCTCGCGATTGTCGCCATCCTGGCCGCACTGGCCCCCACCATCCCGGCCGCCCCCGATGCCACCATCACCGTTGACTGGACCCACCCCACCGGCCGGGTGAACCGTGCCCTCTTCAGCACCCAGGGATTCATGCAAGTCTACGTCGAGCCCGACCCAATGGTCATGGAGACCTTCGCCCGGCTGAACCCCGAGGGGACGCAGACCCGGCTCGAGACCTGGATCTCCCGCCTCGAACCGGAAAACGACAATGACGATCCGGAGACCTTCGACTGGGACCGCCTCCACACGGACCGCATGATCCGCTTCATCGAGGACATCGGCGCCTTCGAGGATGTCTATAAAGACAGACTCGGCATGGAGCCCCTGGTCCTACTCGGCTATGGGGTGGACTGGCTGTCGGACAACGACGCGAACACCACCATCAGCGACAACGAGGAGTGGGCGGAATTCGCCGCCGCCGTGGTGGAGCACTACAACGGCCGGCGCGGCCCGGACTACGCCCCCAACCTCAAGTACCTCCAGGTCTGGAACGAGCCCAACATGGGCATGTTCTACCAGGGCACGCGCCAGTCCTACTTCGACCTGTACAACACCGTGGCCGACCGCATCCGCCGCGATTACCCCGGCGTGATGATCGGCGGCCCCACCATCACCCACAGCGGCGACGACCCCGAGGGATGGATGCGCGACTTTGTCGCCGAATGCGGCCCGAACGCCGACTACCTCATCTTTCATCACTACGGACCACAGGGCCAGGGCCACGAGATCCTCGTCGAATCCGTCCGCAAGTACGCCGAAATGTTCCGACAGCTCCCCGGCAAGGAAAACGGCCGCGTGATGATCACCGAAACCGACGCCTGGTTTCAGGGCTGGGACAAGATGCAGTTCATCCTCGACCGCCAGTTCGCCTTCCTCTCCATCCAGAATCTCCTCCTCGCCGTCCACCACTTCTGCTGCATGGAGTACAACGAATCGGGGAACTACTCCTTTGGCCTCGTTGACAAGATGGGCGGCATCATCCCGGGGACGTATCGGCCCTACTGGCTGTTTCGCAACCTCGCCGGCGAACACGTCTATACGCTCGCGGAGGGGGAACAGGCCCCGGACATCCAGGTGACCGCCAGCAGCGACACCCGTGGCGACTCGCAGCTCTCGACGGCGGTTGTCCGCAACCGGGCGGAGGAGTCCCGCGAGGTGGAACTACGGCTCACCCTCCCCGACGTCTCCGGGCCCGCCGTGCTCCTCGTCGACCGGCTCGTCCCCGACTACCAGGGCACCTACACGGCGACGCCGGTCTCCGGCCGCCAGCTTGTCCTCACCGCACAACTCGACCCCGGCGAGGCCCGCGCCTATACGGTCACCACCGCCGGCAAGCCCCACTTCGCCTTTTCCGACATGAACCACCAGCGGGGACCCGCGCTCGACCTTTGGGGGAATGACGAGCCACTTTCCCTCGGCGACGAGCGCCAGCTCCGCGTGTCCGTCCTCAACGCCCGCCACACCTCCCTCCGCGGAACGGTGACCCTCAAGCGCGTTCCCGGCGATTGGACTCTCGAGCCGCAGGGCGGCACCGACATCGCCCTGGAGCCCGGCGCGCGGACCGAACTTGTCTATACACTTACCGCCGAGTCCGTGGTCCTCGACGGTCGCATCTCCCCCTACGCCGAGTTCGTCCCCGCACCCGGCGACGACACGCTCGACGTCACCCGGTCGATTCCCCTCACGATTCCCGTCCGCAGTCCCCTCGAGACGCAGGTCGTCCCCACACCCGTCTATGCGGTGCCCGGCGAGCCCAACCTGGTCGAGCTCCAGCTCCGCAACACCAGCAGTGAACCGATCGACCTTTCCTATGGTTTCGAAATCGCCGGCCCCATCGATGCCGGAACAGCACCGCCAAACCGTACCCTCCAACCCGGCGAGCGCCTCCGTGAACGTTTTCCGCTCTCCCTTTCCGGAAGCACGCCCCCCGGCGACCACACGGGCGAGATCGAGGTCCGCTTTCTCGGTGCCATCAGCAGGGTCCCCTTCACCGTGACCGTCGTCGACAGGCCCGCGGTGAGCGACGCGGTGATGCTCGACCTCACGGACGACTTCAACTACGACGCCGTTTCCTTCGCCACCAACCGCGACGACTATACGAAGGAAATGGGCATGTTCATTTATCCCGCGGACTTCACGCCGTCGGACCGGGAGCTGCGCACCCACGGCGTACCGTTTCGGATGCCCTCGCTCGAGGACGGCAAGCTGAACGCCCTGCTGCCCAAGGGCCAGCTCATCGCCGTCCCCGAGGACGAGTATGCCGCGATTTCGATGATCGGCTTCGGCCACGACGGCAAGCACCCCGGCACCTGGGAACTCGTCTATACAGACGGATCAACGGAAGCCATCGACTCGCAGATTCCAGAATGGTGCACGCCGCCGCCGCCGGGTTTCGCCCGGGCGTTCCGTGCCCCCCACCGCTATGTCCCCTATGGCAACGCCCATCCGCCGACGGAGATGTTCACCTGGACCTGGGACGTTGACCCGGACCGCGCACTGGAGGCCGTCCGCATGCCCGAGTTCGACCGCGGCGCGTATATCTTCGCGATAACGCTCCACCGCCGCTGACCCAGAGGGGCGCCGTGGACTGGCTCGCCCTTGCGTTGCTGCTCCACGGCGCCTGCCTTGGCGCCGGCGTCGCGTGGCCGCCCCTCCGCCGCCTCCTCCTTTCCGCCCTGCCCGATGGTGCCGATCCGGCCGCCCGCCTCCTCATGGCTGCCTGCGTTCTCCTCTCCGCGGGCCAGGCGCTTCTCTCCACCCTCACCCTTGCCATTGGCGTCCTCGTCCTCCCACCCGGCTGGATGGTCTCCCTCATCGCCCTGCTCCTCGCGGGCTTCCTTGTCTATACGACTGTTCTCCTGAGAGCTCCCCTTCTGGCCTCGCTCCGCAGCCTCGACGCGTGGGACGCGGCGGGCTTTCTCCTCGCCGGCTCCCCGCTCGTCCTCCTGCTCTGGATGACCTTCAGCCCGGAGCTCGAGATCGACTCGATTGTCTATCACCTCTCCGTCCCCGCGGCCTGGCTCAACGAAGGCGCCATCGTCCGCTTCCCCTACGAGCCCCACTCGAACTGGCATTTCCTCTCGCAGATGACCTACCTTTGGGCGTTGGCGATCGAGCCCGGGGGGGTCATTGTTGCCAAGTTGATGGAGCTCGGCCGCTGTGTTGGTGCCGCGATTGGCGTGGCGGGGCTTGGGCGCTGGCTCCAAGGCCGCGCGCTTGGCTATACGGCCGCGTTCCTCGTCCTCGCGAGCGAGGACGTCGGCCGCTACGGGGTGACCGCCCATGTCGATGCCGGCGGCATGCTGTATGCCGTAGCGGGCGCCATCGCCCTGGCGGGGGCGACCGAGAATGGCAGCCGCAAAAGCCTCGTGCTTGCCGGCCTCCTTCTCGGCTGTCTTGCCGCCGTCAAGCAAACCGGCGCCGCGCTCCTCCTGCCGGCATGGCTCGCCTATCCCGTCGCCTGCATCGTGGTCCGTCGCGAGGAGTGGCGTCCGGTGTTCGCGCGCACGATCCTCCTCGGCGTGGCGATGGCCCCCCCCTCGGTGCCCTGGTGGCTCAAGAACACCGTCTATACAGGAAGCCCTTTCTTTCCCTTTCTGGTCGACGTTTTTCCACCCTTCGACGACGTGCGGGTAGGCATGACCTTCTTTGCCCGCTACTACGCCTACGGCGAGGGGGGACCCGGCGGATCGGCCCTCACCATCGACCATCTCTACGTGTTGAACTCGAACGCGAAGCTGTCGAGCGTGACGGGGATCCTGTTTCTGGGTCCCGGGGCCCTGCTCGGCTGGCTGCTGTTGCGACGGACGGACCCCGCGCAGGGGGGCTTCCGGCTGCTCCTTTCCCTCTGGCTTTGCCTGGCGGTGGTGCCTCTTGTCTTCGCTCCGTTCTGGCGCTTCCTCTACCCGCTCTACCCGATTGCGGTGCTGGCCGCCGGAAACGAACTGGTCCGAATCACCGCCCGCTCCGGGATGCCCTGGATGGCGACGCTCCTGCTGGCCGGGGCGGTCACCCACGGCGCACGAAACGCATATGACTTCGCCCTGTATAGACAGTTCGGGCGCAAGGCGATCGCCACGCCGCCGGTGGCACCCGTACTGACAAGCGCCCAAGCCGGGGAATGGTACGCGGCCCATGCCCCCACCGCGACGACAATCGACTGGATCAATGGCACGCTCGGGCCGGAGGATCGCCTGCTGGCGTCGCGCGCCATCCCCACGCTGCCGCTGCTCCGCGTGCGCTGCACGCCCAACGCTCCCTGCATCGCGCGCGAGGTCATCACCACACTCGAGGAGACGGGCCATTCCGCGGCGGAGATGGCGGCCGTCTTCCACCATCGCGGCTGGACACATGTGTATACGCTGGAACCGCTCGACGGAGGCGAGGCGGCGCGGTTCCGCGAGACCTATTTGGAGGAAATCCGGCGCGACCCGCTCGGCGGCCGCGTCTTCCGCTTTCAGTCCGGCGAGAAGTGATGGGCCAGCGCCAGGCCGAACGCGCGTCCGACGGCCCGGTGGTCGTCGGGAGTCATCAGCTTGCCGGCCATAGGCCCGTGGCTGACGAAGGAGTAGCCGGATTCGGGAATGAAGGCGAGGCAGCCGAAGCGGTTGCGTATATAGTGATAGCTGATGCCCTCGTCTTCGCTGTAGGAGGCACCCTTGCCGGGGAGAAAGAGGCGTGCCTGGGCGGCGACGAGCCGGAGGAACCGGGCGCTGTCCGCATGGTATTCCTCCGGCGCGGGATAGCGGGGAGGATCGGCCCCCGGCGCCGCGTGGAAGGCGTAGTGCTCGCGCGCGAAGGAGTCACTATGGAAGTCGATGAAGAAGTCGACGGACCCGCCGGAATCCTCCCACCGCTCCATGAGCGCGTGGACCGCATGAATCTCGGGGGCGGTGGCGGGGTCAGGACTTTTCCAGGTGCGGTTGAGGTTCGTGCCCGCCGCGTTGTCGCGATAGTTTCCGGCCACCACGCCGTCGGGGTTCAGCATGGGGAGGATGTGGAGGGGCACGCGTTCGCGCAGGCCCGCGGCGCGGGGATCGTCGGAGACGAGGAAGTCCGCCAGGCCCTCGAAGGTGAAGGAGGCGGGTGTCTCTCCGGCGTGCTGGCGGGCGGTGAGCCAGACCGACGGTTGCCGCGGCGATCCGGCAACCTCTGGCGGGTCGAGGCGCAGATAGTCGATGTCGCGCCCCTCGATGGAAGCGCCAACAACCGCGTGGCGGACGAACGGGTGCTGCGTCCACCGGCGGATCGCCCGCTGGACGTCGCTGTGTGTATACGGAACCGCGAGGGCGACCCGGCAGTCATCGCTCCGGGGGGCGACGGAAAAGGTGAACGTCCCCGCCGCGGGATCATGGGTGCAGTCCCCGCCCACGTGATGCCAGGTCGTGCCGCCGTCGTGGGAGACCACCGGGCGGGCGAAGGCAAAGTGGCTCGGCACGTTGCAGTCCGTGGTGCCCTCGAGCCGGAGCGTCAGCGCGCTGCCCATGGCCCCGGAAATACGGAAGTGAAACCACTGGCGGTCGTCGGAGTTGGTGTCCGGCCTCAGGCGGAATGTATAGACACCGTCTCCCGCCGGCTCGAACCCGACGCCGTTGCCCGACTCGATCGCGCTGTCGAACTCAATCGCCATAGCGCCCCGTGCGGGAGCCTCGTTCCGGCGACGCGTCGATCGGACGTTCCGGCAGCTTCTCGTTGGGATCACCGTACAGCACGTACGAATGGCGCTCGAACACGCCCAGGATGGTAATCTCGCGGTAGTCCGCGTAAGTGATGACCTCGAGTCCGGAAAGCTCCTCGAGGCGCTCCTGGTCGAGGTATCCCCAACCGAGGCTTGGCGAGAGGGGTCCCGCGGCGATTGGGAACGCAAAGAGGTCGAGCCCGGGCGGAATCCAGCCTGCAAAGTCGATCCGGTAGGCAGGGACTTCGACGCTGATCATCGATTCCGGCAGGTTGATTGTGCCTCGGCGGAATTCCTCGGGCTTGTTCGGGGCGCGCATGAAGGCGGGGGTACGCACATCCTTGTAAAGATAGGCCCGCGGCATGCCCACACCCATCCGGGTACAGGCGGTCGCACCCAGGAGCAACGCCAGCGTCAGCAGCAGGGAAAGGAGCCGCATGCTCAGTTCCCGTGGAGGATCAGAGTGAACTTCTGGTAGAAAATGAAGTAGTTCACGAACCGGTAGTCGGCGAAGGAGACAGAGTTGAGGTCGCCATCCTCGATCGCGGCGTTAAGGGAGGCGTCCCCCCAGCCGACCAGGAAAAGGATATTGTGGGCGCTGGCTTCGCCAGTCTTTTCCCCGGGGCCGCCACCGCGAAAGAGCGGGGACGACTGGTCGGTATAAAGAAGCCCCCGCGGGGGAACCACCGGAGCGAAGACACAACCGGCGAGGAGTAGCGGCGCGGCGAGGACAGCAAGGAAGGAGGCGGATCGTTTGATACTCACAGAAGAAATCCTTCGGAAGATAGAGAATGGGCCGTGGGAGTGTCCACGGCCCATCCATGAGTAAACAGAGGCAAACTTCGGGCCGGTCAGCCGCGCCACGGACCCGTGATCGCCAGAGTCAACCCGTCGTGCTGGATGTTGACAAAGAGTGTCTTGCCCGAAGGGGAGAAGCAGACGCCCGCCAGCTCGGAACTGGACTTTGCGTTCCGTCCGATACGGTACACGTCGCCCTTCGGGGTGACGCCGAGAAGGAACTGGTCCGGCGCCGAGCCGTCCTCGCAGACAATCACGTCGCCCCAGGGCGAGACGCACAGGTTGTCCGCGTTGTCGACGATGCTGCCGTCGTTCGGCTCAACAAAGAGTTCGATCGTGCCGGGCTGGTCTGCCTCGCGCGAGGTCCCCTCGTACGGGCTGGGGACGTAGCGCCAGATCTGGCCCTTGCGCGCCTTTCCACCATTCGTGCAGGCGAAGTACACCTCGCCGTTGCCGTACCACATGCCCTCGCCGCGGGCGAACATGGCCGCGCCCGCCGCATGGCCGCGCTTGCGCAGGTCGTTGTCCGGCGCCTCCACGTTGTCCATCGTGATCCATTCACATTCGAACTTCTTGCCGACGGGGATCTCCGGCTCGCCGGGCCAGTTGCGCGTCACGAGGCTCTTCTGCTCGCGGATGACCAGCGCCTGGAGCACACCGCCCGCGGCCATCGCGCCCGGCTGGTTCGGGATGTAGCGATAGATCAGGCCGTCGCTCGAGTCCTCGGTCTGATAGACGATACCCGAGTGGGGATCGACGGCGACCGCCTCGTGGTTGAAACGCCCCATGGCCTTCAGCGGAATCGGTCGCGCCACCCGCTGGCCCAGCCACGACGGCACCTCGAAATTGTAGCCATGGTCGACTTCCAATTCCTGGCCGGTTTCCTCGAGCACGTCACCCCGCCGCATCACCGTCTCCTCGCAGGTAATCCAGGAGTTCCACGGCGTCGGGCCGCCCGCGCAGTTGCGGATCGTGCCCACAATGCTCAGGCGCTCCTCCTCCACCTGCATCGTTTCCTCATTAAAGGTGATGTTGGTGGTGCCGCCGATGCAGGGCTTGCCCTTCGCCATGTCGTAAATGTCGTCGCTGGCGAGGCGCGAAACGCGTTCGAAGTTCGGGCCGAAGGGGCCAATGTCGATCGAGTCGGGCATGAGCTCGTGGTTGCGGACGACAACGACGCGGCCATTGGGGGCGGGAAAGGTCGCCATGCCGTCGGCCTTGCCGGGGACGAGGAAGCCGTCGCTCATTTCGTCTCCCACCGTCGAGATGACCTTGTAGGAGAAGCCCTGGGGGAGGTCGAAGATCTTGTTGGGGTCGGGAAGGAGTTCGCCGTAGCCCGGCCCGCTGCCGGTGGCGGTTACCGTGGCGGCCTGGGCGCGGCTTGTGGAGCCGGCCACCTTGATGCCGGCGAAGCCGACCGATACGGCGCCGGCGGCCTTGAGAAACGATCGCCTCGAAAGTTCCATGTTGGGGATAACCTCGGGTGCAGGATGAGGAAAAGGTTCAGGAAGCGCCGTAATCGGTCAAGCCGTGCCGTGTGACAGGAGGTTGACATCGGCTTTTCCCGGCGGTCACCACCGTTCGATGTAGGCCGCCTGTTGGTCGAAGTCCTCGAGGATTCGCCGTTCGATTTCCGCCCGGAGTTCCGCAGGGTCGGCCCCGCCGGGCGAGACGAGGTACAGGTCGTTGGGCTCGGTGACCACGACCCCGGCGGGAGACATCCAGCCGCCGGTCACCTCGTCGAGGCGCGTGTATCCTCCGGCGGTTTCCGCAAGGTACACCTCGAGCGCGGCGCGGGCCTCCGTCGCCGGAGTCCCGTCCGGCAGGGTATCCGGCACGACAAACAGCAGCCGCCCCGGTTCGCGCGTGGCGCATCCCGCCAGCAGCATCGCACACACCGCGACCAACGACACGATTCTCACAAGCGCACCTTTACCACGACCTTCTTTACTTCCTCGTGCCCAATCATCTGCATGCCGGGCATGTGGGCGTCGCCGGGATAAAAGAGCGCGAAGCCCCCGGCGAACACCTCGAGCGTCGTATAGCTCCCCGGGGTTTCGAAGAAAATGATGTCGCGCTTCTCGTCGTAGGGCTCGTTGATGTCGAGCACGTGGGTGGGAAACCAGCCGATGGCCTCGGCGCCGCGGACGATGTACTGTATATCTAGATAGTCGCGGTGGGCCTCGAAGCGGCAGTGGGCGGGATGGCGCGTGGGGTATGTTTGGACGAGGGCGAAGAGGCGCTCGCCGTCGATGTCGACGCGGCCATCCGGCAGATCCGGGTGGGCCTCGCGCCCGAGCCATCGCATGCCGCGGGAGACCGGCGAATCGCGTGAGAAGTACAAGGCCCAGTTGTTCAGATGATCGAGGATCATGGGGCAGCGGCCTCCCGGGCGCCATGGCGAACAAGGATGGGGATGACCTGCTCGTCGGCGAGGGCGTGGCTGCACGTGGTGCCCATGGCGGTGGGAAGGGCGTAGCGGATCGCCCCGGCGCGCGCCTTCTTGTCGGACCGGGCGGTTTCCATCAGCCGGGCGGTCGTCAGTTCGAGATCCTCCGGGATGCGGGTAGGCAGTCCGGCGGCCTCGACCAGGGCACCGAGGCGCTCGTGGTCCCGCGCCGTCCACCGGGTTCCCTCAATCGCCAGCGCTAGTTGCGACTCCGCCAGCATGCCAATCGCGATCGCCTCGCCGTGACGGAGCCGTCCATAGCCCGCCGCATTTTCGATCGCGTGCCCGATCGTATGGCCAAAGTTCAGGATTTCCCGCAGCCCGCTCTCCCGTTCGTCCTGCCGCACCACTTCCGCCTTGATCAGACAGGAGTGCTTGACCGCGTAGGCCAGCGCCTTGCCGTCGCGCGCCCGCATGGCCGCAATGTTTGCCTCGGACCAGGCGAAGAAATCCGCGTCGTAGATCACCCCGTACTTGATGATCTCGGCGAGGGCGCTGACGAGCTCAGCATCCGGCAATGTCTCGAGCGCGTCAAGATCGGCAAGGACCAGCCTCGGCTGCCAGAACGCCCCGAGCAGGTTCTTCCCAAACCGATTGTTGATGCCGGTTTTGCCGCCGACGCTCGAATCCACCATGGCCAGGAGCGACGTCGGTACCTGGATGAAGTCGATCCCGCGAAGGTAGGTGGCGGCGGCAAAGCCCGCGAGGTCGCCGATCACGCCACCCCCGATTGCCACCAGCGCCGTGTCGCGCCCGAAATGACGTTGCGACAGGGCGTCCCAAAGCTCCTCGAGATGGCGGACCGACTTGGTGGTCTCGCCCGGCGGCAACTCGAGCCCGTGAACCTCGAAGCGCCCGTCCAGCGTCTCCATAAGCCGCCGCGCGTGCACCGCCACGTTTGCATCCCAAACGCAGAACAGCCGATGGGACCGCAGGCGATGGGCAAGAAAACGCGTCGCGTCGCCCAGGAGCTCCTTCCCCAGGAGGATCGGGTAGCTCCGGTCTGCCAGGTCCACGATCACCTCGTGATGAATCATGGCGCCCCCGCCCCCAGCCGGTCCAGCAGCGTGCCCACGGCCTCCGCCACGGCAACGGTCACCTGGTCGCGCGTCCGGTAGTTCTTGATCATCACCTCGCACCGGTCCCACTCCTCGCCCCCAACAATCACCACGTATTCCACGTCGCGCTGCCCCGCCTCCTTCAATTGCTTGCCGAGGTTCTTCGCGTGGTAGAGGAACTCGGTAGAGACACCGCGTGAGCGAAGGTCCTGCGTGATCCGGAGCGCGTCATACTTAACCCCGGCATCCATGTAGGCCACAAGGGCCCGGGGCGAGGGGGCGGCGGGGGGCTCGATCCCCTGCGACTCGAGGGCGAGAAGAATGCGCTCGACGCTCGACCCAAACCCGATTCCCGGCGTCGGCGGCCCGCCGAGCAGTTCCACCAATCCGTCGTAGCGTCCCCCGCCGCCGATTGTCTTGATCGCCCCGTCCAGCGTCTCGCAACGCACCTCGAACGCCGTTTTCGTGTAGTAGTCCAGTCCGCGCACCAGCCGCGGGTTCACCTCGTAGCGAACACCAAGTGCATCCAGCCCGCGCCGCACCTCGTCGAAGTGGTCCGCGCATTCCGTGTTCAGGTAGTCGAGAAGGGTCGGCGCATCGCGAAAGAGCTCCTGGTCCTTCTCGTCCTTCGAATCGAGGCATCGCATGGGATTGACGTCGAGACGGTTGCGCGACTCCTCGCTCATTTCGTCCCGGTATTGCTCGAGGAAGGCGACAAGCGCCTCGCGATAGCGTGGGCGGCATTCCGCGTCCCCGACCGTGTTCAGCTGCACGACGCAGTCGCGGAGGCCCAAACGTGTATAGAAGCCGGACAGCAGCGCGATCACCTCCACGTCCGCGGCCGGCGCGTCCTCGCGGAACAACTCCACGCCCACCTGCGTATGCTGACGGTATCGACCGCGCTGGGGGCGTTCGCTCCGGAACATGGGCGCCACATAGTAGAACTTAAGGCCCGTCTGGCTCCGGGCGAGCCCGTGCTCGACGACGGCCCGGGCGACCCCCGCGCTCCCCTCCGGCCGCAGCGCCAGCGTGTCCTCCGCCTCCTCCGCCACGCCGGAGGAACGCCGCACCAGATACATCTCCTTCCCCACGATGTCCGACGTCTCGCCGCTCGTCCGCTTGAACAGCTCGAGTTCCTCGATCACCGGCGTCTCGATATATTGATAGCCGTGCGTCTCCACCCATCGGGCGAACTGGTCGCGCACCCACGTCCAACGGTGCGACTGATAGATGACCTGCTTCTGGCCCACCGGGAGGATGTCGCCCATGCCGCGGATCGACCGGATGTTGGGTGCCTTCGTCGCTGCCATGCCCGTGCGTAATGCCTCGTTTCCGTGGGGTCAGATGAACCGGTCGATCCGCGTCAGCACGCAGTCCTCGATCAGCGTGATGCCGTTCTCGTCGGCGAACTGGCGAATCTCGTCACTGCGCGTCCCCGGCTGCATCCAGACGTACTTGATGCCCAGGTCGCGGATTTCCTCCATGACCCGGATGCCGCGGTCCGGGTTGACGACCATGTCGACGACCTCCGGGGGCTCCGGGATCTCCGCCAGCTTCGTATAGACGGTGTCGCCGTCGATTTCCTTCAGCCGGGGATGCACCGGCGCCACGTTGTATCCCCGGTCCTTCAGCACGCGGAACAGCTTGTATCCGTATCGCGCCGGGTCCTCATGGGCACCCACAACCGCCCACCTTTTCATGCCGAAGGTCTTCTTCATCAGGTCCTGCAGCTCGCTCATGGGGCTCCTCCGTTGCTTTCGGCCTGGATCCGCCCGGCGACGCCGCGCAATAGCGCCGTCACCGCCGGATACGCTTCCCCCGGCGTGACCCCGGAATCAAGGGTGAGCACCACCTGGTCGAAGGTATCCGCCACGGCGGTGGCCACGCCCGCGGTCTCGGCCGCGGCCGCCCGCCACGCGTCCGCCTGCTCCTGCGCCTTTGGCTCGATCAGCGTCAGCCGCACCTTCTGGAGGCTTTTCTTCACCGCCCCCACCCGCGGCCCCTGGCAGGCGATCCGAAGCCGGTACGACTCCGCCAGCTGCTGCGCCTCCACCGGCAGCTCCCCGAAACGGTCGCGCATCTCCCCCACCAGCTCGTCCAGTTCCCCTTCCGTCCGCACTCCCGCGAATCGCTTGTAAAATGTGACCCGCTGCGCCTCCAGGGGGATATACGCGGGAGGGAGGTACGCACTTGCGTCCCATCGGATGTCGACATCGTGAAAGCGCGGCCGGACGTCCTGGCGTTTTTCCGAGACTTTCTCCTCGAGCAGCTCGCAGAAGAGCTCGAACCCGATCTCGGTGATGGTGCCGTGCTGCTGCTTTCCGAGGAGGTCACCGGCGCCGCGAATCTCGAGGTCGCGCATGGCGATGGAGAATCCGGCGCCAAGCTCCGCGAACTCCTCGATCGCGGCTAGCCGCTTCACCGCCGTCTCGGTGATGGCCCGGCCCTGGGGGACAATCAGGTAGGCATACGCCCGGCGCCGCTCGCGGCCGACGCGGCCCCGCAACTGGTACAACTGCGCCAGCCCGAACGCGTCCGCCCGGTTGATGATGATCGTGTTGCAGTTCGGGATGTCCACGCCGCTTTCGATGATCGTCGTGGAAACCAGGATGTCGAACTCGCGGTCGATGAACTTCAGCATGGTCTCCTCGAGCTCCGACTCCTTCATCTGGCCGTGGGCAGGGACGATGCGCGCATGGGGCACGATCTCGCGCAGGCGGCGCACCACCTCGTCCATGGTGTTGATGCGGTTGTGGACGAAGTACACCTGGCCGCCTCGGTTCAGCTCGCGCAGGATCGCCTCGGCGATCTGCTCCTCGTCGAACTGGATAATGCGGGTCTTGATGGGTTGGCGGTCCGGCGGTGGGGTCGTGATGATCGACAGGTCGCGGAGACCGCTCAGCGCCATGTGCAGCGTGCGCGGGATCGGCGTCGCACTCAGCGTTACCATGTCCACCTCGGTCCGCATTTCCTTCAGCCGCTCCTTCGCCTTCACGCCAAAGCGCTGCTCCTCGTCCACCACCACCAACCCCAGGTCCTTGAACGCCATGTCCTTCGCCAGCAGCGCGTGGGTCCCCACCACCACGTCCAGTTCCCCGGCCTTTGCCTTGCGCTTCACCTCGCGCGATTCCTGGGGCTTGCGGAATCGCGAGATCATGTCGAGACGCACGGGGTAGTCCGCGAATCGTTCGCGGAACGTGTTGTAATGCTGCTGGGCGAGTATCGTCGTCGGGCAAAGGACGGCGGCCTGGCGGCCGCTCTGGACGCACTTGAAGATCGCCCGGATGGCCACCTCGGTCTTTCCGTAGCCGACGTCGCCACAGACCAACCGGTCCGCCGGCCGCGGCTGCTCCATGTCCTTCTTCGTGTCCCGGATCGCCTGGAGCTGGTCCGGCGTCTCCTGATACAGGAAGCTCGCCTCGAACTCCCGCTGGAGGTGCGTGTCCGGCGTGTGCTCCGGCCGCCGGGCGAGGTCCCGCGCCGCGTACAGCTCGAGCAGCTCGTCCGCGATCTTTTCGATCTCCTCGCTGTGCTTCTTGCGCCGCTTTGCCCATTTCGTACTGCCCAGCTTGTCCAGCGACGGCTCCGCCGATTCCGGCCCCGAGTACTTCTGCACCTTGTGGATCTTGTCCACCGGCACCAGCAGCTTGTTCTCGTCCGCGTACTCGATCTCGATCAGGTCCACCTTCCGCCCGTCGATCTCCTGCACCCGCATCCCCAGGAAACGGCCGATCCCGTGGTCCACGTGCACGACGAAGTCCCCCCGCCGGATCTCCGACGAGGACTGCACCGGCTTGCCCTTGTAGATCTTCTTGTAGACATAGCGCCGCTTGTAGCGGCCGAAGATCTCGCGGTCCGTGATCACGCACAGGCGTATATCCGGCAGCGCGAAACCCGTCTGCACGCCCCCAACCATCAGCAATACATCCTGATATCCCTCGAGCACCCCCTTCAGTTCGAAGCCCTCCGTCCACCCCTGCTCGAACACGGAGACGGCGCTGATCTCCTCCTCGCGGAGCAACTCGTCGAAACGCTGGACCTGGCCGTCGTTGTCGCAAACCACCACCACGAGGTAGTCCTGCGACTGGAGCTTGCGGATCTGCGCCATCCATGACGGCAGGTCGCTCGCCTCCGGCCCATAGTGCTGGGCGGGAAACCGCACGCGGACCGACTTGCGATCGCCTTCCGTTGGATTCAGCGAATGTTCCAGCCGGCGGAACGGCTCGAGGTGTGCCACCAGTTCCGCCGCCGGGATGATGATCTTCTCGGGCGAGGGAAGGCTCCCGCCGCTCGCCTTCTCCGCGATCTCGTGCTGGCGCGCCACCGCCGACTCGAAATACTCGCACACCTCGGGGAACCGCTCCGGCGATTCCAGCACCACAATCGTGTCCTCCGGCAGGTGCTGGAAAAACGTGTCGAGCGGCGCCCCTTCGCGGACGGCCTCCTCGATGTGGCTCTTGAGCCGCGCCGGCGGCACCACCAGCGACGCCTCGGTCCCCAGATCTTCCAGGCTCCGCTGCGTCGATACGTCAAACGTCCGGATCGATTCGATCTCGTCGCCGAACAGATCGATGCGGATCGGGTTCTCCGCGTTGAGCGGATAGATGTCGATGATTCCGCCGCGGATCGAGAACTCGCCGCGGGCCTCCACCAGGGGCTCCCGTGAATATCCCGCACTCGACAGCCGCTCGCCCAACTCCGCCGGATCCACCGTCGCCCCCCACTCGATCCGGACGGTCAACTCCTCGAGCCGCTCCGTCGGCAGCACCCGCAGCATCATGGCGTCGACCGGCGCACACAGCACGAACGGGGGCGCGTCCGCGTCCGCCTTTCGCCGAAGGATCGCCTCGAAGGCGTCCAGGGTCTTCGCCGTCACCTCGATCGAGAGCGGCTCGCTGTCGTAAGGCAGCACCTCCCACTTGGGGAAGTGGAGCGCCGGCTGAAGGCCGAAAAACTCGAAGTCGCCGGTCAGGTCCTCGGCCCGCTCGCCCCCGGCGGTAAGGACCACCAGCGGACGCCGCTCGGCCCGGACGATTTCCGACAGGACAAACGGAAGCGACGAGCCCGGCAGCTGCTCCAGCAGCACCGTGCGTTTCCCCTCCCGCAGTTCGCCCAGCACCTTGGCGAGCGGCTCCGAGCGTTCCGCGAGCACGCGGTGGAAGACCTGTGGTGGTGAAACGGTGGGCAATGACGGACCCCGTGGGTGGTGTGGCGGGCGAACGCACCGTGCCGGGCCGCTCTCGCGGCCCGGATGTCTTTCCGCCCGTTGCTGTGTCCCCGGCCTCGCTCGCCTCAGCGGCTGACCAGGATGATCTTTGGCGCGCCCCCGCCCGTGTCCGCGACGTCCTTGTCCAAGTAGGCCACGCTCGCAAAGCTCACCAGGCACGTCTTGTCCGGCGAATTGTCCTTGTTGTACTTCAGCACCCGCGCCTTCGCCCGGTCGCGCATCGCCGCCATCACGCAGTAGATCGGCGCAATGCTGCAAACGTTGGTCCCGTTGCCGTCCTTGCGGAACACGTCGAAGAAGGCATCCGGGTCGCCCGCCTCGATCGCGTCGAGAACCGCCCGGTCCGAATCCTCGATCTCCTTCACCCGCTCGTCCTCGTTCAGCTCCTCGTGGCCGAACTCCGGCCCGCAGTGCGAAAAGTCCACCCCGCCGATCACCCCCACCGCGTTGCCGTGCTTGTCCAGCACCGACCGCAACGCCTTGATGAAGGCCTGGATCTCCTCGTCGTCCTTCGGGCCGGTGCCGTCCTCCAGGTAGTCGTCGAAGCTGCCCACCAGGATCGGCACAATCCGCGGACACTCGTCCCCAAACATGTGCTTGAGGTACATCGCCTGCAGCTCGATCGCGTGCTCGTCCGCATGGATGTACTCATCCTGCCACAGCTCGCCATCGAACGCCTCGCGCAATTCCTCGAGCAGTTCCTTGTCCGTCCCGACGGTGCCGAGCGGCGTGTCGTAGTCCTTCGCCGTGGCCACAAAGCGGTGGCTCGTCGGCCGGTGCGACGTTCCCAGCACCACGAGGGTCCGCGCCCCCGTCCCGTGCTCCTTCAGCGCCTTGTAGGCCCAGGCGTACACCTCGCCCCCGCGCTGGTAATCGATATGCGGCGAGAGGATCGCCTGCACGCTCCTCGCCGGCAGGTCGAGCCGCTCCGGCGGCGACAGGCTGCTCATCCGGTGGCGCCGGAATTCGTCCCCCAGCTCCTTCATCATCGCCAGCCGGTCCTGGCCATCCATCCGGAACACCCGGTACGGACGCGTTGGGCTCGCCATGAAATCCTCGTACTTCTTGCGCAGCGCCTCCACGAAGCGCTCGCTCTGGAGCAGCAACGCCTCGTCCAGCTGCTGCACCATGCTGTCGAACATGCCCGCCGGGATGATCTGCCCCGAGAGCTGGGTCACGCGGTGGGCCATCTCGCCGGTTGTGGTCTTGCCGTCGGCCATCTGGAGGAACATCAGCAGCATCGGGTCCGGCGGGAGCAGCGCCACCCCCTCGATCAACCCCAGCGGATCGCGAACCATGAGCATGTTCTGCTCCTGGGCGCGGATGGGGATCACCTCGAGGGGGCGGACCGCCGGGCGGTCCAAGGGATAAGTGGGGACGTCATCAAACACGGGCGCGGTTGACTCCAAGCGTCGGGTTGCGGCGAGTGTGTCCGGCCACGTCCCCATGGCAAGGAGGAATCCCGACAGCCCATGATCGATTACGGAGTTGCGCTCGAGCGCATCCTGGCCCTGGCCAAGCCCCCCACCAGCGAGCGCGTCCCGCTCCTGAAGGCCGCCGGACGCATCCTCGCCGAATCCGCCCGCGCCCCCTGGGCGATGCCCCGATTTGACAACTCCGCCATGGACGGCTACGCGGTCCGCGCCGGCGATCTGGCCTCCGCCAGCAGCACCACCCCGGACTTCCTCGCCATCGCCGGCGAAAGCGCCGCCGGCCACGCCTACGAGCACCCCCTCGAACCGGGCGAAACCGTCCGCATCAGCACCGGCGCCCGCCTCCCCGCCGGCGCCGACGCCGTCGTCCCCTTCGAGGCCGTCCGCCGCGAGGACGACTGGGTCGTCTTCACCTCCCCCCCCGCCCAACGCCAAAACGTCCGCCGCCATGGCTCCGACGTCCAGCACGACGCCCCCCTCTTCCCCCCCGGCACCCCCATCACCCCCGAGGTCCTCTCCTTCCTCGCCAGCTTCAACCTCCCCACCCTCAACGTCTACCGCCCCCTGCGCGTCGGCATCCTCACCAGCGGCGACGAAATCCTCGCCCACGGCCAATCCCCCATCGGCAGCCAGATCATCGGCTCCAGCCTCTACTACCTCGAGCAGACCCTCCGCGACTGCGCCTGCGAGCCCCACCTCTTCGGCATCGCCCACGACGACCCCGCCGACTTCCGCAAACGCTTCGCCGAAATGCTCGACTGGTGCGACATCGCCGTCACCACCGCCGGCGTCTCCGTCGGCGAACACGACGTCGTCGGCCGCGCCCTCGAACAACTCGGCGCCACCATCCACTTCTGGAGAGTCCGCGTCCGCCCCGGCAAGCCCATGCTCCTTGCCACCATCAACGGCACCCCCCACTTCGGCTTCCCCGGCAACCCGGTCTCCACCATCTGCAACGCCGAGATCTTCCTCAAACCCTTCCTCCGGCGGTGCTACGGCATCGAGCCCGCCCACGCCCCCACCCTCCGCGCCCACCTCGCCGTCGACTGCCCCCGCGACCCGGACCGCCTTTTCTTTGTCTATACACGCCTCGTGGTCGAGGACGGCGCGCTCTTCGCCCACCCCTACGACAACCAGAACAGCGCGAACCTGCTCAACCCGGCGAGGAGCAACGCCCTGGCCCTCGCCCCCCCCGGCCCCGACCCCCTCGAGGCCGGCACCGAAATCCTCGTTCACCCGATCCTCAGAGGCCTCGGGGTTGTGGGGTAGAACAACATGACGTATCCTCCCCTACTTGATTGGAATGAGGTTCACAAGATGGGAGATTGGACCAGTATTCTTATCGGCAATGGTGTAAGCATCAACCTTTGCTCCGATTTTACGTATAGAAGCCTATACCATAAATGGAACCCAAATGGGAACCCAAACGAACAAAAGCTGCCCACAAACTCATTGTTCGAGAAATTCGGAGGAACCGGGAACTTCGAAAGAGTCCTTTCAAGCCTCGAAACAGCGGCTTCCGTTCTTGATACGTTTAACCAGAAGGCCCTCAATAAGCAAATCAGGGCCGCAAAAGAATACATAGGGGAGCAAATCGTGCAGGCAAGGGACCGCATCAGGGAGGGGCTAATCGACTCAATCATCGCCATACACCCAAGACACGCCGACATCTCTGAAAACATAAAGACCTTTTCTGATGCACTCAGCGAGTATCACCATATTTACACCACCAACTACGACGCACTTGTGTACTGGGCGTTGATGATGCTTAAGCGACCGCATGTTGACTTTTTTTTTGGAAAACCCTTTTGCGAAGACGAAGTATTCCCTTCAGTGAGAGACTTCGTCTGCTATCTGCATGGCGCCATATTCTTGTGCAAAGACCACGACAAAGTCAGCGGCGAGCCCATTGAACGCAAAATAACGGGCAACGAGGCACAAACAATACTAGATACTATCAAAAATCACTACACAAAAGGCGAAATTGAAACCAGCACACCCTACCACCGGCGCAAATACCCACTAATTGTTTCAGAAGGCACTCCGGCATCGAAACAGGCGTCGATCGGAAACTCCAAATATCTCACATACGTCAATAGATTGTTCCGCGAGTCCGAGGACCCTTTGGTAATCCTGGGGCACAGCTTGAGCAAGGAGCACGATGAGCACATCATTAATTCAATAAAGGCTTCTGGCCGCAAAAGGCTGGCTATCGGGATTTATTAGGAGAGCGATGATTGGGGGAATGGCTATGAACGACTAGCAGCCACCTTTAAGGAAGCGATATTCTTTAAATCCTCAACGCATCCATTGTGTAGTAAGGATTTAAGGCCGCCCCGACAAATCAGCACCCCCTGGGATGCCCAACCATTTTGACGAACAACGATTTGCTTCTTGCCGAATAAAGAAATAGCAACGGGTATCGGGAACTACTTGTCCTCGCTACGGGTTCCCCGGCACTTCGGAAACCTACTGCAACCCCAGAAGTTCTTCCCCGCCCGGTCCCCCCTTCTTGCATTTCTCATTACCATCGGCGCACCACAGATCGGGCAAATCACCAGATCGGGGTTCGCGAGCTCCTCATTCGCTTTTTCGATCTCTGCTCCTCCGCTCTGAGCTCTTGCCATCCCCACCTTTTCCACTTCACGGTCCGACCCGTGCCTTTTCCGCAGGCTAGCCAAATGCTCCCGGTCCGTTTGGCACCCTTCCTTCATTCGGGATTGTTCCAAGGTTGCCAAAAATCCAACGATCTCCGATTCCGTGAAGATCGGAGTCGTGTATGACTTGATCAATCGCACGGCACCACGGATTTTAACGATATTTGAAGGCATCTCCGTCTTGAACTCTGCTGAGCCCGCAAAGATGACAATCGAGATCAGTGCCTCTTTCGGTATTCCAAGGACTTCAGAGAGTGCCCAGACATGCCTGTAATTCTGCCTCAGTGGGTTCTGAAAGGTGTTTTTTTGGCGACCCAACACCTGGGTCCAAGTTGCCTGTCGCTCTGATCCGAAAATCCAGCCAGTCATATTCTTGGTCTCGATCACGAAAACCCCGTAAGGGGAGACAATCACATGGTCAATTTGCGTCGTCCCATCGTCCATCAGGAGTGTCACATTATCGATTTGCCTATACACACTATTATCGAGTGACCGTCGAAGAGCAGCAGTCGTCCGAAACTCGCCAAGAATCCCTTTGGCACTTTTGGGATCGAAAAACAGCGCGACCAGAAAACGAAGGAATCTCACCAAACCCATTATCCCCCCCTACCCCATCGCCAGCCGGAGAATTCCCGCCGCCGCGAAGACAATCCCCGCGACCAGCAGGCCCGGAACACGGAGCGCGTTTACGGGATCGATTACCGAGGCGTCCTCCGGTCGCGTCGGGCAATACCGCACGCGGACCCGCGAGCCGACCTCGCGCTTCCATATCCCCCGAATCTCCTCCACAAAGTCCTGCTCCTCGCCGGTCGCCGTTCGAAACCGCACCCTGTCGTGACGGTCCCCGTCGACATACTCCCGCCCCACCACCTCGCCCGCGGCCCTCGCGGAGCGCCGCCTCAGATCCCGCCAGAGGCTCCCCGCGGCAAACAGACACGTCAGACCAACAAGCAGGGCGACGACGTCGGCGAGCCAAAGCATCGGCGTTTCCCTTTCTCGGGACGCCCGTCGGGGAGCAGGGCTCCGCCGCTGGGCATCCTACCCTCGCCAGACCACGTCCCTCGGCGCCACGCCCCCGGCCACCAGCATCACAAGCGTGCGCAGCATGATCCCGATCATTGGATCCATGGCAAGTGCCACCGGCTTGAACGGTCTGTGACCGGCGACTAACTCCTCCTCCCCCGGCGCCCATGTCCAGCCGCATTCCCCGCCGAGAGGGGAGGCCATGGCAGGACTAGGAGAGAGGCCCCTCACCGCGCTCCCTCACGACCGCAAGCAAGGCATCGATCTGCCCGAGGAGGGCCGGAAACCGGTTTGTAACAACATCCTTGAGAATCATTGGATCAAGCTGGTCGTACTCATGAACGATGAAGCTTCTGATTCCCACGATGCGGTTCCAGGGAATGCCCGGGGCCAATTCACGAGCGGGCGAGGGGACGCGGCGAGCTGCTTCACCCACCACCTGGACGAGATGGAGAATGGCCAATCGCCGCATCTCCTCGGACTCCCACCAGTCTTCGGCGGCCCCCTCAAGAAGTTCCATGGTCTTGGAAATGGTTGCCTTCATGTCCTCGAGAGGCTGGACGCAGTCCGACCAGCGTCGTGCCCTCATAGGGTGAGGCCCTCCTGATCTACAGCTGCGCGGATGCCCGGCTTCAGATTTCGGAGCGAAACCACATCCGCCGACCGACCGAGGAGAAGCGTCAACTCCCCGGCGACATCGACGAGATCCTCGAATGTACCGTCTTCATCCAACTCAACAGCGAAATCGACATCGCTTTCGGCAGTGAGTTCGTCGCGCGCTCCCGAGCCGAAGAGAATCAGCCGTGAAACATGGTGGCGCTCGCGCAGCCGCGGCAACTCCGCCCGAATCACTGCCAGCAAAGCCTCGCGCGATCGGGGGCGGCCCTCCACCGCCTCCACGAGGACTTCCGTCTTCTCCGCAAGAGGGACGTCATCCAGCGGCCGGAACACTCCATTCTCGTAGATCGCACGAATGGCCATGGACGGGCCTCCTCTCTCTCTGAATCGGGCACTCGATCGGTTTCTGTCCAGCCCAACATGTCAGTTGCCCGACCAGCGCCACGCCGCTCGCGCTCACCCAAAAAGGAGCGGCGGTTCTCCCTGATGCGCCTTGATCGCGCTCATGATGCTGAAGACGAGCTCGGCGAGGAAGAGCGCCACGGCCATCAGAAGGAAGATCACCCCAAGGCCGAACAGCGGCAGCGTGCACATGCCCAGTAACACCAACAGCAGCGTGCAAATGACGTAGATGATGCTCGAGATGAGGGCGCTCATGCTGTGGGCGCGGATAAAGTCGGATTCCGATCCCTTCCACAGGAGCAGAATCAGGGGACCGACCCACGCGAATCCGGCGAGAAGGAGACCCCCGGTGGCGGACAGGTGGGCCGCCATGGCCATGTCGCGTTCCCGTGCGGAGGGTC
>CAYQTO010000006.1:20677-58006 GCA_964420455.1 uncultured Candidatus Sumerlaeota bacterium | reverse complement strand
CCTCATGCCGGGTATGGCGAAGGATCCGAAGGCGCGCCCGGCATCCGCCACGGAACTGGTCGAGCGGCTCGCCGATGCCCTCAGTGGCTATACGCCCCTGCGGCTGGCCTCGTTCTTCGATGGCTCGTTCACACGCTTCGACAGCGGCGAGTTCCCGATCCGCCTCTAGGCGGTCTTCACGCTCCGGCAGCCGATGATCTTCCAGCCCCGATTGGTCTTCTTCAGCGTATAGGTTTCGCGGCGGCTCCGTGCCTGCCCGTCGACCCAGTCCTCCCGGTCGACGACCACCTTGGCCACATTGAGGCTGATCTTTTCCTCGACGACGTCGGTGACCTTCTGGGTGCGGCCGCGGCCCTTCTCCTCGAAGTAGGTTTGGCGCCGGCGGGCGACGTAGGCGTGCTTGTCCATGCCCCCCATCATTTCGTCCGAAATGCACTGGTGCTCGACGGCGAAGTCCTGGTTGTTCCACGACTCGATGAAGGTGCGGACGACCTCGCGGGGTTCCGCTCCGGCGACGTCGAAAGGCAGGTGGGTGTCGGAATCGTTGTTGGCGCGGGCCGCCTCCTCCTCCGCGGGGAGGCCGATGCCGCTGCGGGTGCTGACATAGCTTTCCCGGCGAAAGATGAACTCCACGCGGCCGAGAAGATCCAGAGGGTCAAAGGGCTTCTGGAGGTAGTCGTCGATGCTGAGGGACTTGACCCAGAATTCGGGGGGGCGCTTCTCGTCGTCGCCGAGGGCGGAAAGGACGATGATGGGGACCCGGCGAAGGCGCTGGTGGCGCTTGAGCCGCTTGATGACCTCCAGGCCGCTGACCTTCGGCATCATCAGGTCGCTGATGATCAGGTCGGGGGTCATTTCCTCGGCGAGGGCAAGACCCTCCTCGCCGCCCTTGGCGGCAACGACCTCGTACCCTTTGGTCATGAGGACGGCGCGAACCATTTCCAGGACATCAGGCTCATCGTCGATCAGGAGAATCTTGTGGGTCATGGAGGGGGGCTTGTGTTATCGTGGGGTCGCGAACGTTATGGGCTTCATTGCGGGGGTGAGGTTGGGGGCCACAATCACTTTTCTCGGGCGGGACCGTCGAGGAGTCACTGGATTCTTGGCTTGCCGACCGCCACGCCAGCGCGAAACGGATGGTGACCATTCCCCAAGGCGTGCATCTTCATGGACCTGCTGCAACTGCGCAAGGAAATCGACGAGATCGACGAGCGGCTTGTGCATCTGCTCGACCGGCGGGCCCATCTCGCGAAGGAGATCGGGCAGTCGAAGGCGAGCGAAGGGCGGGCGACCTTCGACCCGGGGCGGGCGAAGGCGGTCGTCCTCGAGGCGATTTCCCGCTCCTCCGGCGACTTCCCCAAGGAGGGAATCGTCCACGTCTTCCGCGAAGTGATGAGTGCGTGCCTCAACCTGCAGAAGCCGCTGCGGGTGGGCTACCTTGGGCCGCGGGAGACCTTCACCTTTCAGGCCGCCGTCCGCGAGTTCGGCTCCTCCGTTCAGTTTCTCGGCTTCAAGCTGATCCGCGAGGTCTTTGGTGCAGTGGAGAATGGCTCCATCGACTACGGCGTGGTGCCCATCGAGAACAGCACCGGCGGCACCGTCCATACCACCCTCGACGCATTCCTTGAGCACCCGGTAAGCGTGTGCAGCGAAATCCTGCTGCCGATCAGCCATTCGCTCCTTTCACCGGCCTCCAGTCTCGCCACCATCGACCGGGTGTATAGCCACCCGCAGGCCTTCCTCCAATGCGACCTGTGGTTGAGCCAGAACCTTCCGAACGCGGAACGGATCGAGGTCGACTCGACCACACAAGGGATGCTGGAGGCGCAGAAGCAAAGCACCCACGCGGCGATCGGCAATGACCTCGCGGCGGAGCAATACAACCTCAAGGTGCTGGCGCGACAGATCCAGGATGACAAGGACAACACCACCCGGTTCCTGGTGATCAGCCAGACGGACACGCGGCCGTGTGGCGACGACAAGACGTCGATCATGTTCAGCGTGAAGGACCGGCCGGGGGCGTTGTTCAACGTGCTCAAGCCGTTCAGCGACCTGAACATCAACCTGAGCAAGCTCGAATCGCGGCCCACCAAGCGCCGCGCCTGGGAGCAGGCCTTCTTCGTCGATGCGGAGGGCCACCGCGACAGTCCGAAAATCCAGCAGGCGCTCGAAGGGATTGCGGATTATTGCGACTCGATCCGGGTCCTCGGTAGTTACCCGCGAGAGAAGACCCCGCGGGAGATCGAGGAAATCCAGAGGCGGGCCATCCGCGAGCGCGAGGAAGCGGGTCCCGTTTGACCCGTTGGGGTTTTCCCTTACTTGACAGCCGCAACGGTGTTTCGCTTTCTTTTGATCGTGATCCACTCAATCCGCGCTGGAGTCTGACGGGTGCCGTCCCCCCCCGAGCAAAACCCGACCCCGGCGATGCAACTCCCGGGCGACACCCAGGAGACCTTTGGTCGTCCGTTCGAGCAGCCGGCGACCCTTCTCGACAGTGACTTCACCCCGGGCTTTTTCTCCGACGATGTGTCCGATACCGGCGAGGCGCGCAGGCATCAGCCGACACAGGCCGAATCGATCGCGAGCATCGACCGGCTCTTTCACCTCCGGCGACTGATCGGTGTCGGGGGGACCGCGGAGGTCTGGGAATCGGAGCAGCTCTGTCTCAAGCGCCGCGTCGCCATCAAGAAGGTCCGTCCCCAGCAGGAGAAGAAGAAACGCCACGGCGACAGCTCCACGATCCCGCGCCAGATCGCCTTTCGCGCGGAGGCGCTGATCACCGCCTCCCTCGAACACCCCAACATCCTGCCGATCTACGACCTGAGCGAGGACGAGAACGGCATGCCGTTGCTGGCGATGAAGCTGATCGACGGGGCGCCTTGGGACAAGGCGATCCAGAGCGATTTTCGGCAACTGAGCGTGCGCGACTTCCTCGGCCGTCACCTTGAGATTCTCAAGTCCGTGGCGCAGGCGGTCGCCTTCTCCCACGCCCGGGGAATCCTCCACCGCGACATCAAGCCCTCCCAGGTGCTTCTGGGCGGCTTCGGGGAAGTGCTGCTGATCGACTGGGGCCTGGCAATGGCCTACGACCGGACCATGTTCACCATGGGCCAATCGAAGGATCTGTATGACCTGGTGCCGAACATGGAGACGGCGAACAACCCGGCGGGGACGCTGGCGTTTATGGCGCCGGAGCAAACCTACACGCACCGCTCGGGCCTCGGCCCATGGACGGATATCTACCTGCTGGGGGGGACGCTGTATTATCTGCTGACGGGCCGGTTGCCGCACCCGTCGAGCGACCCACGGACATGTTTTGAGGAGGCGCGGCGCGGCTGGTATATCGATCCCACGCAATTCGGCGGCGAGCGATCGGTCCCCAAGGAACTCGTCCAGTTGGTCCACGACTGCATGCGGGAGCGGCCAACAGACCGCATCCAGTGCGCGACGGAGTTTCTGGCAAGGATCCAGGAGTACCTGACCGGTGCGTCCCAGCGCCGCCACTCGCTCGAGATCAGCGACGCCCTCGGCCGCGACACTTCCCCGGGGGAGTTGCCGGACGACTATCGCTCGCTCGTGCGGCTGCTGGACCGCGCCGAGGAATCGCTCATCCTTTGGTCCGGCAACCCCACCGCACGTCGCCTCCGCGGCGAGTTCCTTCGCGCCCTCGCCACCCGCGCCCTTTCCCATCACGACCTCATGATGGCGGAAACGTACGCCGACAAGATCGACGATGGGGTGACCCGCCAGGACCTCCTGGAAGAGGTGACGCGCCGCAGGAAGCGCGATCGCCGGCGCGACCTCCAGAGGTGTTGGATGACCCGCCTCACGGTCGTTCTTTTTGTTGTCGCCACGGTCCTCGCACTTCTTTTCTACATCCGTTCGGTTGACTACCGCGAGCGGCTTCGGGCGGCGGAGGAGCGCGCCTTTCATGCCGGCGGTGGCGCCCCCGCGGAGCTTCCATGAACGACAGCCGCCCAATGACCCTTCCCCTCTACTCCGGCGAGCCGCCGCTCTTCGATCCCGCGCTGTCGGAGGGGGCAAACGCCGACGCCTGCCAGATCAGCGTCTATTCAGTGCCGGGTGCCACGGCGGCCCCTGCCTTTGTGTGCCTTGCCGGGGGGGGCTACGGCAGGCGGTCGCCCCATGAGAGCCACGGCGTGGCACAGGGGCTGAACACGCTGGGGCTTGCGGCGGCGGTGTGCGAGTACCGGGTGTCGCCCTACCGGCATCCGGCGCCATTGCTGGACGCCCGCGAGGCGGTGCGCGTGCTGCGGGCCCGCGCAGGGGAGTGGGGGATCGACGGAACCCGGGTCGGCGTGACCGGTTTCTCCGCCGGGGGACATCTCGCCGCGACCCTTTGCACCCAGCCGGGCGACGATCCCGCCTGCAGGCCCGACCTCGCCATGCTCGGCTACCCGGTGATCAGCTTCGTCGAGACGCCCCACGCCGGCTCTCGCCGGGCCCTCCTTGGCGAGGAAGCCACGGAGGCGGAATATCGAGCCCTCTCGGCGGAGTTGCGCGTCTCCGCGGATACTCCTCCCGCCTTCGTCTGGACGACCGCCGACGACCGCGTGGTTCCCCGAAACAACAGCTACCTCTACGCGGAAGCGCTCTGGGACCACGGGGTGCCGGCGGCGCTTCATGTGTTTCCCTCGGGCCGCCACGGCCTGGGGCTGGCCGAGGGGCAACCGGCCGGCCGGTGGACGGACCTCTTTGCCGGATGGCTCCGCGACCAGGGCTGGATCGCCTGATTTTTCTTCGCCGATCGTTTGGTAGGCTTTGACAAGGCGCCGTCGGTGTGGGCGGCTTGTGATTGTCCCATAATGACCCGGCAAGAATCCGGACTTCAGCGGTCTCGCATCATGGAAAGTGAACGCCTCAAGACAATCACGACGGAAAAGGTCCTCGAAATGCTGGACGAGCTGATCGTTCAGCAACGGGGAAAGTGCATGAAGATCGCCCGGCGCATCAACCCGCGGCTGACTCCCGACGACCTGATGAACCCCTTCGACTGGCCGGAAGTGAACGAGAACCCGCAGTTCGTGTGGGAGGATGGACTGCTGGCGGGGCTGCAAGCGGCCCACGCCGCCGTGGCCGCACGGTTCGAGTTCGGCGACCCCGCCTACGAAGTGCAGCGCCTAAAGACCGAGCCGAGCGCCGAGGGCCTCGCCACGGACCCCTCCAAGGAGAACCCATGAGCCGCGACCGCAAACCGAAGGTCCTCCTCGTCGACGACGAGAAGAACCTGGTGATCATGTTGGCCAAGATCCTCCGCCGCCATGGTTACGAGGTGGAGACGGCCCACGACGGGGAGGAGGCGTCCACCGCCCTGGAGCCCCAGTTCGAGGATTCGATGCTGCCCGAGGACGCCAACAGGCCGGACCCCTACGACGTGGTGATCACCGACCTCCAGATGCCTCGGATGGATGGGATGAAGCTACTGAGGCGGGTGCGGGAAAAGGCGCCGGACCTGCCGGTGATCGTCCTGACGGGGCATGGGTCGATTCAGTCGGCGGTCGAGGCGATGAAGGTCGGGGCGGTGGATTACCTGATCAAGCCGGCGAATCCGGAGGAAATCCTGATCGTGCTGGATCGGGCCCTGGAGGTGCGCAACCTGCGGGCGGAGAACCGCGAGTTGCGAGCGCAGGTGGGGCGCTTCGAGCCGAGCTACGAGATTATCGGCCATTCCCGGGCGATTCGCGACGTGCTCGGGATGATCGAGGGCGTGGCGCGCAACCGCAGCACGGTGATGATTTACGGCGAGAGCGGCACCGGCAAGGAGCTCGTGGCGCGGGCCATCCACGACAGCGGCCCATTTGCCCGTTATCCGTTCATCGCGGTGAACTGCGGGGCGCTGAGCGAGACACTTCTGGAAAGCCAGCTCTTCGGCCACCGCAAAGGGGCCTTTACCGGCGCCGTCAACGACCACATCGGATTCTTCCAGGCGGCGGAGAATGGCACGCTGTTCCTCGACGAGATCAGCGAAATGTCGTCGCACCTCCAGGTGAAGCTGCTCCGGGCGATCCAGGAGCGGGAAATCATCCCCGTGGGGGACACGCACCCGCGAAAGATCAACCTGCGGCTCGTCTGCGCGACGAACCGCGACCTGGAGTACGAGGTCCGGCGCCGGAACTTCCGGCAGGACCTGTACTACCGCCTCAGCGTGGTCAGCATCTTTCTGGCCCCCCTGCGCGAGCGGGTGGAGGACATCACCGACCTCGTAGGCCACTTCATCCTTCAGTTCTCGAAAGAGTACGACGTGGCACCAAAGAGCGTGCAGCCCGAGGCGATGGAGGTTCTGTTGCGGTATCCGTGGCCCGGGAACATCCGCGAGTTGGAGAACGTGATCGAGCGGAGCTTTGCCATCACCTCGAAGGACACAATCGGCTTGGAGGACCTGCCTCCCCAGATGTTCCGTGACCCGGAGGAAGCGATGGCGGCCGTGCAGCCGGAGGAAGAGATGGCGGGAGGACCGTCGGGTGGGGGAACGAAGGTGTTGCCGGCGTCGCGCTCGGCCCGGATGCCCTCCTTGGCGGAGATGCCCGGCGGCGGACCTGCGGTGGCCGTGGCCCCGCCGCCTCCTGCCACCCCCTCCTTCAGCGAGCCCTTTGTCCCCAAAGCCCCCGAGCAGCCCATGACGCTCGACGAGATGGAGAAGAAGCAGATCCTGGAGGCGTTGCGCCGGGCCAAAGGCAAGAAGGTGGAGGCGGCCCGTCTCCTCGGCATCGATCGCAAGCGCCTCTATCGCAAGATGAAGAAGTACGACCTGGCCTGAAGGAGGCCGGGGAGGCCGACCGGGGACCCCCCCCAACCCTGCCAAAGAGGATTGCGCCCCAATCCCCGCCGTTCAACAAGCGATCATGTCTTACAAGGGAATGAATCGGGTGCGGGGTATGGCCCGGTACCACACGCGACGGAGAAGGAGCACCATCGGATCATGAGAAAACTCGCCTTTGCAGCCGCCCTGGCACTGGCAGGCGCCCTCGCCCTGCCGGTGGGGAGCCCCGCCGACATCGTCGTGTTCAAGCGCGACGGGAACCGTCTCCAGGGCCGTGTGGAGAACCTCCCCCAGGCGCCCGACCGCATCGCTTTCATCAACGGGAGCGGCCGGCTGGAACTGCGCCGCGAAACGATCGACATCATCGAGGAACCGGACGCGGTGGATTGGACCCACGTGGGGAACGACTTCCTCGCGGCGAGCAACTACCCGGCGGCGGTACGCCACTTCCAGCGCGCGCTGGAGGCGGATCCGAACCACCAGCCCGCTCGCGAGGGCATGGACGCCGCCCAGGAGGCCATCTCGGCCCAGCAGGACGAACGCGTCCGCGCCCAGCAGGAGGAAATCGCCGCCAAGCTCACCGCGATCTCCGAACTGACCAAGCCAGAGAACTACGACGAGCGCGATTACATCAGCGCCGAGACCGAACTGACGACGATCCTTTCCAGCGAGGCCGCCAGCGAGGAACAGAAGGGCACCGCACGGCGCCTTCTTCGCGATCTTTACCTCGCCTGGGGCTTTGCCCGGGCCGACCGCCTCGACAACATCACAGCCGAGGAAAAGTACCTCCGGGTGCTCGAGATGGATCCCGACAATGCCACTGCCCGCGACGCCCTGCTGCGGATCTGGCGCAACGACCCGGCGAAGAAACCGCAGGTCCTCGCCGCCTACCAGGCAAAGCTGGAGGAGGACCCCAACAACCTTGAATACAACAAGATCGTGGGCGAGCTGCTCTACGAGGCAAACCGGTATCAGGAGGCGATCACGCCGCTGCGCAAGGTCATGGCGTCAGGCCGCTTTCCCGGCCAGGGCTACGACCACATGTTGCGGGAGTCCTTCCGGCGCGGGTACCGCGCTGCCCGCGACGAGGGGAACTACGAGAGTTCGATCCGGATCTTTCAGCAGATGCTCGAGGTGTTCCCAAACGAGGACCAAACAGACCTCGCGATGCTCCGCTACGAACTCGAGAAGGAACGGCTGGCGGCGGACGACTACGAGGGGAAGGCGCTGCTGATCCGCAAGCTGATGGACGTGGGCCTGATCCAGACGGCGGAGCGCGAGGCGGAGGTGATCCTGCGCCAAGACCCGGAGAATCAGGTGGCCATTGGCATCCTGAAGGAACTCGCGCAGCGCGACCTGACAGCAGGGCAGGAGGCGTTCAACCGCGGCGAGTATCTCGTGGCAAGGGGCATGGCCGAACGATTCATCCGGGACTGGGGCCGTTTCCCCGAGATGGCGGCCTCGGCGAACGAACTGTACCAGCGCGCCGACGTGGAAGCGAAGAAGCAGGCGGCGCAGGCCCGCGAACAGGCAGTCCAGATCGCCCAGCGCGGCGAGCAGTATTACTTCGAGGCGCAGCGCTATGTGGATCTCATGAACAGCGAGGACGTGCGAAGCGATTCGCGGCCCGTGAGCTACAAACAGGAGGCCATCCGGTTGTCCGAACGCTCGATCATCCACTTCGAGGAGGCGCTCCGCATCGACCCGAGCCTCGGGCCGATCACCGGCATGGACCTGAACAACCGGCTGCGGGACGCGCGGAACCTCTACAATGGCCTGACCGCGAGGGCGACCCGGCTTCCGCGCTCGCGAAACCGCTAGCGTCCATGGCCGAACTCAAGGCGCAGGGACTTGCCAAGACGTACCCCAATGGCAAGCGTGCGCTCGAGGACTTTGACCTGACTCTCGGCCCGGGCGTCTTCGGACTGCTCGGGCCGAACGGCGCTGGCAAGTCCACGCTTCTCGAAATCCTCGCGGGCCAGCTCGACTTCGAGAGCGGAACGGTCGTCTTCGATGGCATCGACGTGCGGAGCCGCCCGCGCACATGGATGCGGCGGCTGGGGTACCTGCCCCAGGCAGTGGAGTTCCTCCCCAACACGACCGGCCGCGAGGTCCTGCGCACCGCCGCCGCCCTCCTTGGGCTCCCTCTGCGCGGCCTCGCCAAGCGTATAGACGACCTGCTCGAGCGCATGAACCTCGCAGAGGCGGCGGACCGCTACGCGGCGGAGTACTCACGGGGGATGAAGCAGCGGCTCGGCCTTGCGGCAACGCTCCTGCACGACCCCGGGCTGATCCTGCTCGACGAGCCGACGGCCGGTCTCGACCCCGTCGAGCGCGTCCTCTTTCGCAACTACCTGTTGGAGTTTTCACGAACCCGCGTGGTGATCCTCAGCACGCACATCGTGAGCGATGTCGAACGGTGCTGCGACCTGTTGGGTGTGCTGGGCGGGGGGAGGCTGGGCTTTGTGGGAACGGCGGGGGAGATGATCGAGGGGGCGCGGGGGCGTGCGTGGGAAGTTCCCGTGGCGACCGGCGAGGGGGATGCCGGTGCGGAGGAGGTGGCTCTAGGGGAACCAGTGATCCGCGATGGGCGGCAGTGGCGGCGTGTGGTGGCGGCGGAGCCTCCTGGCGCGGCGCCGCAAGGCGTCGAGCCAACGCTCCAGGACGCCTATCTGTGGATGCTGATGGAGGCCGGGGTCCGGCCGTTGGAAGCGCTCAGGAGCCCGTAAGGGCCTCGCGGTGGCGCTGCTCGCGATAGTGCGACACGGCGTGCTTGATCTGCTTGCGGGCGACCTCCACGGACTCCCAGCCGAGGGGCTGGGTCCGGGAACCCTCGAGGTCCTTATAGACAGTAAAGAAGTGGGCAACCTCCTCGAGGAAGTGGGGAGGAACGTCGATGAGATCGTGGAAATTGCGGAAGTAGGGATTCTTGACCGGGACGGCGAGGATCTTGTCGTCGTGGTCGCCCTTGTCGAGCATGCGGAAGATGCCGATGGGGCGGCCCTCGACGATGCAGCCGGTGAAGGTGGGCTCGTTGCCAAGGATGAGGACGTCGAGGGGGTCGCCGTCGTCGTAATGGGTCTGGGGGATGAGGCCGTAGTCACCAGGATAGATCATGGGCGAGTAGAGGGTTCGGTCGAGGCGGTAGAGGCCGGTCTCCTTGTCGAGTTCGTATTTGTTGCGCGAGCCCTTGGGGATTTCGACGACGACGTTGATCTCGAAGGGCGGGTTGGGGCCCGGAGCGAGGTCGTGAAGGGGGTGCATGGGCGGGGGGTCCTTGAGGCTCGGGAATCGGGAGAGGAGGACGGTAGGGAGCCGTCCTCCTCCCGGCAAGGAAAGGTTAGGTGGCAGCGGTTAGGGCCTGATAAAGCTGCTCATAGCTGGCGGCGGACTGGTCCCAGCTGAAGTCGCGGGCCATGGCGCGGTGCTGGATTTCGCGCCAGGTGGCCTTGTCGGAGGATCGCAGGGCGATGGCCTCGCGGAGGGTTTCGATGAGGGCCTCGGGCGCGTAGGGTTCGAAGGCGAAGCCGGTGCCGCGGTGGTCGCGGAGGCTGCCGGGGGTGATGGTGTCGACACTGTCGGCGAGGCCGCCGGTGCGCCGGACCACAGGCACGGTCCCATAGCGCATGGCGTACATTTGCGTGAGCCCACAGGGCTCGTAGTAGCTCGGCATGAGGAAGATGTCGCCGCCGGCGACCATCTGGTGGCTGAGGGGGACGTCGTAGCCGATGGTGACGGCGAGGCGGTCGGGGGCGGCCGCGGCCGCTTCGGTCAGGGCGCGTTCCAGCAGCGGGTCTCCGCTGCCGAGGAAGGCGAACTGGGCATCGAGTTCGAGAAGGCGCTCGAGGGCATCGCTGATGAGGTCGAAGCCCTTGGCGGCGACCATGCGGCTGACGCTGACGATGAGGGGCTTTTCCGGGGTGTCGGGGAGGGCGAAGCGTTCGCGGAGGGCGCGGGTGCAGGCCGCCTTGCCGTCGAGTCCCGATGGTCCGTAGTTCGCGGCCAGATGGACGTCGGTGCCCGGGTCCCACTCCTCCTGGTCGATGCCGTTGAGGATGCCGTGAAGATCATTGGCACGGCCGCGGAGGGTGCCCTCCATGCCGGCGCCCTGGCCGTCGACCTGTATTTCCTCGGCGTAGGTCGGGGAGACCGCGTGCAACTTGTCCGAGTACACGAGGGCCGACTTCATGAACGAGGCCTTGTTGTAGAACTCGAGGCCGTCGTGGGTGAAGACATCCCAGGGAAGGCCAACGGCGGGGATGAGGTACTTGTCGAAGTTTCCCTGATAGGCGAGGTTGTGGATGGAAAAGACGGTCTTGATGGAGGACCAGAAGGGGTCGGCGGAGATGACCGGGTGGTGGCGGAGGAGGGCGGGCACAAGGCCCGTCTGCCAGTCGTTGCAGTGGATGATGTCGGGCTGCCAGTCGAGGCCCTTGAGCATCCAGAGGGCGGCCAGGTTGAAGACGGCGAAACGGACGTGGTTGTCGGGGAAATCGAAGCGCCCGTCGCCATAGATGCCGGGCCGGCCGAAGAGGATGGGCTCGTCGAGGAAGTAGACCGGCATGTCGGACTTGGGAAAGTTGCAGCGCAGGACCGATCCGACGAAGCGGCGGTCG
Organism: uncultured Candidatus Sumerlaeota bacterium; assembly: GCA_964420455.1. GTDB lineage: Bacteria > Sumerlaeota > Sumerlaeia > SLMS01 > SLMS01 > CAYQTO01. The sequence continues at coordinate 46,609 of CAYQTO010000006.1, read as the reverse complement.
GCGTACTGGGCGACGAGTTCGGGCATGAGGGGGAGGAAGCGGAAGCGGGACTGGTCGATGTCCTCGTAGCGGGGAAGGAGGAGGCGGACGTCGTGGCCGCGGTCGCGGAGGACGCGGGGCAGCGCGCCCATGACATCCGCGAGCCCTCCGGTCTTGCAGAAGGGGGAGGCTTCGGAAGCGATGAAGAGAACCTTCAAGGGTTGATTCATGGTGATTTCCGTTGGGTTTTCGTACAAGGGTGCTTCGGTCCAAACGGGTCCGCCCGAGTGCCACTGGCGTCAAGAATCAATTGGGTGGCGGAATGGCCGGTGGGGGCAACATTCCTCCGTTGCGGCAGTCACCGCCACGGCGTCACCTTTTCCTCCATGGACGTCACCGAATGGCCATCGCTGGTCCTGAGGCTTCAGCACCTGCCCCCCGCCGACCGCTGGGAAGTTTTTTGTGCGATGGCGCTCCTCGAGATCGGATACGTGGGTATTGACGAAGGATACGCGGCGGCGGAGGCGTCGGATTCCGCGCCCCGCGAGGTAAGGTTTGTGCTCCCCCGGGAGACCACGGAGCCCGAGTTGACGGCGGCGGCGGCGCGGCTTGGTGCGCTGGCGGAGCGAGCCTTTGGCAGCGGCTCGGCCACCGCGGCGGCGGAGTTCCTGCCGGCGACGGACTGGAACGCGGAATGGCGCCGCCACTTTCGTTTGCTGCGGGCAGGCGCCCGTACCTTCGTCGGGCCGCCCTGGGATGCGCAGCTGCCGCCGGATGCCCCCCCGGACGCGTTTGTTGTCCGGATCGATCCGGGAATGGCCTTCGGCACGGGAACCCACGAAACGACGCGCCTTTGTCTTCGGATTCTGGAGGATCAGGTGGGCCCCGACACCGTGTTGTTGGATGTGGGCGCGGGCTCGGGAATCCTGGGGTTTGCGGCGCTCCGGCTGGGGGCACGGGCTGTCCTCGCCATGGAGATCGACCCCGAGGCGGAGGAGAACTTTCGGCTGAATGCGGAACTCAATGGGGCGGAGGACCGTCTCACACTTGTCGTTACCGGCGAAGTGCCGGAGGCGTTGAACGAGGGCAAGTCCCGGGATTTCCCCGCGCACAACCTGATGGTGTGCAACATGCTCCGCGAGCGTTTCGAGCCGCTGGGGAAAGCCTTGCGGTTGTGTGGCGTGCGGCTGATTCTCTCCGGGTTCCTGCTCGGTGAAGCAGACATAGTGACCAGTTTCTTGAAGGAGACGGGATTCAATGTGGAAGAACGATACGAGTGCAACGAATGGGGGGCTTTTGTCTGTGTGCCTGCTTAAGTCTCTTGCGGTTGGGGCTGTCATGGCCCTTCCAGGCCTTGGGGCTGCCCACCCCTTCTACCTGGGCGATTTTCAAAGTACCTACCCGGACTATGTCGCGCCGACGGAGGGTAATTGCCAGATCTGCCACATCAGCGGTGGCGGAGGGGGCGCCAGGAATGCCTACGGGTTGGACGTGGCGGCCAATGTGATTTCCAGCTTCCCGCCGGACTGGGCGTCGATCGAGCAGTTGGACTCCGACGGCGACGGAACATCGAACATCGACGAGATCAACGCGAACCGGCTTCCCGGCCGGCCACCCACCCGCCAGGTGCTCAACGCGCTGCTCGGCATGGAGCCGCAGAGCACCAACAGCCTTGCCAACGATGTGAATGGTGATGGCCGCTCGGCGGATTCCCTCGATGCGATTGTGGACATTGCCGACTTCATCGAGGCGCGAAAGAGGGACGAGGTGGGGACAGGCAAGGCCGCCTTCGCCCGGTGGGCCTCGCGGCTCTAGCATCGGTTCAAATTCCCGGTTGCGGAATCCCCGGTTGAGGCTCTTGTTGGAAGGGTTACGACGCCTCCACCGGGGACCTTGATTCCCCGAGCCCTCCTCCCGGAAGTTCCATGGCCCGCAGCCGCCATCAACGCGAGACCCTCGCCGCGCTCGGCTTTCTCGCGCCCAACTTCATCGGCTTCTTTCTCTTCGTTTCCTTTCCGGTCCTGGCCTCGATCGTTCTGTTGCTGACGAATTGGAGCCTCAAGCCGGCGGTGGGTCTCGAGTTTGTGGGGCTGGACAATGTGTGGCAGCTGATCGGCTTTCGCCCGATTCCCGATGTGGAGCCGTCGGGAGGGCTCGTGTGGATTTCCGGATTCCTGGGGGCATGGACGCTTCTGGGCGCGGGCATCGTCCAGACGATGATGGACATGGGCCGCAACGTCCATGGGCTGCGACTGGGCGGGTGGCTGCTGGTGGGCATGGCATCGTTGCTGGTCATCGGGGCCTTTGCCCAGTTCGCCAGTGTGGGCGCCGCGCTCCTCGGCGTCATGATGCTGTTCTGGGCGTTCTTCATGGTGACGAATGACGAGCGCGCTTTTGCCGGGCGCGGCGTCGTCGGGCCCGCGCTGTTCACCGCCGGGATGGGTGGCATCTTTCTGCTGTGGGGGCCGACCCTTGCGCGGTGGGAACCCCTCGACGCGAACTTCTACTTCTATCTCTACAACACGATGTACCTGATGGTGGCCATACCGGTGACGATTGCGGGGTCGCTGGCCTTGGCGCTGCTCTTGTCGGAGCCGCTGCTGCGGAAGGCCTCCATGCGCCGGACGACCATCTATGCGACGTTGCCGCTCGCCGTCGGGGCGATTGGCGGGTATGTCCTGTGGTTCTTTGTCGAGCCGGACTACGCGGTGTTGTGGGTCACTTTCTGGGGTATCGCAGCGTTGGGTCTGGTGGGGGGTGTCACCGCGTTCCGCACCCTGTTCTATATCCCGACCTTCACGGCGGGCATTGCCGTGATGTTGCTTTGGAAGCAGCTCTTCAACCCGACCTTCGGGCCGCTGAACGAGGGGCTCCGGGTGATCTTCGGCATGGCCGGCATCGCGGCGGAGCCACCCACCTGGCTGTCGGACCCGGACTGGGCCAAGCCCGCCCTCATGCTGATGGGTTTCTGGATCGCCGTCGGGGGGCAGAACATGCTCCTGTACCTCGCCGGCCTGTCGAACATCCCCGGGGAGCTCTACGAGGCGGGTCGTATAGACGGGGCGAACAAGGTGCAGCTGTTCTGGAACGTGACGTGGCCCCAGCTGGCCCCGACGACGTTCTTCATCGTGATCATGAGCACGATCCTCGGGTTGCAGGGTGGGTTTGAACAGGCGCGGGTGATGACCCAGGGCGGTCCCGCCGGCAGCACCAAGACGCTCGCCTACTACGTCTACGAGAAAGCCTTCGAGGAACTCTCGCTCGGCTACGCGTCGGGGATCGCCTGGGTGCTTTTCCTGATGGTGTTCGTTCTGACGGCGCTGAACTGGAGGTTCGGCAACCGCTATGTCACGTACTAGGGATGTCCCCGTGAGGGAAGAAAACCCGGTGCTGGGGGCGGTGCGCTGGGCGGTGCTCTATCTGGGCCTGTGCGCCGCCGCGTTCCTGACGGCGCTGCCTTTTGTCTGGATGGTTCTCGGGAGTTTCAAGACGCGCCAGGAGGTGGAGAATCCCGGCTTCGTCCCCGAGCGATGGAAGCCCGCCGCCTTTGCGGAGGAGGCCCCAAGCCCGGACAACAACCCCTACGCCTTCGAGACGGAATTCGACAATTACCTCATCGTTCTCGGGCTCGAGGAGGACCGCTACACCGGCGAGTTCCTTAACATCGACTTCCTCCGCTGGTACTTCAACTCGTTCTTCACCTCGGCGGCGATCACGTTTCTGCAGGTGCTGACGAGCGCCATGGCCGCCTACGCCTTCGCCCGCATGGCGTGGCCCGGCCGCGACAAGGTCTTCTTCCTCTACCTCGCCACCATGATGATTCCCGGGGTCGTCCTGATGATCCCCAACTTCCAGCTGATGATCCTCTTCGGCTTTGTGGACACCTACCGGGGGCTGATCCTGCCGGCGGCGTTCACGGCCTTCGGCACGTTTCTGCTGCGCCAGTTCATGCTCACGATCCCGCCCTCGATCGACGAGGCGGCGCGTATAGACGGTGCCAGCCACTGGCAAACCTTCTGGGAGGTGATCCTGCCACTGACGAAGGCGGGGATGGTCGCGCTCGCGATCTTCACCATGCTCGGCGCCTTCCAGTCCTTCTTCTGGCCGCTGGTGATGCTCAAGCGCGGCCACCTCTTCACCCTCCCGATCGGTCTCCTCAACCTGGATACCACCTACGGCCGCCAGACCGAGTTCATCCTCGCGGCAACGGTCATGAGCATCCTTCCGCTGGTGATTCTCTTCGTCGCCCTTCAAAAACAACTCATCAAGGGGATCCAGCTCGGCGCGGTGAAGGGCTGATCGGGCTTGCTCCCCCATCCGCCCCCACGGACGCAAACAGCACCCCGACGCCCCCCAAGAAGAAGCCCCGCATGGCCACCGCCGTCCTCCGCCTCAATTGTCCCGACCGCCAGGGAATCGTCCACGCTATCTCGCAGTTCCTCTTCGAACGCGGCGGCAACATTCTCCAGGCGGAGCAGTACCTCGAGGAACTCGACCAGCGCTTCTTCATGCGTGTTCACTTCGACCGCGCCGCCATGACCTGCACGCGCCAGCAACTGGTCGACGGCCTTGCGGAGCTTGCCAGGTCCTTCGACATGGAGACCCACCTCGCGTTCTCCGAGGACCGCAAGCGCATGGCGATCCTCGTCTCCAAGTACGACCATTGCCTCTACGACCTTCTCCTGAGGGATCGCTACGGCGAGATCGAGGCGGACATCGCCCTGGTGGCCAGCAACCACACGGACCTCGAGCACGTGGCCACAAGCTTTCGCGTTCCCTTCTTCTTTCTACCCGTGGAGAAGGGGCGAAAGGAACAGGCGGAGGAGCGCCTCCTGGAAATCCTCCGTCAGCACCATGTGGACTTTGTGGTTCTCGCCCGCTACATGCAGATTCTTACGGGCGCTTTCATCAGCCACTACCCGTCCCGCATCATCAACATCCACCACGGATTTCTCCCGGCGTTCCGGGGGTCGAAGCCATACCACCAGGCCTACGAGCGGGGAGTGAAGCTCATCGGCGCGACCAGCCACTACGCGACGGAGGAACTCGACGATGGGCCGATCATCGAGCAGGAGACGATCCGGGTGACCCATTCCCACAGCGTGAAGGACATGCTCGCGCTGGGGCGCGAGATTGAACGCGGCGTCCTCGCCAAGGCGGTAAAGGCCCACGCGTCGGACCGCATCATGGTCTACAAGCAACGGACGATTGTGTTTGACTGATGAGAGACGAACGGGAACTGGTCATCGTGGTGATGGGGGTATCGGGGAGCGGCAAGTCGACGATCGGCGCCCTGCTGGCGCACCGGCTGGGCCTGCCGTTCTTCGACGGGGACGACTTTCATCCGGAATCGAACAAGGCGAAGATGGCGGGGGGCACACCGCTCGACGACGAGGACCGGCGGCCTTGGCTGGAGACGTTGGCGAGGAAGCTCGCCGAGTGGGAGCGGGGCGACGGGGCGGTGCTGGCCTGCTCCGCGCTGAAGGAATCGTATAGACAGATCCTGAGGTCGCGGGCGGGAAACGTCGTGTTCGTCCACCTTTCGGGGGACGCGGACTTGATTCGCCAGCGCATGGAGGAACGGCGGCATTTCATGAAGCCGGAGATGTTGGCGAGCCAGATGGAGACGCTGGAGCCGCCAGCGGATGCAATCACCGTCCCGATCGGGCGAGAGCCCTCCCTGATCGTGGGGGACATCCTTGAGAAGCTCCCGACCTGATGGGCCGGCAACGGACGCCGGAGCGCGAGGAGCGGCTTCGCACCGTGATCGCCCGCCGCCAGCCGACCCTCACGGTCGTCCTGGAAAACATCCACGACCCGCACAACGTGGCAGCAATCCTCCGGACGGCGGATAGCGTCGGCATCCTCGAGGTCCAACTTGTCTATACCTACGAGGAGTTTCCGGACCTGATGCGATACGGCAAGAAGTCGAGCGCGGGGACGCGCAAGTGGCTGGCGCGGCGGCACCACGGGAGCGTGGAGGACTGCCTCGGTGACCTCGCACAGCGTGGCTTTTGCGTCTATACGAGCACGCTCGAGCGGGACTCGCGGCCCCTCTACGAGCTGGATCTTGCGCGGCCGGTGGCGCTCCTGTTTGGCAACGAGCATCGCGGTGCCTCGCCCGAGGCAATCTCCGGAGCCGCCGGTACCTTCCACATCCCGATGGCGGGCATGGCGCAGAGCCTCAACGTCTCGGTGGCGGTGGCGGTCGCCCTCTACGAGGCGTTTCGCCAGCGCCGCGCCGCCGGGATGTACGACCATCCGCAGCTGGGCGAGGAGGAGCGGGAGGAGCTGCTGCGCGAGTGGCGGGAACGCTAATTCCCGCGGCGGCGGAACTCGCGCACGAGGTCGAGGGTTTCGCTGATCACGCGGCGGCCGCCCGGCAGCACCAGCATCACCAAGGGGCACACGACGGCAAAGAGGGCGGCGACGAGGACAACGGGGAGGGCGTGGCCGAGGTCCGCGGGAAAGAAGGGCCGAAGGTTGACGGCAAGGGCACAGGCGGCGAGAGAGCAGAACATCGGCCGCCAAAGGGCCTCCCACAGGTCGCCCAGATGGACGGGCGCGCCCCGAAAACAGTAGAGGACGGTGATCGGATAAAGCACGACGACCGTGGCGGAGTAGGCGATGGCCACCCCCTCGGCGCCCCAGCCAATGCCCGCAAAGAAGGCGAGAACGATGATGGGGGAATTGACGAAGCCCCCCCAGCGGAGCATGCGGTCGGTGCGCCCGGTGGAGATGAAGACCCAGCCGGTGGCGACGCTGAAGGTGGAGATGAAGGCGGCGGGGCTCAGGAGCTGGAAGAGACGGACGGCGGGATCCCAGCCGGGACCAAGGGCCAGGGGGATGAGGTTCTCGGCACTGGCGAAGCAGAAGGCGACGAGGGGCATGCCGGCGAGGACAAGGCCCTGGATGGCGCGGCGATAGTAGCGGCGGTAGCGCTCGGGATCGTTCTGGAGGCGGCTGAGGGCTGGGACCGCGACGTTGCCCATCGGGCCCGCGAGCTGGGTCAGGGGCTGGAGCAGCAGCTGGTAGGCTTTTTCGTAGAAGCCGAGGGTGGCGGTTCCGTGGACACGCCCGATGAGGACGTAGTCCGCATTGCGGGCAAAGTAGTTGAGGAGGTTGAAGCCGGTAAGATTTCCGCCGAAGCGGACCATGGCGCCGGCCTCCGGGTCCCAAAAGTGAAGCCCCGGCCTCCAAGGACAGATCGTATAGACAAGGAGGGTGTGGACCGCGGCGCCGCCAACGCGCATCCACAGCAGGCTCCAATAGCCTTGGCCGGCGAAGGCCGTCCCGATTCCCACCACGGCCGCCGCCACGTGCGAGGCGAGCTCGATAAGCGTCAGCGTGCCGAACTGCATGCGGCGTTTGAGGAGGGCCTGATGCTGGAGGGTCAGGCCGCCAAGGAGGATCGGTGCCCCCAGGCCGATGGCGACCCAGAAGAGGCGCGGCTCGCTGTAGAACGCCACGATGGCCGGAGCCAGCGCGGCGTTGATGGCGAAGAGAAGGAGCGTGACGACGAGGTTGATCCAGAAGAGGGCGCTCACCTGGCGGTGGGTGATCTCGCGCCGCTGGATCGTGGCCATCGACAGGCCCAGGTCGTTGAAGAGCAGGAGGAAGTTGGTGATATAGGCGACCATGGCGAACAGGCCGAAGTCCTCCGGAAGGAGGAGTCGGGCGAGGACGACCATGGACCCGAGGTTGAGGACGAATCGGAGGACCTGGGCGGCGGCGAGGGCGGCGGCCCCATGGATGCTCCGGCGTCGCAGGTGCTCGGTGACCTCGCTGGCAGAGAGGTAGTCCGCGTATCGGTCCCCTTGGGGCGGCGTGGTCATTGGCGGGGAGGGAGGAACCGGCGGGCGCCTAGGACCTTTCCGCAAACGCCCGGCGAATTGATTGTCTATACGGGGGGCGGAGGACTCCCACCTCGGTGACGATGCCGGCGATGAGCTTGGCGGGCGTCACGTCGAAGGCGGGGGCGAAGGTCTGGACGCCCTTCGGTGCCACAGCGGTCCCGCCGAACCTGGTGATCTCGTCCGCGCCGCGTTCCTCGATGGGGATTTCGTCGCCGGACTTCACCGCGAGGTCGAAGGTGCTGAGGGGCGCCGCCACATAGAAGGGCACGCCGTAGTACTTGGCGGAAATGGCCAGCGGCATTGTGCCGATCTTGTTGGCCGTGTCCCCGTTGGCGGCGATCCGGTCTGCCCCCACGATGACCGCCTGGGCCATCCCTTTCTGGAGCACCGTGCCCGCCATGCTGTCGGTGATGAGGCGGGTCTCGATGCCGGCTTTTTGCAGTTCCCAGGCGGTGAGGCGCGCGCCTTGGAGCAGTGGCCGTGTCTCGTCCGCATAGACGACGAACTTGCCTTTGCGAGCGGCGGTGAAAATGACCGAGAGCGCGGTGCCTATGCCGGCGGTGGCGAGTGCCCCCGTATTGCAGTGCGTGACCACCCCGGAGATGCCCTTGAGCAGCGTGGCGCCGTGCTTCCCAATGAGGGCGCAGGTCTGCTCGTCCTCGCGCTGGATCGCCTGCGCCTCGCCGAGGAGGCGGGCGAGGGCCTCGCTGGCGCTTATGGGCGGCTCGAGTTCCTCGACGACCCGGCGGCAGCGGTCGAGCGCCCAAAAGAGGTTCACGGCGGTGGGACGCGAGGTCGCCAGGTACCTGGCAACGGAACCAGTGGCGCGCTTGACCGCGGAGAGGTTCGCGGGCTTGCGGTTCGCCACGCCGAGATACAATCCGTAGGCGGCTGCGACGCCGATCGCCGGCGCGCCCCGCACCCGCAACATCTTGATCGCTTCCCACATCACCTTCTCGTCCTTGATGGCGAGATAGGCGGTCTTGTTGGGAAGGAGGGTCTGGTCGAGGAGGCGGACGGAGCGGCCGGTCCATTCAATGGTTTTCGCAAGCTTCAAGGCGCCGGTTCCTTGCACGGGATGAGCTCTTGGCTAGGGGGAGCAGCTGGGAGTGGCGAGCAAAAAGGCGGGCGGCGTCGAGAGGACGCCGCCCGCAGGAGGGAGATGGCTGTGGTGCGGGGTGTTACTCGTAGGCTTGCCAGTTTCGTGCGCTGACCTGGCCCCCGATGGTGGTGGTGAGGCTGGTGCCGAGCCGATAGACAGGCGGACCGACGCGTTGGCCGGCGGCGGCAAGGGTGGCCCCCGAGGAGGTTCCGCCGCCATTTACCATCCGCCCGGCGGGAGCGGTGGTCGACGGCCCGAACATCGGACCGATGGCCCATGCCGACATGGCGCCCGCCACCGCAAGCACGGCGATGGCAACAGCCAGACGGGAGGAACGGCGATGCGCAGGGATGCGTTTCATAGGGTCGTCTCCTTGTGGGCGGATCACAGCTTGCCGAGGTACGCCGTATAGGCGAGGGGCACGTTTCCGGCCGACGGTACGAGCGTTCCGCCCCAGCCGGTGGGGTCGATGGCGGCGCTCACGTTGACAAAGACCGACCCGGCCGCCGGTTCGGTCGCGATCGGCAACGGTCCCGGCGGGAAGCCCGACAGGTCGAAGAAGCTCGAGTTCGTCACGTTGAGCTGCGTCGAGATGTTGTAGGTGAAGCCGCTGATGAGCGAGACGTTGTTGATCGCCAGGATGCTGGGGCTCGAAGGCAGGAAGCTGATGGCGCCGATACTCGACATGTTGCTGAAGGAGGCAACGTCGGTGAGGTCCGTTGCGGTGGCGGTACTGACGACGACGCCCTGGATGAAGCCCCCGTCAAAGGTGATTTGATCGGGGTAGCTGGTGATGGTCATGCCGCCATAAAGCTCGATGTCGCTGAAGGCGAGGGATCCGGCAGGGCCGGCGGGCGAGGGGATGTTGATGTCGACCAGGTTCCCGGCCGCGGGGGCGGGAACGCCGGGACGGTCGAAGCCGACGTCGACAAGGCGTCCGCCACTGCGGGCCTCGAACGCAACGTTGCTGGTACCGGTCGCCCGGATGCGAAGGTGTTGAAGGTTGGCGGCGGAAAGGCCGAGGTTGTCCGCGTCGAGCTGGACAACCGGATCGGCAACACCGTTGATGAAGACCGTGCCGGGGAGCAATCCGATCACGTCGACCCCCGTATAGTCGACCAGCAGGGTGGCTGTCTGCGTATAGACGCCGGGCATGAGGACGACGGCGACGCGCTGCTGGAAGGAGATGGGGGCGAAGTTGGTCTTCGCGAAGTTGTAGGCGTCCTGAATGTTGTCGAAAGGATCGTCCAGGGTGCCTTCGGGCAGGGTCGACTGGCTGATGTTGGGATTAACGAAGACAGCGCGGTTGATATTGGCGAAGGCCTGGGTGATGGCGAGTTCGGCGTTCACCTGGGCGGCTTGGGCCTGGTTCTGGGCGAAGGTCTGGACCTGAAGGAGGGTGTCGCCCTCGAGGGTCGCGGAGTTGAGGGCGAAGGGGACCGATGTGACCTTCTGGCGCGGGGTAAGCGTCTCGACAGGATCGGAGTCGTTGAGGTCATCAACGTCGACTTCGATCCAGAGGTCGCCGCTGAGATCGAGGGTTGAGGGGTCGAGATCAAAGCTGACGTAGCCGCCGGTGGCGCTGAGGTCGACGCCGGAGAAAGTGAAGGTGGCGTCGGCAATCGAGGCAGACTGGCTCGGGTAGACGCGGATCGTCAGATCGACGTTGTTCGAAGCGATGGGCAGGCCCGAGGTGGAATCGAGGAGTTGGGCCTGGTAAGTGATTTCGCTGGGGATGGCGGCGGCCCCGGTGGGCAGGGAGATTACGAGGCCAGCCGCGAGAATGCCTGCGGCAACGCCTTGGGTCATGGAACGAATAAAACCTCTGAACGCCATAATGTAGGCCTCCTGAGAGGGATCTTGGGCTGCCCTCCATCGACCTTGGGCCGCGTGGGCATGACTTTCCCAGAGTTGGATTCCTTTCAAATATCGGTCGCCCCTCCGCAGATGGCAATCGCTTCTTGTCCGGTCCACAGCTGAATTTCGGGTAGATCAAACAGCTGTAAAGGTCTTTAACGGCTCCCCGGTCCAGCCTCTCCTGACCCAAGAAACAAGACCCATGTGCGCCAACGATTCGTCCTCCCTCCTGCTCCTCGAGAACTGCCGGCACCTCGGCACCATGGACGGGCGCGGGAGTGAGCTTCGCGCCGTCGATCTTCTTGTCGAAGGCCCCAGGATTCGCGCCATCGGGCCCGCCCTCCGCCAGACCCAGTCCCTTCCGCCGGACACCCCGACCATCGATGCCTCGTCACATCTCGTGCTGCCCGGTTTCGTCAACACGCACCATCATTTCTTTCAGGTGCTGACGCGCTGCCTGCCGCGGGTCCAGGCCGCGCCCCTGTTTCATTGGCTTGTCGAGCAATACAAGATCTTCGAGGCCTTCACTCCCGACCATTTCGACGTGGCGGCGCGCGTGGCCATTGGTGAACTGCTCCTGACCGGATGCACGACCACGAGCGATCATCATTATCTTTTTCCGGCGGGCCAACCGGTGGACTTGATCGACGGCGACATCCGGGCGGCGCGGGAACTGGGGATCCGGTTTCACGCCACGCGGGGGTCGATGACGCTGGGCGAGGCGGACGGCGGCCTCCCGCGCCAGTCGGTCATCGAGCCCGACGATCGCGTGCTGGCTGACTACCGGCGCCTTGTCGAGACGTACCACGATCCCAACCCCCTGGCGATGACGCGGATCGCCCTCGCGCCCTGCGCGCCGTTCAATGTCACCGGCCGGCTTTTCCGCGAGACGGTGACCGCGGCACGGGAACTCGGCGTGCGGCTCCACACCCACCTCGCGGAGACGGATGACGAGGACGCCTACTGCCTCCAGCACTTCGGCAAGCGCCCCTTCGCCTTCGTTGCGGACCAAGGATGGTCCGGCGACGACATTTGGTTCGCCCATTGTGTGAAGTTGAACGGCGAGGAGATCGCCGCCTTCGCGGAGGCCGGCATCGGCGTGGCCCACTGCCCTTCGGCAAACGCGCGCCTTGGCAGTGGCGTCGCCCCCATCCCGGCGATGTTGCAAGCGGGGGCGCCGGTGGGGCTTGGGGTCGACGGAAGCGCCAGTAATGACAGCGGCGATCTGCTGGGCGAGGCGCGCCTGGCACTCCTCATCCACCGGGCTGCCTGGGGTGTCGACTCGCTGACGCCCCGCGATGTTCTTTGGATGCTCACCCGCGGCGGCGCGGCGGTGCTCGGGCGCGACGACATTGGCCGGCTGGAGCCCGGCGCCGCCGCGGACATCGTCCTCTTTAACATGGATCAGTTCGCCTACGCCGGGGGCGCGTCCGTGGACCCGATTGCTGCCCTCGTTCTTTGCGGCACCTCGCACCACGTCGACTGGTCCATCGTCAACGGGCGGATCGTGGTCGAACGCGGCCGCATTCCTGGCGTTGACGAGGTGGGTCTCGTCACCCGGGCGAATGCCCTGACCGAGGGGCTTGTTCGTCATGGCCGCGACGCCCACGGAATCGACTTTACGGCCCATGCCTCCTGGCCCAGGAGCGGTTGATCGCCTCCGTATAGACATCCAGAATCCGCGGCGCGGTCTGTCTCCATTCGAAGTGCGCGCCAACGACGTCAACGTTGTGGCGCCCGTGGGCCTGCCGCTCGGTATCCGAAAGGGCGAGCACCCGTCGGAGCGCATGGGCGACGGATCGGGGCGAGACCTCCTCGACGAAGACTCCGCGCAGCTTGCCCGGCGCCGCCTCCTCCCCAAGATCGATGGCCGCCTTGCGGTAGCAGGGGAGCGGGGCCAGGACCGGAAGGGCCCCGCATCGCGCCGACTCGAGAAGCGACAGTGCGAGCAGGTCCGTCCGCGGTATCATGACGACGCCGGCGCTGAGGGAATACAGGGAAGCCATGGCTGTTGGCGCGAGATACTCGTCGACGAACCGGATCCGTGCCTCATCGGGCCGGGGAACTCGACGGCGAAGGGCTTCCCAGTGGCGGTCCGTCGCCCCCGCCCTCAGAACCACCAGCCACGCGGCCGGGGCAGCCTGCCGCACGTGACGCCACGCTTCCAGCAGCACGTCTATACGGTAGTAGGGCTTCGCGAGACGCGGACTGAGGATGACCGGTGCCTCGACGGGAATGGCCAGTCGCTCGCGGAGCGCGAGTTGCGCCACCTCCCCCGCGGGCGCAAAGAGCCCCGTATCGATCCCCCACGGAAAGAGACGAAAGCGGTCTGTCGGAATCCCCGCCATGGTGGACCAGGCCTCCTCCAGTCCGGGCCCGTTGGTCGTGATGACGTCCGCGGCGTGTAGGGCGCGACGGACGAGGCGTGAGGGCTCGCCATCGGGCCGGGTCGCCAGGCGTTCCACATCCGGACCCCACGCCGTGAGCACCCGCGGGTAGTCGCCGAGTTGTTCCAGCACCGGGCCGTAGGTCAGCGCTTCGTGGGCATGAACCACGTGGGGGGCGAACTCGTGGACGAGTGGCGTATAGACGCGCCACTTGTCGCGGGCGTTTGCGTGGCGCCCGCCCCGCAGATGAAAGGTCCACGTCGCAAGCCAGCGGGGCCAGACGGGGCGGACGACCTCCACCCCGGCGGGGGCACTGGCGCCTTCCGGGCAGACATCGGTGATGATCCGCACACGGTGCCCTTCGCCCGCGAGCCATTCCGCCCATCGCCGGGTGTGCCCCTTGGTAGCGTTGCCAAGGAAACAGATTCTCATGCAGGCGACTCCACCGCAGCAAGGAACAGGGCGACGGCCCGCTCCTCCGAGAAGTGCTCGAGGGCGATGGTGCGGGCGGCGCCTCCGAGGCGTTCGCGAAGCAGGCCGTCGTCGAGGAACCGGGCCATGGCCGCGGCAAGGCCCCGCTGGTCGCCGGAACGCACGAGGAGACCGGCGGGGAGCTCCAGGAAGCCCCCTTCGGGCACAGGCGCCTCGCTCCCACCAGCGGGATCGAGCGCATCGCGGACGCCGCTGACGTCGGTGGCGACAATGGCGCAGCCTTCAACCATCGCTTCAAGAAGCGCATTGGAAAGCCCCTCGGAACGGCTGGGGAGGACAAAGAGGGCCGATCGCTGGAGGGCGGTGCGGGGCTCGTCGGTCCACGGGTCGAGGTGGATCCGGTCGGCGGCCGTTGATGCGGCGATGGCGCGACGGACGGCGTCCTCCTGCGGGCCGCTGCCAACGATCCGGAGCCTCGCCTCCGGGTGATCCCGAGCCACTGCGGCGAAGGCCTTCAGGAGCACCGGAAGGTTTTTTTGCCGATGGAGGCGGCCCAGAAAGAGGACCTCGGCATCGCGACGCCTGGCGAAGGGAGGGCGGGAGGGGGTGACGTGATAGATGAAGGGATGGAGTTGAGAAGCCTGAAAGCCAGCGTTCTGCAGTTCGCGCCGACCGGTGGCGGAGAGATGGAAACAGCCGGTGGCGAGGCGGCAAAGGGCGAGAAGGAATCCGCCCCCGAGGTGCGCACGGAGCCGGGGAACGTCGCCAAAGTGACCGGCATTCACAGCGAGGTGGTGGCACTGGTGGCCGACGATGCGGGCAAGCGGGGCGGCGACGGCCCCATGGAGCCCAAGCTTGTGACAGATCACCACGTCCCATTGAGAAACGTGACGCAACAGCCAGGACTTGACCATGGCCATGTAGGTGAGCCCCCAAAGGGGACCAAGGCTTATGGGCCTGAGGACCCGGTGGACGACAAGGTTGGTGGCCTCGTGCTGAATGCGGGGAAGCCCCCGCGTGGCAGCTGTCAGGATTTTCACGGAGTGGCCACGGCGGGCGAGGGCCTCCGCCAGACGTTTGCAGCCGGACTCCATCCCCGCTTTCTTGGCGGGCGGATACCCGGAAACGATCATGACGATTCGGAGCTTCTCTTGCATTGGGGCGACGTCTGAATTCGGCTTCAGGGTTCCGTTTCGCTTGCTTTGATTCGCACTCAATCTCTTATAGCACCTTGTCTCGTCGCAGGGGTCCCGGGGCGACGAGCCTTATTTCACCATGGGAAGGACAACGATCCAGATGAGCTACTCCGCAATGCGTCCCGACGGCGTGGCGGTGCACCCGGCGGTGATGGCCGCGCCGGGCGAACGACTTGCCTTTATCCAGAAGGTGTACGGGCTGATGTTCTCGGCCGTGCTGGTCTTCGCGCTTACGGCGGGCGGACTTGCCTGGGGATTGATGAGCGGCGTGCCGGTGCTGCGCGAGATCGGCGCCCTTGCCGTGGGCATTCACCCGCTCCTCGCGTTCCTGCTGCTGCTGGGTGCCTCCTTCGGGGCCCACGCCCTCTCGATGGTCAAGGGCCTGAACGTCCTCGCTCTCTATGGCTTCGCGGCGGTCTTCGGTTTCCTGTCGGTCTCACTGATGGTCTACGCCCAGATGGTCGGCGGGGCGGCGATCTTCATCCAGGCGGCGGGGCTGACCATTCTGGTCTTTGGTGGGCTTACGGCCTTCGTCTTCCTATCGCGCAAGGACTTCAGCTTCATCGGCGGCTTCCTCATGGTTGGGCTGCTCACACTCATTGGCGCGACGCTGATCGCCATCGTGATGTCGATGCTTGGGTTTGAGGTGCAATTGATCCACGTCGCCCTGTCGATCGCCGCGGTGCTGCTGTTTGCCGGTTACACGGTCTATGACACGTCGAACCTGATCCACCGCTACAGCGTGGACATGGTGGTTCCGGCTGCGCTGGCGCTCACGATCGACTTCATCATGCTGTTCCGCAACATTCTGTATCTGATGGCGGTCAGCCGCGACTGACGCCCCCGCGGGCCAAACCCCCGCCCCCAAAAGCTGGTCGTTCCTGGAGCCCCGATGCCCCCACGCACCGGGGCTCCCCTTTGCCCTCTTTCGTTGACGCCCGATTCGGCGCTGTCACAAAGCCACGGCACTTTGCCCAATGAAAGGAGCGTTACTCTCCAAATGAAGCGATTCCAAGGTTCAATCCGTTGGCGCCAGCTGGTGGCAGGGCTGGCGTTGGTCCTCATGCCGCTTGGGGCTGCAGCCCAGGAGACGGTCGACGCGGAGGGCCCGCTGCCCGTCCAGCTCCTTCCCGAACCGATCCCCGCCGAGACCACCATGGCCACCATCAACGGCGAGGAGTACGACCTTCTGACGATCCAGTTCCTGTGGGGGGGCGTGCCGAGTGAGCGGCTGAACCTCCGCGCAATCGAGCTGCCCCGTCTCGCCGGCGAGGAGCAGTGGGAGTACATCGCGAAGTCCATCGGCGCGATGGATCTCGTTGCGGAAAAGGCGCGCGAGGACGGCTTCGAGATGGATGACGCGGCAACCGCGCGTCTCGACAGCGAAATACGCAATTGGCTCGGCAGCGCCCTCTATCGCGAGAACGTCGAGGAAAAGCTCTCGGAGCCGACCCCGATGGAACTTGACGCCATCTACGAAGAGATGCGCGAGACTTCCTTCAAGATTCTGGAACGGCTGGTCTTCCGCCACATCTTCGTCTCCACCTACCAGGAATATACAGTGGAAGAGGGCGATACGCTGGCGTCGATCGCGACGGAGGTTTGTGGCGATCCGGACGCGGTGGACCAAATCCTTTCCATGGAAAGCAAGAAGCCGCGGATCGAGGAGCTGGAGACGGAGGTGGAAAACGAGGAGGGCGAGCAGATCGCCCTGCCGGCGCGGCCACTGGTCCCCGGCGAGGTCCTGATGGTCCCAATGAGCGAGGAGGACCTCGCGGGTCCGCTGGGAAAGATCGAGGCGGCCCACGTGCGGCTCGAGGCGGGTGAAGATTTCGAGGAGGTGGCGAAGGAATTCTCCGAGGCTGCCCAGCCAGGCCAGCGCCTCACCGTTTACCCCGAAAAACAGGACCGTCCCCTCAACGAGACCGTCATCGAAACCTTCCTGTCGCTCGAGGACGGCGCCTACTCGCAACCCGTCCGCACGCGCCATGGATTCCAGATCGTCCAGCGCCTCAACTACGTTAAGGGCGGGTACCGCGACCGGGACGCCTCCGAACAGTCGCTCCGCACGACTTTCCGCAACCGCCAGCAGGGGCGCCTCATCAACGAGTTCTTCCGCGAGGCGCTCGAGACCGAGGGGGTGGCCAAGATCGACACCGTGCTCGCCATGGAGGGTACGGAGAACGCCGACGTGCTGGTAACCATCGGCGACGAGGAGTTCACGCGCCAGCAGGTCGCGACATCCCTCGCTCGCGAGGCGGCGGCAAAGTTCCCCGGCGAGAGCGAGGACGAACTGATGGACCTGCTCGCGGAGGCCCGGGCGCTGCAGGGGGCCCTTGTTCAGTCCTACGCCGAGGTCACCAGCCTTGTCGGCTCCGAGGAGTATGAGCTCATGCGTGGACGCCTTGCGGACAACATCCTCGTCCGCCAGTACTTTCAGCGCCAGATCGACAACCTCGAAATCAGCGAGGAGCAGATCGAAAAGTACTATGAGGACAACAGGGAGGACTTCCTCGAGCAGGAGATGTACGACGTCTCCTCGATCGTGATCCCGGTCACGGACGAGAAGGACGAGGCGGCGGCGCGGGCGGAACTGGAGGAGGCCATCGCCGGCGTTGAAAGTCGCCAGCAGTTCCGCCAGGTGGCGAACCAGTTTGCGGACCTGCCGGACAACCCGACCCCCCGTAACGGAATCCTTGGCCGGATGGTTCCCGAGCGGTTCTCCGATGCGGACCTCGCGGCGGTCCGCGCTGTCGAGGCCCCGGGCCTGACCGAACTGGTCGCCAATGACGAGCAGGTGATCGTCTACTGGGTTGAGACTGCCCAGGCCGAACGCCAGCGTCCCCTCGAGGAGGTGCGCGACAGCATCGAGTCGACTCTCCGCGGGCGCGAAGGCAATGACTTCATCCGCGACATGTTCCGCGCCCAGTTTGCGGAATCCGAGGTGGAGCTCCTCGCGGACGTGACCCATCCGGAAAACAGGGACTGATTGGGGCGGCGACCTGCGCTGCCCGAAGAAGGAACGGCGGCGGGAAGAGATTCTTCCCGCCGCCGTTTTCGTTGATCCCGTTTTTCCGCGGAGCCTCGCGCTAGGTCATGGGCCAGCCGGACCAGCGAAGGTCGCTGAGAAAGCCGACGCTGTTCTCGATCGCCCACCAGGCCAGGGCGAGGGCGATAATGACAAGCGACGCGAAGAAGGCGCACTTGGCGATGAGCACTTCAGGGAAACCGATCATGGCACTATCCTCACCGGTGGTCTCGGGCAGCCCTTACTGGGCGGGGATGTAGAGACGCTGGCCGCGGGCGAGGCGGGCGCCGCGGGGGAGGCTGTTGGCATTCAGGATGGCATCGACGCTGACGCCGTGCTGGGTGGCGATCGCCTGAAGGTTTTCACCGGCGACGATCGTGTGGTACCGGCCGCGTGGGGCGGAGGGCGCGGCGGCAGGCCGGGGGGAGGAGGAGCCTGCGGCAGCGGGCGCCGGACGCTCCGCGGCGGTGCGGTTGGTCATCTCGCGGAAGGAGTTGTTGGCGGCGGGTCGACGCTGCTCGGCAACGACCGGTGGAGTCGCCTGCTGCTGGGCGGCGGCCTGCGACGTTGCAAGGCGGGGGGATTCCGCACTGCTGGAGCTGGAGGACCCTTGGGGGGCGGGCGCCGAGGCGACTTCCTGCGGCGGCGCGGAGGAAGGCCGCGGGCGCGGGGACGCGGCCTGCGCCATGACGCTGTCGGAGGCAATCTCCTCGAGCTTCACGAGGCGGGCCTCGATGGTGTCGAGTTTCTCGAGGGCGGGCATGCCGTCGACGTCCGGCATGAAGGCCCGCAGCTCGCTGTTCTCGCGCGAGAGTTGCTCGATGAGCTGGTTGATGTTTTGTATATCCACCTGGATCGCCTCGAAGCTTTCCTTCATGGCGTCCACTTCGGCGAATTTCTTTCGAATGACGGGGCTGTTTTCCGGCTTGCCGGTGCAGCCAACGAGGAGGCCGAGGGAGCCGGCACTCAGAAGGCTGGCGGCGAGAAACGAGCGCAGGCGCGTCTGCATGGATGATCTCCTTGGGAAACGGGAACGGGTGGTCGCGTCGTTGGCTTTCATGGGTCCTGACACGCTGCATGTTTTGCTGGGGTTCAGGACAGGCTGGCGATCGGTACACCTGCAAGAAAAAAACACGGGAAAACCAAGGTTTTTCCTTGCCTTAAGCGGGGGAGAAATCTCCCTCGGAAGGACAACGCCATGACCCTTCGAAATCCCGGAAACCCGCGCCCGGAAGTAAGCATCGTGGTCCCCAACTGGCAGGGGGGCGAGTGGATCGGCCGGTGCGTCTCGTCGTTGCTGCTCTCGCTGCGGGAGGCGTCCGTTCCCGGCGAGCTGATCGTCGTCGACGACCGGAGCATGGACGACAGCGTATCGTTCCTGCGGCGCCAGTTCCCGTCTATACGGCTCCTGCGCAACCGGCGAAACCGCGGCTTCGCCTGGTCGGTGAACCGGGGCGCCCGGGAGGCGCGGGGGCGGGTCCTCGTCCTCGCAAATAACGACCTGGTGGCTCGCGAGGGCTTCGTGGAAAACCTCGTGCGTTGGTTCCGGGGCCCGGCAGAGGACCGGCCTTTCGCCGTGTCCGCCCGCACGGTGGGATGGTATGATGGACGTCCGAACCAGTTGTGCATGGGGGCGCTGTGGCGGGGGGGGCGGGTGACTCCTGCGTGGGCTGACCCTGGGGAGGCGACCCGTTGCCTCTTTGTCCAGGCTGGCGCCGCCGCCTATGATCGTGAGCGGTTCCTCGCGCTTGGCGGTCTTTCCCGACTGTACGAGCCGGGATACTGGGAGGACTACGACCTTTCCTGGCGCGCGGCCCGACGGGGCTGGTGGTCGCTTTACGATCCCGATGCGTTCGCCTTGCACGTGGGGGGCGGGTCCATGCGGCGGCGCTATGGTGAGGAAGGGGTCCGGCGGATCAAGGCGCGGAACCACCTCCTGTTCGAGGCGGCGAACCTGCGCTCGCGGAGGTTGCTCGCCGAATGGAACGCGCGGATTCCCGTGGGGCTCGCCCGCGATTGCCGACGCGCTCCGGGCGAACGGGTCTACACGCAAGCCTTGGCCGATGCCCTGCCGCGACTCAGAACCGTCCTCGCCCACAGGATGGCGGACGTTTCCGTTGCCAGCGACGAGGACCTGCTGGAACCTTTTTGTCACTTTCAAGCTTCCTACTAGCGGGCGCCCGCGGAAAGGGACCAAGGCCCGGCCGATGATGCTTCTGCTCATGCGCCACGGTGTCGCCGAGGGCCACGGGGGCGGCCCCGACCGTATCGACGCCAAACGCCCCCTGACGGTGAAGGGCCGCAATCGGGTGGAGGAGGTGGGCCGCCTCCTCAAGGGGCTCCGGCTCAAGCCCCGCGTTGTCCTCACGAGCCCACGGATCCGGTCCTGGGAAACGGCCGAGTTGGTCTCCGCCCAGCTCAAGGCTTCCAAGCCCGTCGTGGTCGATGCACTGGACTTTTCCGGCAGCTGGGCGGGCGTGGTGGACCACATCCGCAGCCTTGACGACCTCGGCAAGTCGGACATCGTCCTCGCGGTAGGCCACGAACCGTGCTGCAGCGACTACCTGTTGCAGGCCGTCGTCCCCCAGCACGTGACCTTCCCCCTCAAGAAGGGATCGGTGGTGGGGTTGTGGTGGCCCGGCGACATCGACATGCAGGGCGCCAGTTTTCAGTTTTATCTGACGGCGCGGCTCGCCCGGCGAGCCGAGAAGTAGCGGGCTAGGAGGGGTTGCCGGCGGAGGCGGAGCGGGGCCTGTTGCCACCGTTTCCCCGGCGCTGGGTCGTGCGCTCCTCGGCCCCCGCCTCCTCCGCATTGTCTTCCTCCGCGTCCTCCGCACCCACCGTTGGGCGATCCGCATACAGAACGCTCACCGGGGCGTTGTCCTGGAGGAATTCGTAGCCGCGAACAATGATCTGGTCGCCCGCCTGCAGGCCGAAGGTGATCTCGATCTCGTCGCGCCCCTCGATGCCGGTCTCCACCTCGACCTCGCGGGCCACCTTGTAGTCGGTGTCGAGTCCGTCCTCGACCGTATAGACAACCGTCCGATTGTTGCGGCGTACGAGCACATCCTTGTCGATGGAGATGGTATCGCGGCGTGTTTCGGTCACGATGTCGACGCGGCCAAACATGCCCGGACGCAGGAGCCGTTCCCCGTTGTCGACGAGGACGTCGACTTCGAAGGCGCGGGTGTCCTGGTTCACGGAGCGGCTGATGTCGACGACCTCGCCTTCTACCTCCAGGGCTTCGCTGGCGTAGATGGTTGCCACGGAGCGCTGGCCGAGCCGCACCGAGTCGATGTCGCGACTCGTCACGTCGCAGCGGATGATCATCTTCGAGACGTCGATGATGCCGCAGATGTTGGTTCCGTCGGAAATCATGCGGCCGTCGTTGTCGGTGATCGTCTCGGTGCCAAAGGTGGTGGAGAAGGGGGTGGATCCCTCGAGGGTGGTGCGGGCGACCAGGAGTCCGTCGAAGGGGGCGATGATTTTCAACTCCTCGAGGCGATCGAGCACGTTCTGCAGTTCGAGGCGGGCCCTCTCGAGGTTGATCTGGTCCTGGCGGTGGGTGTTGATGGCGCGGTCCATGGTGAGCTTGGCGCTGTCGACGTCCTTGAGCGCGGCAATGCCCCGTGTATAGAGGTCCTGAAAAGTCTCATAGTCGCGGATGGCCGCCTCCATGGACTTGCGTGCGATGCTGAGGCCTTCTTCGCGGAGCTGGACGTCGGAGCGGGCGGTTTCGATTTCGGTCTCGAGGGAGTCCGATTCGATCTCGGCGATGAGGGTTCCCGCCTCGACGAAGTCGCCCTCGGTCCAGTCGCGGGCAAAGCGCAGGCGCCCCGCCTCCTCGGCGGCAAGGAAACGGCTGCGGAGGGGAACTGCGGTCCCGGTTGTGGCGACGGAGGAGTAGACTTCGCCCCGTTCGACGTTGATAGCCACCACGGGGGTCAGGAAAGGCTTCTCCTCGCGGACCTCGACCGGCTTGTCGTCCTCGCCGGCCGGCTCGCGCCGGGTGCCCTCCGGGGGGCGGCATGCGGCCAGCCCCGCCGTCGTCGCGATGGCGACCCACGTGATCCACCTGTGCCCCCATTGGGCTGTTCGTCTCATATTCCGTCGCCTCGTCCTGCCATGAATCCCCACCCCCATTGTGTCTCGTGTACGAGACTTCCTTGCGCCGTGTGGCGTTGGGCGCAAGAAGCAAACCCATTCCCGCAACGGATGCGTTGCAATCGGAGGACCGCGTGGGCTTCTTCACCGAGCGCAACCTGGCCATCAGCCTGATCGTGGGCATCATCGGCGGCGTCCTCCTCGGGCTGCTGGCGCAGGGCAATCCGGACGGGGCTCTTGGCGGCTTCATCCGGGGAATCGACATCTTCGGGACGATCTTCCTCTCGGCTTTGAAGATGGTTGTGGTGCCGCTGGTTCTGTTTACGGTGGCGGCGGGGGTGGCAAACCTCGGCGGCGGGCGCGAGGTCGGCCGCAAGGTCTTCAAGACCCTCGCCTTTTTCCTCCTCACGAGCTTCTTCGCCGTGCTCATAGGAATCATCTATACGAATGTGATCCAGCCGGGGGTCGGGGCGGACTCGGAGGCGATCTTTGCCCAGTTGCCGGAGGAGCAGCGCATCAGGGCGGAACTCACCCGCGAGGGCCTTAACGCCCCGGAGACCTTCGGCGAGTTCGTCCGCGTCCAGGTCGGCAACCTGCTGATGAACCCCTTCCAGGCGATGGCGGAAACCAACCTCATTGGTGTGGTCTTCTTCTCCCTGTTCCTGGGCTTTATGATCATGACGCTGGGGGAGAAGGGCGAGCCGGCCCGGCGCTTCTTTGACTCGATGAACGAGGCGCTGATGAAGATGGTCGTGGTTGTGATCTGGCTCGCACCGATCGGCGTGTTTGCCCTCGCCGCGAATCTTCTCATGAATCTTGGGCCCGATGTTATTCGCCCCCTCTTCAAGTATTTCCTGACGGTCGTGCTCGCGCTCCTCACGCACCTGCTCGTTGTCTACCCGCTGATCCTGTACTTCATTTGCGGATACAACCCGCTCAAGTTCTTCCTGCGCATCAAGGAGGCGATGCTGCTGGCGGTGACCACCGCTTCGTCGTCGGCGACGCTGCCGGTGACGCTGCGCGTGGTCGAGGAGCACGTGGGGGTCGACAAGCGTTCAGCCAACTTCGTCCTGCCGATGGGGGCGACGATCAACATGGACGGGACGGCGCTCTACGAGGCGGTGGCGGCGATGTTCGTCGCCCAATTGGTCGGGCCGGCGATCGGGCTCGAGCTGGGGCTCCAGGAACAGGTGATTATTTTCTTTACGGCGACCCTTGCGGCCATTGGCGCCGCCGGCATCCCCCAGGCCGGCCTCGTCACCATGGTCATCGTCTTCACCGCCATCGGGCTCCCCCTCGAATTCATGGCCTTGATCATCGTGGTGGATCGCCCACTTGACCACCTGCGCACGATGGTGAATGTTACCGGCGATGCCACGGGCGCCGTCTTTCTTTCGGCGAGCGAGAAGGAGTTGGTGAGAGAATGAGGACCCTTCCAGTTGTCGGAGCGCTGGCAATTGCCAGCGCCGTCGGTGGGATCGCGAGTGCCCAACCGGCACCCATTCCCCAAAGCACCATTGACCGGCTCGAGCTGCAACGGGTCTGGCCCCGCCTCGCCTTTCCGCGAATCATCCAGATTTCGGAAATCCCCGACGGCTCAGACCGCATCGTTGTCGTGACCCAGTTCGGGCAAATCTACGTCTTCCCCAACACGGCCGACCCCGATCCCGCCACGGACGTGGAGACCTACCTCGACATCGGCGGCCGCGTCCGCAACAGCGGCACCGAGGAGGGCCTCCTCGGCCTGGCCTTCTCCCCGGACTTCTCCACCAGCGGCGAATTCTACGTTCACTACAGCTATAACATCACGAATCCCGGGACGACCCGTATATCTAGATTTACGGCCAGTCCCATATCGACGAACGTCGTCGATGACAGCCCCGCCAACGAGGAGGTCATCTTCTCCCTCCCCCAGCCGTTCAACAACCACAACGGCGGCCAGATCGACTTCGGCCCGGACGACTATCTTTATATCGGCCTTGGCGATGGCGGATCGGCGAACGATCCGCTGAACTCGGGTCAGGACACGACCACGGCACTTGGCACGATCCTCCGCGTCGACGTGTCGAGCCCGCCCGATCCCGGCCTCCCCTTCGCCATCCCGGCCGACAATCCCTTCGTGGCCGGCGGACCGGCGGGAGCAAGCACCCGGCGCGACATCTTCGCCTACGGTCTCCGCAATCCCTACCGCTTCGCCTTCGACCCGGTCACCGGCTGGTTCTTCGTCGCCGATGTCGGCCAGGATGCCCGCGAGGAGATCAACCACGTCACGAGCGGTGGCAACTATGGGTGGAAGATCACCGAGGGTTTCATCTGCCGACCCGGCGGTCCGACGGACTGCGACCGTGATGGGCTCATCGATCCCATTGTCGACTATCCCCACGCCAGCGGCAACGGCTCCATCATCGGCGGCTATTTCTATCGCGGATCGACCGCACCCGGCCTCAACGGAGCTTATCTCTTCAGCGACTCCAACTCGAGCCGCATCTTTGCCATCAACTACGACGGGACCGAGGCGTCGTCGATCTCGATCCTGTTCGACAATCCCGGAATCCTTCCCATCGGATGGGGTCAGGACCTCTCGGGGCAGGTGTACGTCGCCGACTACCGCTTCGGCGGAAACGGCGGCATCTACATCTTCAACGAGGATACCTCGACCAACTGGTGGGCTTACTGACGGCGCTTATCCGGCGACGGGCCCTTCGAGCGTCCCCTCGTCGGCAAAGCTGTAGTACCGGTCGCGCCCGATGATGATGTGGTCGAGGACCCGCACACCCATTACCTCGCCCGCCTGGACCAGGCGCCAGGTGATGCGCTTGTCATCGCGCGATGGCTCGGGGTCGCCGCTCGGGTGGTTGTGCACAAAAATAACCGCTGCGGCGGAATCACGCACGGCCTCCTGAAAGGCCTCGCGGGGGTGGACGAGCGACTGGTTCAGCGTCCCTTCGCTGACGGCGACCTGACGGATGATGCGGTTCTTTGTATTGAGCAGGAGGGCGATGAAAACTTCCTTGCGGCGGTCGAGGAGGGGACCACGGAGGAGTTCGAAGACAGAGCGGGCCGAGGTGATGGCCTCGCCTGCGATGTCTGCCGGTGCGGAGACGCGGCGGGCCAGCTCCAGCGCGGCCTTGATCGTGACGGCCTTGACGGTGCCCAGGCCGGGAAGCCGCGTGAGTTCGGCAAGGCTGGCGGAGGCCAGCCGGTCGAGCGACCCGGCCTCGCGGAGGAGGCGCCCGGCAAGTTCTACCGCGTGCTCCCGCCCGTTTCCGGTCCGCAGGAGGATGGCCAGGAGTTCAGCGTCGGTAAGGGCGCTGGCGCCGCGGCGGGCGAGTTTTTCGCGCGGCCGGTCCTCGGGCATCATGGCCTCGACAAGTGGGCGCCGCGCAGGTCCTTCCTCCTCGAGCCTGCCGTGGCTGGTGAGGAATTGGCCGTAGGCGCATTGGTCCTTCACGCGGCATCGGCGGCAGTCCGGCCGCGCCCCGCAGACAGCCGCCTCCGGCCCGCCGCCCTTCTCCCCACCTGTATAGACACCCAGGACCAGGTCCACCACGGACAGGGGGACACCCGCCGCATGGGCGACGTCGTTCATTACCCGGAGGGCCTCGGCGTGGTTTGCCCTCGTATCCCGCACCTCGGGGAGGAGCCCGAGGCGATGGAGCATGCGGCGGCGGGGGCGGTCGGTTGTGGCGGCGGGGTAGCCAAGGGCGACAAGGAAGCGGCCGGCACGGGGTGCCTTGAGCAGGCGGGCGTGGCGGCCGACCGTATCGAGGGCGCCCTGGGCGCCGGCGGCTTCGCGGAGCGCCTTGGGGAAAGCCGGCCCGCCGATCCACCGCAGGTCGCGGGCGATGGCCTCCCGCCGCTCCGGGAGGATGTCGGAAAAGTCGAGCAGGGGCGTGTCCTCGCGGACGGCCCCGGCGTGGTCCCCGTCGAGCAGGCCGTGGCGGTCGAACTCCGCGAGGAGACGACGGGCCTCGCGCCGTCCGCCTGCCTG
>CAYQTO010000006.1:0-20667 GCA_964420455.1 uncultured Candidatus Sumerlaeota bacterium | reverse complement strand
AGCAGGACGGCGAGGGCGATTGCCTGCCGTTCGCGCGGGGGGACCTCCTCCCAGGGTGACAGGGAGCGGCGGTCGAGTTCCTGTTGGAGGTCCTTGCCGGAGGCGAGAACGACGGAGCGGAGTTCCTCCCACAGGTCGAGCAGCGTATAGTCGACCTCGGGCGGCCGGAGCGTCATGGGGTTGGATGCTGGCGGGGATCGATTCGTCCGGCGAGGCTCGCCGCGATCAATTCCTCCATGCGGTCGAGGACGGGCTCGAAGCTGCCGTCGTTGGCACCCTCGGTGGGCCGGTGGAACTCCACGAGGAAGCCGTTCCCGAGATATCCGGTCCCACGGCATTCCTTGCAGCCAACCGCCTCATAGAAGTCGGCGCCCATGGAGCGCGCCCAGGCGGGGAGGGAATCGCGGTCGTCGATGGATCGCGAGCACGACGAGCACAGGACGCGGGTTTCCTCGACGTGGAGGACACCGAGGACGACCGCGGGCGGGGCGGCTTCTGCGGCGAGCAGCGGCTTGAGCCGCGCGATCACGTCGCCAATGCGGGCGGCATTGGTGCCGGCCACCACGGTGGTTCCGGAGGCGGCGGTTTCCAGCGCGAGGCGGAGCGCCTTGTCGGTGCCGATGGTCCGGATGCCGAGGATGTCCGGATGGGCATCGCCGGCCATTTCGATTTGCTCCGCGAGGGCGTCCTGGGTGGGGCAGTGGCGGACGACAACATCGGCGATGTCGCGGGCCTTGTCCGTTTCCAGTGAGAGGACCGCACGGTTGCCGCCATGGCCCATGAGGGCGAGGAGGCTGGTGGTCAGGCGCTCCACGGTGGTGGGGGCGGGGCTCGAGATCAGGAGGATTCCCCCGCCGAAGCGATTGAGGCGGGTTTCGAGCTCGCCCCCGATGCTCTCGGGCAGGCCAATGTGCAGGAAGGGGTCCTGAAAGAGTGGCTGGTGCGTCGGGAAGGTAAGGAGAAGGCGCAGGCCGGCGCGGGTGTTCTGGAACTGGAGGAGGGCGGGGAGCTCGCCCTCGCTCCAGCGCAGAAGGATCTGGGCGTCGGGTTCGGGCCGTTCCTTGGCGCCCGCCACGGTAATCAGCCGGCCGACGACCGCCTCGTGAAGTTCAATCGGGTAGCCCTTCAGGCTTTGCCACCGCATGGGGAGCCGGAGGCGGATTTCCGCGACGCTCCCCGCCGGACTGATTTCCGCCTCAAGTGCCTTGAACTGGCTGACCACGCTGAGGATGCGCTCGACCTGCTCCTCCGCCGGGCCATCGGCCTCCATCGCGGCCGTCTTCTGCAGCGCCTCCTCGCGCTCAAAGTAGGCCTCATCCTCGATCACCGTTTCCATGTGCGAGATGCCGGGCGAGGAGTCGGCGGGAGACTGGAGCTCGCGCAAGCGCCGCTGAAACTGACGATGGGAATCCTCGCCCTGTCCGGGGAGCTTCTCGTTTTCCAGGATCGTCGGCCGCTCGTCGAAGGGCCGGTCGTGTTCGACCTTCGGCACAGGGATGGCAACCGGTTCCCGTGCCGGCTCCTCCACCTGCACGGGCGCTTCCAAGTCCTGGGACTCGATATCCACCCGGCTTTCCTGCGGCGGCTCGCCGTAGAACTGGCGCAGGACCTTTCGGAGTTCACGCCGCTCGCTGATCCTCACCTGCACCGGGATGCCAAACTTGAGCTTCAGCTCGTCCTGAAGGTATACATTGTAGGGATCGCCCGCGGCGGCGACCAGACCCTTGCGCCCGATGCTGAGCGGCAGCACCTCCTTGCGCCAGGCCAGATCCTCGTCAAACAGCTCCAGCGCCTCGTTGGAAGGTGTCAGCTTCGACGGATCGACCCATTCGAACCCGTTCACCTCCGCCTCCGCCTGCGCCACGGAGATGCGGCTCACCACCTTCTCGCCCAGAAGGAACTGGATGAAGCTCATCTCACCGGGAAACTTGCGGATCGCGTTCTCGAGGTCCTCCTGGACCAGGGAGCCGTTGGAGATGAGTCGAGCGGCGATCTGCTTCTCGATCGCCTTGATCGTGCGGCGGCGCTTTTTCATTCGGGAGCCCGGAAGGCAGATGGGTGTGGAAGGGTAGGCAAGCAGAGGACTCCAGTTGGGTCGAGCCGAAATTCAGGGAAACCCCGGCTGGCCCCCGGTCTCAGCGAGTGCTTGGGAGACGAACCAGTTGTCGCGCCGTTCGAGGCCAAGATCGCTCCCCGGGCCATGCCCCGAATAAAGCCGCCAGTCGTCCTCGGGGAACCGGGAAAAGAGGGCGCGGAGAGAAGCTGCGAGGGTCGGTCCATCGCCGAACGGGAGGTCCACCCGTCCCACGGATCCCCGCATGAGGAGGTCGCCAACGAGCAGCACCTTCTCCGCCGGGCAGGCGAGCGTCACGCTCCCCGGCGAGTGCCCCGGTGTATGGATCACCTGCCACTCGCGGTCGAGGGCGTCCAGTGTCTCGCCCCCCTTCCAGATGGTGCTCGCCCGGCTCGGGTTCAGCGCCATCCCGATAAACGCCGCCAATGATTTCTCCGGCGATCGGAGCCAGTCCTCCTCCGCCTCGTGAATCGACAACGGCACGTCGAACTTTGCGAGCAACCCGGCGTTGCCATTGATGTGATCGATGTGGGCGTGGGTGTTCCAGATGGCCTCGGGCTCGAGGTGCTCTCGGAGGAGGAAGGCGGCGAGATCCGCTGCGTCATCGCCGGGATCCACCACGACGCAGCGACCCGTTTCGGGGTCCGCGACAATGTGGCAGTTTGCCTGGAGGGGTCCCGTGGGAATCGTCTCAATGCGCAGCAAGGGCGTTCTCCCCAAGTTTCTTGCGGGATAGTTGCCCAAGCCGGGAGCCCGGCGCAAAAAGAAAGGCGGCGCCGTGGAGGGCGCCGCCGGGTGGGTCGTCAGTCGGCGAGGAGGCCGGTTCCGGGCTTACCAGCCTCGGCGGACCGTCCGTTGGGTGTAAACCGTGTAGCCGTGGTACGGAATCGTCCGGCACTGTTGGTAGTTGGAGGCACCGTAGCCGTAGTCGATCCGGACGCTCCGGCTGGTCGACCGGTAGCTGTGGCTCTAGTAGCCATAGGAGGGGGCGTCGTAGTCCACCCGGATACGGACATCTCCGCCATAGTCGTAATGCCCGAAGGAATCAAAGCGGGAGACGCGGCGGTAACTGTATTCGGGGCGGATGCGGGGGCGAGGATGGTGGTAGTAGGTCTGGTAACGGGGGGCGGGACGATAGTTGTAGTGATAGTTATAGTGGTGGTCGTAGCGGTTGTTACGGCTGAGGGAGTAGCCGATGAGGCTGCCGGCGGCGAGGCCGATGGCGCCGGCCGCGATGCTGGCTCCGTCGAGTTCATTGTTGCCTGCCCGCGCCGGGGTGGGAAACGCGAGGGCGAGTGCAAGGGCTGCGGTGAGAAGGGCGGCAATCTTCATGGTGGTTCCTCCGTGGCTGGGAGGGTCGATCCCTCCAACGCCGCAAGTTTGTGTCGAAATGGGGGACCCTGGCAACAGGGAAAGGGTTTGGACGCGGCGCGCGGGCAGGGAAAAAAATGTCAGGTCGCGGCGCCGGTTTTCGCGAGGGCCGACTCCAACGCTTCCAACACCTCGGCCACCTCCTCGTCGCCCATGTAGGCAAACAGGGGCAGGTTCAGCACCGACCGGCAGGCCTTGTCGGCGACCTCGCCACCGACGCTTCCCGCCAGGTGGCCTTCCGCCCCCGGCTGGCGTGACATTGCCCCCGGGTACACGGTGCCAAAACCGATTCCCTTATCCTTCAGGACCTCGATCACCGCGGGACGCACCTCCGGGTCGAACAAGGCCACACTCAGGTAGCCGTTCTCCAGGTACCCCTCCGGCGGTCCCACATGGCAGACCCCCATGCGCAGGAACGCCTCGCGGTAGGCCGCGGCGACCTTCCTCCGCGAGGCGATCCGGTCCTCCGCGTAGTCCAGGCACAGGTTCAGCCACGCCGCGTCGAACCCCGCCATGCGGCTGTTCCAACCGACGACTCCGTGCCCGTAATGCGCCGTGCGGCCGTGGTTGCCAAGCAGACGGATCTTCTCCGTCAGTTCCTCCGACTCGCAGTACACCGCCCCCGCATCGCCGCAGGACCCCAGCACCTTGGCGGGGTAGAAGCTGACGGTGGCAATCTGGCTGCCCTTGTAGATCGAGTCGCCCCCGAAGGCCACATCGAAGGCCTGGGCGCCGTCCTCCACGAGGGGGATCCCCCGCTCGCGACAGAAGGTGCGGAACTCCGCGAGCCGCGGCGTGCCCCACCCATAGAGGTGGACGAGGATCGCTGCCTTGGGCTGATACCGTTCGACCGCCTGGGCAAAGAGATCAAAATCGAGCTGGAGGCTGGTCCACTCGATGTCGACGGTGACCGGGCGGGCGCCGACGTTTACGATCGCCTCGAAGGTTGCCCAGAAAGTCGCATCGGGGAGGAGCACCGTATCCCCCGGGCCGACGCCGACCGCGCGCAGGGCGAGTTGGATCGCGTCGGTTCCGTTTGCGCAGGCCACCACGCCGGCCGTTCCGCTTCGCTCGCGGAGCCGGTCCTCCAGCCGTGACACCTCTGGCCCGCCCACGAACATCGTGTTCCTCGTCACGTGGTCGGCGATGTCTGCCCACCGCTCCAGAAAATCAGACTCGAAGCGACGCAGATCGATGAAGGGAACGGCCATGGGGAACTCCGTTGAGTGACTTGGATGCCGAGGCATCGGGTCTCCAGAAAAACCGGTCGCGTGAACGCCGTCGACAAAAACCCGTCACCGGACGCCGCAGTACCCGGCGCCCCTCCGCATTCCGCTTTATTGCACAATCCCCTTGGTTACCCTCATGAACACTTCCTCCAGATCGATTTCGACTTCGCGGACCGAGCTGAACTTGATGCCGTTTTCGACAAGGATATCCGTCACCACGTCGGTGTTCTCGGCGTCCAGCGGCATGTGGACGGTCAGCATCTGGCCCTCCCTCTCGACCCCCTGGATCGCCTCGTGGTTCAGGAACGCCTCCTCTGCCTTCTGCTCGAAGCCCTCGCGTACCTTGACCTCCACCACCCGGGCATCGCGGAGCTTTTCCGTGATCTCGCGGATGTCGCCGGCGTACAGCAGCTTGCCTTGCTCGATGATGCCGATGGAGTTGCAGAAGTCCGCCAATTCGGTCAGGATGTGCGAGCTGATCAGGATCGTCTTCCCCATGTTGCGGAGTTCCTTGAGCAGTTCGCGGAGTTCGATCCGTGCGCGGGGATCGAGGCCGGATGCCGGTTCGTCGAGCAACAGCACCTTCGGGTCGTGGACCAGTGTCTTCGCCAGACACAGGCGCTGCTTCATCCCCCGCGACAGCGCGTCCACCATGTCGTCCTTTTTGTGCGACAGATCCGTGAGTGCCAGTACGTCGTCGATGATCTGCTTTCGCCGGGTCTTCTCGATCTTGTAGGCGGCGGCAAAGAAATCCAGGTACTCCCAGACCTTCATGTCGTCGTACACGCCGAAGCTGTCGGGCATGTAGCCCATCACGCGCTTCACATCGTCCGATTGCGTCAGCACGTTGTAGCCCGCCACCATCGCATACCCTTGGGTTGGCTTGAGCAGGGTTGCGAGGATCTTGATGGTGGTGGTCTTGCCTGCTCCGTTCGGTCCGATGAACCCAAAGATGTCCCCTTCCCTGATGGTCAGGTTCAGGTTATCGACGGCGACCAGGTCCTTGTAGACCTTGCGGACTCCATGAATCTCGATCATTTTGATCTTATCCCCCCGCTCTGGGCTTCTGGCACGATCGATACCTGCATGCGCGGAAACGGCTCCGCTGCGCAAGGGGGGAAGTCCTTCCGAATACCCTTGGGTTGGGACTCGGGGTTTGCCCGGGATGCGGCCGTGCGAGGCATCTGCGCTTGACGTCCCACGAAGGGCCGGAGCCTGCTTCCAACCAGAGTCCTCCAAGTCGATACCCCGCACGGAGACGATCCGCATGATCGGTCCCAAGCTTGATGCCCGCTCCTATGCCATTCTGGTGCTCGCCGCCATTGGCGTGCTGATGGGGGGAAGCCTCATCGCCCAGAACCAGTCCCAGTATCAGGCCACGCAGGATCTGGCGTCGGCCACGCGTCAGGTCGCCCAGGCCACCGAAGGCGTGGCGCGGTCGAACGCCCAGATTGCCGAAGCCATCCAGTCGCTCTCCTCCGCCGTCCGCGAGCTTGGCCGCCAGCGCGGCCCCGGCCAGCCCACAACTCTTCCCGCCCCTGTTCCTGCCCCCGCCGACGGCGAAATGATGATCCGCCCCGGGGATGCCGCCAACCGCGACGCCGCCGACATGGGCATGATGGACATGGGCATGGACGACGATCCGGGTCTCGAACCCTCCGAGCCGATTTTCGAGCTCAACTGACGCTTCTGCTCCGCCAGCGACTCACCCTTTTTGGGCTCCTGCCGGTGATGGCGGGGGCCCTTTTGCTTCCTCTCGGCGTTGTTTTTTCCACCTGGCAGGCGCGCCGTCCACCCCTCTCGGACGATCCGGCGACCGTTCCCTCGCCCGGCCTTGGCTGGTCCCTCGCCCACGACGGGCAGTACCTCGTATGGCGCGCCCCTCTCTGGCAGCCCGACGGTCCCGGCCGCAGGTCCTGGCGCGCCCGCGTCTTCGCAGGCTCATCTCTCGAGCCCCGCCACCGTCTCCTCGCCGATTCCGGACAACAGTGCACCCGCGTCTATCCCAACCACCTCACCGTTCTCTCCCGCTTCCCAACACCAATCGGCATGACCTCCCTCCGGCTCGAATTCGAGGGCGAAGGCGTCCCCGTGCAACGGAGCGTTGTCTATACGCCGCCGAGCGGAGCACCGGATGTGAAGGAGGCCCACGAGCGCGCCCGCGCCGAGTGGGAGACGGCACGGCGCTACGGCGTCCGCTGGCCCGAGTCCGAGGTCTGGCTCGCCATGGTCGAGGCGGTCGCAGTGGCCGATCGCTCCACCCATGAGGTGCGCGTCCTCGCGGCCGGTGCCGCCACCTGGCTCCAAGAGGAACTCCGCCGCCGCCGCGAGAACCCCGCCCTGTGGCGGTCCGTGCCCCCCCGTTCCATGAATGCTTTGGCGGTCAAGGACGGCCGGCTTGTCCGCGACGACCCGTTTGGGTTCGCACCCGCCAACGAAGTCTTTGCCGCGCTCGCGCCCCCTCTCGCGGAGGACCCGCTGGCCACCCTTCTGGCGGAAGTGATCCTGCTCCCGCAGGCGACCCCCGAAGACACTCGGGAATACCACGCCTGGAACCAGGCCGTCCTCCCCAAGAGGGACCCCCCGCGCGGCGTCTGGCTGCCACCGGTGGAACCGCCCACCACGGGGGACCCCCTCGCACGGTCCGCGGCCCTCCTTCGGGTGACACGGTTCCTCGCCGACTTCCGCCGCCTGGCCCCGCTCCTGGCCGGCCATGATCCCCATACCGCGGATCCCCCCCAAGCCCTGCGCATCTCTACAGAAACGACCGACGGCACGATCGATCTACCCGTGGTCTGGGCCCAGCGATGGGCCCGCGGCGACGATGCGCGTCTTTTGCTCGCCGTGGATCCCCCCCCGGCCCCCCATGCCCCCGATCCCGCAGACCTTCGCATCGACTGGACTCCCACCCCCAGCGGGCCTTTCCATCCCACGCCGCTCCAGTCGCTCCTTGTCGAGCACGAAGGCCGCCGTCTCACGCCGCTGAATCCGCAAAGGCCACTCGTCCTCCCCGCACTTCTCCTCATCCCGGAACCATGAACCTCCACGTCGACGCCCCTGCAAAGATCAACCTCTTCCTCGACATTCTCCGCCGTCGCGAGGACGGCTACCACGACCTGCGCACCCTCTTCGTCGCCGTCGACCTCGCCGATCGCCTCCGCGTGGTCGCGCGCTTCGATCGCACCCATGATCGGCCTTTCGAAGTCACCCACCTGACCGTCGATGGTCC
Source organism: uncultured Candidatus Sumerlaeota bacterium (assembly GCA_964420455.1). Lineage (GTDB taxonomy): Bacteria > Sumerlaeota > Sumerlaeia > SLMS01 > SLMS01 > CAYQTO01. The sequence continues at coordinate 12,764 of CAYQTO010000006.1, read as the reverse complement.
CTACTCCGGCGACTGCGGTCCGCCCGAATCGAACCTGGCCGTTCGTGCCTTCGAGGCCCTTGCGGCGGACCTCCGCATGGACGGCGGGTGGCGGCTCGAAGTCACCCTCACCAAGAACATCCCCGTGGGCGCCGGCCTCGGCGGTGGCAGCAGCGACGGCGCGGCGGCCCTTCGGCTCGCGACGGAACTCGCCCACTCGGCCGGCAGCCCCCCCGGCCCCCACCAAGTCCATGCTGCCGCCCTCCGCCTCGGGTCCGACGTCCCCTTCTTCCTCGGCCCTGAAATGGCCGCCATCGGCGAGGGACGCGGCGATCTCCTCCGCCCCGTTGCCATCTCCCGTCCGCTTCCCCTCCTCCTTCTCAAGCCCTCCTTCTCCATTGCTACCGGGGAGGCCTACCGGCGGCTCGAGCCCGGTGACCTCGGCGAGCGCACCGACCCCACCGCGGTCGAGGCCTGGCTCGCCGGGGACACGAACGGCCTGCCCACCCTTCGGAACGCTTTCGAACGGCCCCTCTCCCTCCCTCACCCACGGCTGGGCGAGTTGCTTGAGCACCTCAACCTGTCCGGCGCCCTGGCAGCCCGCCTCAGCGGCAGTGGTTCCGCCCTCTTTGGCCTTTTTCCTGACGAAACGGCCCGCGACCGGGCTGCGGAGGCCTCCTTGCAGCGAATGAAAAGCGTGAGCGTCTGGCGAACGGCGGCTCTCCGCCAGCTCCCGCCGGTCCTTTCCGGTTGAATCGGCCCGCCCATCCGCTGATACGGACTCCGTGTGTCCTCGTAGCTCAGCCGGATAGAGCACCGGTTTCCTAAACCGGGGGTCGCAGGTTCGAGTCCTGCCGGGGACGCCAACACCAAATCGTCGAGCCGTGGCGCGGCCAACGTTGGGCCATTGGGGCTGATTGTGGCAGGTGTGTGTCGCCCATTTGGCCGGATTTTGAATAATCGGAAATGATCCAACCCGGTCACGGACGCTTGTTGACAACACCACCCCGGCCTTCGCTCATTGAGAACGCTTGCATACAGCAACGCCCCCATTTTCTACGACGGAGAATGCTTCTCATGAAGAAAGCTCTTCTCGCGGCTCTCGCGCTCACGCTTGCCGGCGGCGCCTCCGCCCAGATTCTCCCGTTCTCGGACGACTTCGAGAGCGGTACCCCCAATTCCGCCTGGGATGCCGACACGGCCGCCAACTACAGCAGCTTCAACAATGGCACCCTTCAGGTCGTCAGCTCGGACACGGACTGGCGCGGGGTCACCATCAACCCGCCGGCCGACGGTGGCAGCAACTTCGCCGAGATCGAGTTCGCGGCTACCACCTTTGCCACCGCCTGGCGCGTCATCGGCGACGGCTCCTTCGACGGTACGCTTGCCGACTATCAGGTCTCCTGCGACATGTATGTCCCGGTGATCGATTCGACGCTGGCCAGCGCCAACCCCGATGACTATCTCTATCAGTCGGTCATTGGCGCGGCCCAGCCTGCCTATACCCGAGCGCACTTTCACATTGCCGAGGGCGGCGTCGAGCCCACCGCCCCCCGCATCCGTATCCAAACAACCTATGGCGGCTTTCAGACCCCCTACAACCAGCCCACTGTTGGTTTCACCGAGGGGTGGAAGCAGGTCGACGTGATCTTTGACAACACGAACGCGACGGTGGACATGATCGTCGACGGCGTGAGTGTCAACGGTGGCCCGCTCGCTATTCCGGCGGCCGAGTTCGCCAACGGTGGCGGCTTTGGCGTCGGCATGTACGTCAACGGCGACACGACGTCGGCGCCTAATGGCGTCAACGGCCCGCGCTCCCTCTACTTCGACAACTTCAGCGCCACGGCGATTGGTGCGAACGTCAACGACTGGGTTGTCTATAACTGATCCGATGCGCCTGACAGCGTTCGTTTGGAGGGTCGGCCTCGTGTCGGCCCTCCTTCTTTTTCTGCAACTTGGTATTCGGGCATCTGCCGACGAGCCCTCTCCGGCGCTGCTGGAGAACATGGCCAACGCCCCCTGGTCCGAGACGCGCAACTATACGGCGATCGAGGACACGGCGGAGCGTCACGCCGCCATGCTCGAGGACTTCGCCTTTGATGCATGGGTGGCCGACCGCGCCCGTACCGACGCGGGCTACCGCATCCCCGAAACGGTCGCCCGCGAAGTCGCCGCCCTCCGCCCGGTCATCGAGGAACACGCCATTCTCGCCCTGCTGGCGGGGGAGGCTGTCTATACACTCGAGGAGCTGGACCGGGTCGCCGCCGAGCGGAGGTGGCGCATGCCGATTCCCGAGACCCACGAGGTATCGCTCCTTCACGTGGAGGCGGAGGGACTGGAGGGCGAGGCGCTCGAGGCGAAACGCGAGCGTGTCGAGATGCTCGCCCGCGAGCTGACCCCCGAAAACTTCCCGTTTATGGCGCGGATGTACAGCGATTCCCCCTCGAGCGTGCGGGGCGGCCGGCTGGGCACGATGGATCTTGCCCGCGTCGGCGAGACCTTCCGCCGAAACGTCCTCGCCACGGAAACCGGAACGGTTGGTGGGCCCTACGAGACACCCCTCGGGTGGAACTTCATCCTCGTCACCGCCGTCTATCCCGAGAGGGAGAAGTTCACCGAGGACGAAGTGGAGAACCTCATGCGCCAGCTCATGGCGCGGGATGTCGTGAACGGCCTGAAGCAGGCGGGGACCTATCTCGACGAGCTTGATCGGCGAGGCGTCGCGGACCTTCCCGACGTCCGCTATCATCTCGATGCGATGCGGAACTTCCTCGTCCAGCGTGACTATACGCGCTGGCGGGCCATGGAGTCCGCACCGGAGCCGACGGAGGCGGACCTGCGCGCGCTGTATGATGAATTGCGCACGGGCCTTGTCGCCGGGCCGCGCTATCGCGTTTGGCGGGTGATCGTCACCGGGGAGGACTGGACTCGGGATCAATCGGCGGACGGTTGGCGGACGCGGCGTGTCTATCGCGACGAGGCGAGACGATTGCGCACCGACGTCCTCGCCGGACGGGTGGACATCGCCGAGCACGCCCGCACCGCCGAGCCGGAATGGATCCAGGAGCCCTACCACCCGGAGCTCGATGGCATCCTCCGCCGGAGCGGGCCTGGCGAAATCACGCCGCCGATCGAGCTCGATAACGGCTTCGCGTTGGTCAAGCTGCTCGAAGTCGATCCCGCGCCCCGGGTGCCCTTCGAAGCTGTTCGTGGGCGGCTTGTGGAAGTTTGGTACGGCCGCCTTGTTGGCGAGCAACGCGAGACGATGCGGGCGGAGTTCGCGGCCACCCAGCCGTGAACCCCGCCCACCGCTCTTTCTTCGGTTAGAAGAGGTGCCAGAAGTCCACCGTGGTGGTGGATTCGTCGAAGAAGAGCTTGGCGATCACCGGCGTCTCGCCGTCGCGACTGGCAACGCCCCACGGGAGTTCGTTCCGTGTGGGGATCGTGTTGCCTTCGGTGGTGTGAAAGCCCACCGCAAGGAGCCCGTTGGTGCTGGGATGGATGCCGTGGATTTCGACGTTGTTGGGGTCGCCGGCGCCTGCGGCGGGATCCCAGTCGCCCGTCAGCAGCGAACTGTAGACCAGCGTGGTCATGTCCGGCGTATAGACGCGGACATAGTGGTTCCACTTCGAGTCGCCCTCGCCGAACGGCACCATCTTCTGGAAGGCGTTGGTAGTCGTGATGGTGCGGCGGGCGGACTTGCCGATGACGTAGATCCGCCCCTCGAGATCCACATGCATGGTGGGGCGCATGCGGGTGGTGTTGAGGTTGGGCCAGCCGGCGTTGTGGCTGGGCCATCCGTCAAGGTTCGGGTCCGCGTAGGAGCTGCCGAGACCGCTCGTCGTGTTGTTGTACTCCGCGTTCCAGGAGGCATGGAGGACCGTGCCGTCCGCATCGGCGAAGCGTCCTATCCAGGAGATGTGGATGTTGCCGTTGGTGCCCGTGAAGCCGTTGTGGAAGCTCGTCCCGGGGTTGTCGGGGTGGACGATCTGGTTGCCGGGCCAGAAGTTGACCGTGTTGTTGCCGTGACTGCGGGCGAGGACCACGAGGGCGGTGGATCCGGGGGGCTGGGAGTAGTCGATGGCGAGGCCGTCCACATACTGGTCCGGCGAGCTGGTGTTGGGGGTTCCGCTTCCGGGCTCGCCGGTGTACTCCCGCCACAGGCGGTTCCACCACTTCATCTCGCCGGTGTCGGTGAAGGCCATGACGGTCGGCTCGAAGTCCGGGTTTCCGCCGGGGAGGACTGACTTGAAGTTGTAGCCAACGTAGAAGTGGTCGTTGCGCTTGTCGACGACGATGGCGCCAACGCGGGCGGTGGTGCTGCCGCTGTCGGGGAGGCGATATCCCGTATAGCCGCCCAGGGACTGGGATCCGGAGGGATCGTTGATGTCCCACGGTTCGGCGTAGAACAGGTCGGCGGGATACCTGCCCTTTCTCCAGCCGCCATTGCCATCGGGGAACCAGCCATTGTAGTCCGCCTCGCTCCACGAGCGCAGGTCGCCGCGGTTGACCGGCTTCAGCACAATACCGCTATGCTGGACGGTTCCCGGGGCATCGGCGGCAATGCCGGCGAACTCCGACGTGATGTTGTCCGGGTCCGGCCCGATCCAGTGCCGCCGCCAATTCGGAACGATGCCGTCGCGCTGGATCGTGGGGTCCCACCGATGCATCGAGCACCAGTTGAAATCATTCGGCTCCCCGCGGACATAGACGACCCGCCCTTGCGAGTCGACGTCCCACGGCTGGAACTCCTTGTGATCGCCCTCGGCCCAGACGGTGAAAGCCCAGTCCACCGCGGTGGGCGCCGCGTTCACGAAGTTGTTGTTCAGCTTCGCCACGTAGTAGCCGTCGTCACGGCTGGCAATGGCGTCGTTCATTCCGGAGATATACAGATTCCCGGTGGTTGTTCCCGGCGCGGTGTCTGTCTTGATATACCGCACGTCGACCGCTGCCCCCTCGGGGAAATGCACGACGCGCAGAACATTGCGAAGGTTCCCGGACAGATGCAGGAGGAACGCATAGCCGGTGGTGGTGTTGTCGTTGATCAGTTCGTTGGGATCCACGGAGATCTCGGTGACCGTCACTCCGGACGGAACCCAGTTCATCGAGTCCGCCGCGCCACCGACGAGCACCGAGCCGTCGGAAAGCTCCTTCACGGCGTAGAAGTGCTGGTCGCCGGGACCCCCCGCGAGGGAAACAATGTCGTTTGGAGTGCCGGTCGGTTGCGCGTACAGGAAGGCAGGGATGCAAAGCGCCGAAGCGCCCAGAACCACAGTCTTTCGCACGAGGGTAGTTACCCCATTTGATTGGTTTCAAAAGAGAGAAACCGCAAAGGACGCGGGCACGCAATCTTACTTTGAAAGTGAGGAACGAATTGGAAATGTCCAGATGGGCATTCAGGGTTTGCCCGTCAAGTCGCCATCGCCATGAATAATCACTTCGCGAGGGGCCCCAACAGAATTGGCTGCGAGGAACAGCGTCCAGGCATGCCGCATCGCACGCCGCTCCCACCGATCTCGGTCATCATTCCCGCCTACAACGAGGTGCGGTCGATCCCTCTCGTGCTGCAGTCGCTCCCACTCGCCAAGCTCCTCGAGGTGATCGTGGTCGACAATGCCTCAACGGATGGGACCGGGGCTGCCGCGGTTGCCGTTTCCTCGAAGGTCCGCGTCGTGCGCGAGAACCGTCGCGGCTATGGCCAGGCGTGCCTGACCGGAATCGCCCACCTCGATCCGCGGTGCGAGATCGTCGTCTTCATCGATGGCGATTTCTCGGACCACGGCGAGGAGTTGCCCCGTGTCGTTGCGCCGATCCTCCGTGGCCGGGCGGACTTCGTTGTCGGGTCCCGCGCCCGCGGCAGTCGCGAGCCCGGCTCCATGACCCCCCAGCAGCTCTTCGGCAACTGGCTCGCCACCACCCTCATGGGTCTCATCTGGGGTCGATGGTGGTCGGACCTCGGGCCCTTTCGCGCAATCCGGCGCGAGGATCTCGAACAGCTCGCGATGGCCGACACCAACTACGGCTGGACCGTCGAGATGCAGATCAAGGCCATGCGGGCGGGCCTGAAATGCCGCGAAGTCCCCGTCAGCTATCGGCGCCGCATCGGTGTCTCCAAGGTCTCGGGCACCGTCAGGGGCACCGTCCTCGCCGGCTACAAGATCATCGCCACGATCCTGCGGTACGGGTTCCTGGGGCGCTAGAGGCGCGAAGCCAGCCGCTCGAGGTCACCTGCGTCGAGCAACTGGTCGTTGTTGTCGTCGAGCGCCTCGAGGAAAGGCGCGCCGGGGGTGATCTCGCCGAGGAGGATCAACGCCAGTTGGCGGATGGCGGTCTCCGGCGCCACCACGTTCGTCGTTGGGGCGTTGTACCGGCGAACGAGGATGGCCGGATCCGGAGTCACGCCATTGTCGAACTCCCAGGCCACCAGCGGTCGGTTGTCGAAGCCGATGGCGACGCTCGGGTTGAAGTGGCCGAGCGGGGGGGAATCCTGCCCCGCCGTGTCGTAAGCGATGCCGCTGATTCCCACCGTGTCGTCGACCGGTCCGAGGGCCACCCACTGGCCGGCGAGGTTCCGATAGGAGGCGTAGAGATGAAAGGTGGGGGGCGGGTTGGGGGAGGCAGCGCGAAAGACGACCACCGGCAGCCCCTGGGAATCCACCGCCATGGCCACGCTGGCCACGGGGGGATCCGGATCGGTCGTCCGCAACTCGTCGAGCGGGGCGATCTGCGTCAGACCCCACGGCGCCATCGGATCGCCAAAGTCGCTGGGCGTGCCGCTTCCGCGCCAGCGGTAAACCCGCAGTGGCCCGGCAAACTGGGTTTCGGTGGCGATATAGACATCGGAGCCATCCGCGGTGCCGGCGATCTGCGGGCGGCGCCCCTCGATCGTGTCACCGTCGAAGGAGACCCACAGGCCGGTCCCTGGGTTGAAGCGCCAGAGGCGGACCTTCTCGACCACACCGACCCGTTCCGTGAATCCCACCACCGGCACCGTTCCGGCGATGAAGCCGATCCCGGGATGCAGCAGCGTGCCACCCTGTGGCGGCGCGGCAATCGGCGTCGCGTCCGATCCTCCAACCCCCGTCCACTGGTTGCCACTCAATCGGCGAAGGAAGACCGAGCGGCTGGATTCGCTTCCCGCCGTATAGACAATGTGGGGGATTCCATCGGCGTCGAAGGCGAGCGAGAGATCGTGGACCTGCTCCGCGAAGGTGGGCGAATCGGTGATGCCACCGGTTTCGAGCGATCCTGCCCGGCCCTCCCATCCTCCCGGGCCGAGCTCGCCATAGTATGCATCCCCGAGAAACCCCATGCCGATCACGCCGCGGGCGGCGGCGCCGAGCATGCCGCCGGGGGCCGTTGCCACCACGGGAGCCGTCTCCGGCCAGGTGCGCACACCGGGGAAGACCCGACCACCGTTGGGCTGCAGCTGCCATCCGCCCACGGTATCGTAGATCACGGCTCGCGTCAGCGTCTCGCCGAACTCGGTTTCCGTCCGGATGGAGTTGAACGCCACGAGGGGCTGGATCCCGCCGACGATCGCGGCCTCGGGCCGGGCGTCCGCCCATCCGTTGGGATCCACGGTCTGGTCGAAGAACTCAAATCGGATGAGCCCCGGCGGGGTGGCGGAGCCGGTCCCCACCTCCTCCCACGTGGGTTGCGCCAGGGCGTGGGTTCCGAAGGCGGCAAGGGCGAGGACAAGAGTGGATCGGAGCATGTAATGTCAGTCGGTCGGAATGGAATAACGGGTGTGGGGTAAGGCTGGCAGTCGGGGCCCGAAATGGGACAAGGGAAAGCTGGGGATGGGTTCCGGGGCGGACCGTCTAGGGACGGTCGCTCCGCAGGGCGGGTGCGGGTTCGTCGGTGCGCCACCACTGGAGGTCCGTATCGCCCGACAGGACCGCCGCCCCGCGCCAGATGCCGTGGGCCATCATGGCAAGGACAAAGAAGATGATCAGGGCGGCGATGGGAACGGCGGCGGGCTCGAGCCGTTGTTGGACCCAGTCGCGACCGCGGCGGCCCAGCCACACCGACGGAGCCACCAGCAGGAACGCCAACACGAACCCGTAGCCGAACGGATTGTACTGCCAGGCGGCGAGGAACTCGCCGTGGAGGACAGAAGAGACGGAGCGGGTCAGGCCACAGCTCGGGCAAGGGATGCCGGCGACCTGGATCATGGCGCAGGTGGAACCGCCCAGCCCCTCCGGCGGGATGATGAAGGCCCCGGCCACAAGGCCTGCGGTGCCCAGCAGACCCGTCACCGGGTGGAGGAAAGCAACCAGCAGGGCCCGAGCGACCGTGCCAATGGGGTCGGACGGGGAGGGAGCGGAGGCATCGGCGGGCTCATGGAATGAGCGTTCGCTTGCGGGGGCGGTTTCGACGGACATGGGTGTCAGGGGAGGGCCGTGGCGGTCCCGCCGACCGTGCACAGGGGGTCCGTTCGCGCAACCGGATGTTGACGGGGGGCTTTGCAATTGACAGGCAAAAGGAGACGCGGGTTGAGTCCCTCCCGCTTGTGACTTTTTTCACAAAGTGCGCCCTCGGAAAGCTGAAAACACCGTGGTTATTCCGCCTTCTTCCCTCCTCGCCTACACCCCCATCGAGCAGGCCTATCTGCCGGTCCTCGCCATGCTCGTCATTGCCGCCGGCTTCTATCTCTTCACCATGATCGTCTCGCCCCTGCTGGGAAAAAACAAGCCCAACCCCGCCAAGCTCGAGCCCTACGAGTGCGGCATCCCAACCGTAGGAACCGCAAGGGTCCAAGTCTTTGTGCGCTTCTATCTGGTCGCTTTGCTCTTTCTGCTCTTTGACATGGAAATTGTTTATATCGTCGTGTGGGCGCTGGCGATGACGCATCAGGAGAACGCAGTCGTTCCCGGCTTTGTGGTCTTCTCGATGCTCGTCATGCTCGTCTACATGACGATCCTCCTCGTGGGTCTCCTCTACGAGTGGAAAAAAGGAGCTTTGAATTGGAACTGACAACCGGTGGTACCCAGGTAATTCCCGGCACCCGCGAGGGCGCGACGGACTTTGTCAGCCTCCAGGCACCGGAGAATGCGCTCACCAAGACCTTGAGTGACGCGATCGCGTACGCCCGGCAGAATTCCATCTGGCCGGTCATGATGGGTTTGTCGTGTTGCGCCATTGAAATGATGGGCACGGCAGCCTCGCGGTTTGACCTTGCCCGGTTCGGCGCCGAGGTCTTTCGCCCCTCCCCCCGGCAGGCAGACCTCATGATCGTGGCCGGCACCGTGACCAAGAAAATGGCGCCCGTCGTTCGTCGCATCTACGACCAGATGGCCGAGCCCAAGTGGGTCATTGCCATGGGTGCGTGCTCCTCCTGCGGCGGCATGTATAACGTCTACTCGGTGCTGCAGGGAGTTGACGAGGTGGTGCCCGTGGACGTGTACGTCCCCGGATGCCCGCCCCGCCCGGAGGCCCTCATCTACGGAATCATGCAGCTTCAAAAGAAGATCGGCCAGACTCCGGTTTTCTGATCATCCGCGGCGGGGCCGCGCTGCCCTCAGTTCACGACTACTCCCAAGGAAGGACGTTCCCCGTGGCCGTCGATCTCGAAAAGCTGAAGGAAATCCTCGCCAACAAGTGCTCCGAGTTTTTCGGGGACCGTGTTGAGGAGATCACCATCACGCCGCAAAACGAGTTGGTGATGCGGGTCGAGCGCGAGGCGATCGTGGACATCTGCACCTTCCTCCGGGATGACGTGGACACGGCGTTCGATTTCTGCTCGTATATAACCGCCGTGGACTACTCGGCGCTCGGCCACGAACCCCGCTTCGACGTCATCTATCAGCTTTATTCGACGACGAAGACCCATCGCATGCGGGTAAAGGCTGCCGTGTCGGACAACGACCCGGCCATCGACACGGTGGTCCCGGTCTGGAAGACGGCGAACTGGCTCGAGCGCGAGACCTTCGACATGTTTGGCATCATCTTTCGCGACCATCCGGACCTCCGCCGGATCCTGATGCCCGAGGACTGGGAGGGCTACCCGCTGCGCAAAGATTTCCCTCTGGGCGGCGTGAAGTCCTTCTACTTCAAGCGCGCCACCGAGCCCCGGGCCGGCGAACCGAAAAACCTCGTGCCGCGCATCCGCGAGCAGCTGTCCGATATCTAGCCGACTTACGCGCGGCGTTCTCACCCGCCGCAACCCACGCCGAATGCGACCTTTCAGGAAGCCACCCATGCCATCCACCAAACGCGTTGTTGAACTCCCCGTCGAATCCCTCGAGTCCATGTCCCTCAACATGGGTCCCCAGCACCCGTCGACCCACGGCGTGCTCCGGGTGGTGCTGGAACTCGACGGCGAGGTGATCAACAAGGCGACCTGCCACCTCGGCTACCTTCACCGCGCCAAGGAAAAGCACGCAGAGCACAAGACCTACCACCAGTTCATCCCCTACACCGACCGGATGGACTATCTCGCCCCGATGTCCAACAACACCGGCTACGTCATGGCGGTGGAAAAGGCTCTCGGGCTCGAGGTCACACCCCGATGCAAATACCTGCGCACCCTCCTCTGCGAACTGGCCCGCATCAGCGGCCACCTGCTGTGGGTGGGCACGGGGGCCCTGGAGCTCGGCGCCATGACCATCTTCATGTGGTCCTTCACCCAGCGCGAGAAGATCTACGACATCTTTGAGTGGATCTCGGGCGCGCGCTTCACCGTCAGCTATATGCGCGTCGGCGGCGTGGCTCGCGGCGACTACCCCGAGTGGCACCGCATGGTCCGCGAGTTCCTCAAAGGCTTTCCCGAGGCTCACAAGGAACTCGAGTTGATGCTCAACGGAAACGAGATTTTCCTGAACCGGGTCGTGGACATCGGAGCCATGGGCCCGGATGAAGCCAAGAGCTGGGGGCTTTCCGGCCCTTCGCTCCGTGCAAGCGGCGTCGAATACGATGTGCGGCGCCACACCCCCTACCTTGCCTACGAGGAACTGGACTGGGAAATCGCGACGGAAACCCGGGGAGACTGCTTCGCCCGCTACCTCGTCCGCATGAAGGAAATGATGGAGTCCTGGAAAATCGCCAACCAGGCGCTGGACCGGCTCGAAAAAATGCAGAACGAGCCCGTTAACATCGACAATCCCAAGGTGATCTTCCCTCCCAAGGAAAACGTGAAGAAGTCCATGGAGGACCTCATCCATCACTTCCTCCTCGCTTCCGAAGGCTTCAAGGTGCCGCCGGCGGAAATCTATCAGGCAATCGAGGGCCCCAAGGGGGAACTCGGCTTCTTCCTCGTCTCCGACGGTGGCCCGAAGGCTTATCGTCTGGGCGTCCGAAGCCCCAGCTTTGTGAACCTCGAGTCGCTCGAGGACATGAGCGTCGGCCATACCGTTGGCGATATCGTGGCGATCATTGCCTCGCTTGATCCCGTCATGGGGGAGGTTGACCGATGAAGGAACAGCTCGAGCAGACCGGGGAAAGCTGCGGCACCCGCGGCTGCCCAACGTGCCCCTTCGCCCGCATCGGACAAAGCCGCACCGGGCTGACCCTGCTGATGGTGTTTCTCGTGCTTTGCCTCGGCATCTATACACTGCCTGGTCAATGGGGCCAGATGGCGGCCATCGCTGCCTCGCTTGCGGGGCTTGGCCTCGCCGCCATGATGATCCTCCCGCCTCGCCGCAAGTCTCCCTCCACCGGCACGCCTGCATGACTGTCTCCGTCCTGTCCTCCCGGGACCTCCCCGATATCCGCCCCATCACAACGGCCGAATACCCTCGCATGGCCGCGGTGGACCTCCTCCGGCTCGACGAGCGGGTGGACCTTGAGGTAAAGCTCCCGATTTATGCCGCGGCCGGTATTCCCGAATACTGGGTAATCGACCTCGAGAATAAAGAGATCATCCAGGCAACCAAGCCGCTCACAAAACAGGCCACCTACGGCCACATCGTCCACCACCCCGCGAACGCGGTCGTGAAGTCCACTTCTCTCGAGGGCGTCGCCGTTGTTCTCGAGGATATCGACCCCTAATCCCACCCGCACGAGCAAGCAAACCAATGCCTTATCTCGACGACCGTCACGACGAAATCGAAGCTGTCTGCGCCCGCTATCCCTCGCGCCGCTCCGCCCTCCTGCCCGTCCTGTGGATGGTTCAGGAGAAGGTCGGCTGGGTTCCCCAGGACGCCATGAAGGAAGTCGCCGAGATCATCGGGGTCACCGCGACTGAGGTCTACGAGGTCGTCAGCTTCTACACGATGTATCACCAGCATCCCGTCGGGAAGCACCACATCGCGTTTTGTCACACGCTCTCCTGCGCCATCTGCGGCGCCCACGAGGCGGTCGGCTACATCCGGAACAAGTATGGCTTTTCTGAGGGCAAGAACATCTCGGACGACGGGCGCTTCTCCATCGAGGAGGTGGAGTGCATCGGCGCCTGCTCCGAGGCCCCCGCGATGCTCGTTGGGGAAACCCTCCACGGCGACCTCACTCCGCGTCGTATAGACGAAATCCTCGCCTCGCTCGACTGAACCCAAGGAAGGAATCCTGAATGTCCGCCACCCTGCCCACCGCCGTTGCCGAATACGAACGTGTCCTGCTCCCAAATATCGAGGAGAACAGGACCGAATGGCTCGAAGAATACCGCAGGAACCGCGGCTATGATGCCGTTCGCATCGCCAAGGACATGGCTCCGGAGGCGATCATTGAGCTGGTCAAGGAGTCGGGACTTCGCGGTCGCGGCGGCGCCGGCTTCCCCACGGGAATGAAGTGGAGCTTCCTCCCGAAGGGGATCCAGCCCCGCTACCTGGCCGTGAACGCCGACG
>CAYQTO010000005.1:46072-67045 GCA_964420455.1 uncultured Candidatus Sumerlaeota bacterium | reverse complement strand
GCAGCCTGCTGCGCGGTCAGGAGGAGGAGCGGGAGCGCGAGCGCGACGTTCACCCCCGGCGGTACCGGAACGGGCAGGGCCATGGGCAGGGCCAGCGCAAAGGCCACCAGGCCAAAGCCCCGCACGGCCAGGGCCTCGGCCAGCGCGCCGAGCGTCGCGTTCTGGGGGCCAGTGAGCGCGGCCCGGATGTCAGCCAACAGCTCCGCCGGGGTACGCGGCGCCGGGCCGGTTGGGGTTGACTATGGCAACCGCCGCCGGGGTGTCCTCGCCCATCACGTGGTGGTCGGTCACGACGACGTCGATGCCGAGTTCCCGGGCGCGGGCGACGGGCTCGATCGCCGACACGCCGGTATCCACGGTGATGACCAAGGTGACGCCCGCCGCGGCAATCTCCTCCACCCGGCGCACGTTCATGCCGTAGCCGTCGCGGAGCCGATGGGGGAGGACCACGTGGGGCTCCGCGCCGAGGAACCGGAGGGTCTCCACCAGCAGGGCGGTGCTGCACACGCCGTCCGCATCGTAATCGCCATAAACGCAGAGGCGCTCGCCGCCGCGGAGTCCACGGAGCGTGCGGGCGACGGCCTCGGACATCTCCGCGAGGTCGAAGGGATCGCCGATGTCCATCAATCGGGGGTCGAGAAACCGGTCGACCGCGACCCCATCTGCCAGCCCCCGCGCCACCAGTGTCCGCGCCACCACCGGGTGAAGGCCCCGCGACCGGGCCAGCGACCGCACCGCGCCCCCATCCGCCGGCAACAGCACCCAGCGGGTTTCACGGTGACGGGTGCAAAGGGGCATCGGCGCGGGTATCCTTGACGGGATGATGGAACACCATCGGGACGCGGGCGCGGAGAGTCAACCTCCGCGTGGGGGCGGGGGAAGGAAGGCCGCAGGGGGACATTCCGTCCTTAATGCGGTCCAATTCCATGCTTGCCTCCCGGACAAATCCCCGCCATTCATTTCGGGTTACACTTGGCCGCTATTTTTCGCACCCGATCATCAAGGACGACCCCCTCCCCATGAGAGCCATCATCCCCGTCGCCGGATTTGGCAGCCGCATGCGGCCGCATACCCATACCCAGCCGAAGGTCCTCCTGCAGGTCGCCGGCAAGCCCATGCTGGACCACATCATCGATGACCTGGCGGAGGCCGGAGTCGATGGCGTCACCCTCGTTGTGGGCTACCTTGGCGACCGCATCGAGGAACACGTCCGCAAGCACCACGGCCACCTGACGCTGAACTTCGTCAAACAGGACGAGATGCTTGGCCTCGGCCACGCCATCGCCATCACCAAGGAGATCCACAAGGACGACGACCGGGTGCTGATCATCCTGGGCGACACGATCGTGAAGGCGGACTTCCGGCGAATGTTCGGCCTTGGGTCCAGCACGCTGGCGGTCAAGGAGGTCGAGGATGCACGCCGCTTTGGCACCGTGGAACTCGAGCCGGGAACGGACCACATAACGGGGCTGATCGAGAAGGCGGAGAACCCGCCGACCAACCTCGCCATTGTGGGTGTCTATCTCCTCGACGACCCCAAGCTCCTCTTCGAATCGCTCGACTTCATCATGGAGAAGAACGTCCGGACGAAGGGGGAGTTCCAGCTGACGGACGCGCTCGCCCGCATGCTCGAACACGGACACACGATGCGCAGCTTCGAGATCGACGAGTGGCTGGACTGCGGCAAGCCGGAGACGCTCCTGGAGACCAACCGCCGCCTCCTCGAGATCGAGGGGGGCGACCGTATCGACGAGTACCGCCGCCGCTTCCCCAACGCCATGGTCATCCCGCCGGTGGTCATCGGCGAGAATTGCGAGATCACCGGCTCCATCGTGGGGCCCTACGTGTCCATGCGCCACAACGTCGTGGTGGAGAATTCGCTGCTGCGCGACTGCACCATCGGCAAGGAGTCCCAGATCCGTGGCGCGAACCTCCACGATTCCATGATTGGCGAATTCACCGCCGTCGAAGGGATCAGCGGGTCGTTGAACCTCGGCGATCACAGCACGGCGATTCGCAAGTAGGAAGGATGGAACCATGAAAGTCCTCTTCGTTTGCATGGGAAACATCTGCCGCTCGCCCGCGGCGGAGGGCGTGTTCAAGCACCTCGTGGAGGAGCGCGGCCTGACCGACAGGATCGAAGTGGATTCCGCCGGCACCAGCGGCTACCATGTGGGCGAGCCGGCCGACACCCGCATGCGTGCGGCGGCGACGGACCGCGGACTCACCCTCACCAGCAGGGCACGGCGCATCGAGCCCGCCGACCTCGACGCCTTCGACATCATCCTCGTCATGGATCGCGACAACCTCTTCCACGTCGAGGCGCTCGACCCGGAGGCACGCCGCCGCGACCGCATCCGGCTCCTTTCCGACTACGTCGACGACCCGGCGGTCCGCGAGATTCCCGATCCGTACTACGGCGCCGCCGACGGCTTCGACCACGTCCTCGACCTCCTCGAGAAGGGCTGCGCCAAGCTCCTCGATGAGTTGGAACAACAGCTCGTGTGAGGGACGGCCTCCGACGCGCCATCGAGGAACGCCTGTCCGCCCATGCGGGCAGGGAGGTGCGCGTCACCGGCGAGGCACCGCTCGGCGGTGGCTGCATCAACGACGCCCGCCGCCTCGACACCACCGCGGGGCCCTTCTTCCTCAAGTCCAACGCGGACCCGTTGCCGCGGCTCTTTGAACACGAGGCCGCCGGCCTCGAGGCCCTCCACGATGCCGGCCAGCTCACCGTCCCCCGCCCGGTCGCCCACCACAACGGCGGCGATGGCGTGCCGCCGTACCTGCTGACCACGTGGATCGCGACGGGCCGCCGCGCACCCGACTTCTCGGAACAATTCGGCCGCCGCTTCGCCCGCCTCCATCGCAACGCCACCGGTGAACGCTTCGGCTTTCATGACGACAACTACCTCGGCTCCACGGCCCAGCCCAACCCGTGGACCGATGACTGGGTGGCCTTCTGGCGCGACCACCGGCTCGGGTTCCAGCTCGGCCTTGCCCGGCGCAACGGCCACACCGGCGAGCTGGAAACGCTCGGCACGCGGCTCCTCGATCGACTTGGCGACTACCTCGCCGAACCCGACGAACCGCCCGCCCTCCTCCACGGCGACCTCTGGGGCGGCAACTACCTGGTCGACGAAACGGGCCATGCCGCCATCATCGATCCCGCCGCCTACTACGGCCGACGCGAGGCCGACCTCGCCATGACACGCCTCTTCGGCGGCTTCGACGGAGCCTTCTATGCCGCCTACGAGGAGGAATGGCCCCTCGCCGAAGGAGCCCCGGATCGTATAGAAATCTATACCCTCTACCACCTGCTGAACCACCTCAACCTCTTCGGCGGCAGCTACCTCGGCGGGTGCCTGCGCATCCTGAAACGCTACGCGTAGGGGGGGCGAGGCCGAGCTTTCCGAAGTGCCGGACCGCCCAACCGCCCCGTCCGGCTCCCTTTCCTCAGGACTCCTCGAAGAGCGGTGCCAGTTCCTCCATGGCGGCGAGCACCACCAGGGCGTCGTCCACCAGGCCGGCGGGATGGTCCTCGTGGACCAGGTCGTCGTCCTTGACGAAGTACTTGCAGGCGGCGACCGCCACGCGGCGCTGGCGGTCGTCCATGTCCTTGCGATCACGGAGAAGCAGGTGGAGCGCCTCGATGTTGTGCATCAGCTCGTCGTAGAGGCTCTTGCCGGTGGCCTTGTTGAACTGGGCGGACATCTTGTCGAGGCGTTGGAGGACATGGAACTCGTCGGTGGGCTTGAGGCCGACAACCTCCTCCTCGAGAAGTTCGCGGTGCTTTTGGGGGACGCGGCTCATGGGCACTTCCTGGGCGGGGGATGTCAGGGCCCCGTGCGGCGGGGTTGGCCTGGTAGGAGGATGGCATTGCCGTCCTCGTCGTAGGTGGTTGCCCGGGGACCAACCTGGAGCGGGCGGATGAGGTTTTCGTGGTTCCAACGGACGCTGAAGTACTTGGCCTCGCGGACGTCCGCAAAGCGCCATTGCTCGCCCTTGGCATTGTAGGAGAAGGCGGCGATGTACTGGACCGGATCCGGTGAGCCGATGAGTTGGACCCGCTCGGAACGGAACAGGGCGAGGTCGCCATCGCGGTGGGGCGGGTCGGGAAGGCGGATGATCTCGACGTTGCCGAAGAGCTCCGCGATGGAGCGCTGCTGGTCGAGCCGGCCGTCGCGATAGAGCCGGCGATACTCGGCCTGGACGACTTCGAGCGGCTTGTTGCCGCGGACCTTCTTGCGGTAATCCTCGCTGAAGAGGCGAAAGAGGGTGTCGATCTCGCCGGCGGACCAGGCGCTGCGCCAGCTGGAAAGGGCGCCGACGGGGGTGGCGAGGTCGAACACGCGCTCGCCCTCCAGCAGCACTTCCTCGAATCGCGCGAGGTCCTCGCGGGACTGGACGGACCGACGCCAGTCCACAACCATGGAGATACCGATATAGACAAGGAGGGCGCCGAGGAAGACCGAAACCACCACAAGGGCCTGGCGCTTGGCGCGCTCGTACGCCGCCAGGTCCGCACTCTTCTCCTCCTCCCGCAGGACGTCCCGTGCCTTCAGGTAACTGAGCTGTTTCTTCTTCTGGCGCTCGGCCCGTTCCTGCCGCCGTGCCTCCTTTTTTGCCTTGGATTCCGCCTCGCGGATGTCCTCCGGCTTGAGGGGATCCCAGTTCCGCCGCCGTCCCTGTGAAATTTCGTCGTAGTCAAGCCCCACCGGCTATGGCCTCCAGGACGCTGTGATCGCCGCAGCGACACCCATCACCCCCGATGGCTCCCTTCATGGCAAGCCCCGCCTTGCAGCGAATCCCCTTTGCCACCCGGGGAGCCCTTCGCCAGCTTGCCCCCAACTGTCCATTCCACCCTCCACGAGGATCACGACCATGGCAGCAAAGCCGAAGGCAACCCCGCGCAAGACGAAGTCTGTGAAGGCTGCGCGCAAAAATGGCGCCACCACGAAGCCCGCCACCGCCGCCAAGTCCCGCGCCGCGGCGGCCACGCCGGTGCGCCGGCTCGCCATCCTCACCGGCGGCGGCGATTGCCCGGGCCTCAACGCCGTTATCCGCGCCGTCGTCAAGACCGCCATCAACACCCACAAGATCGAGTGTTACGGCCTGGAGGATGGCTTCCACGGCCTCATCTATCGGCGGGCCCGTCGCCTGACCAGCGACGACGCCAGCGGCATCCTTACCCTCGGCGGCACCATCCTCGGCAGCAGCAACAAGGACAACCCGTTCCAGCACCGCATGAGCATCAATGGCGAAGAGCAAACCGTGGACATCAGCGACGAGTGCGTCGAGTTCATCGAAACCATGGGGTGGGATTGCCTGATTTGCATCGGCGGCGACGGCACGCTGAACATGGCCACCCAGTTCATGCGCAAGGGCGTCAACGTGGTCGGCGTGCCAAAGACCATCGACAACGACCTGAGCGCGACGGACTACACCTTCGGCTTCAACACCGCCGTTCAGACGGCCACGGAGGCCATCGACCGACTCCACACGACGGCCATGAGCCACCACCGCGTGATGATCGTGGAAATGATGGGGCGCTATACGGGGCACCTCGCGCTCGAGGCGGGCATCGCCGGCGGCGGCGACGTGATGCTCATTCCGGAGATCCCCTATGATCTGGACGCGATTTCGGAGGTCTGCCTCCAGCGTTCGCGCGCCGGAAAGCGGTTCTCCATCATTGTGGTCGCGGAGGGTGCCAAGCCGAAGGGGGGCGACCTGACGATTGCCCGCATCGTGAAGGACTCGCCGGATCCCCTCCGTCTCGGCGGAATCGCGCAGCTGCTGGCGGACCAGATCGGGCGGCGGACGGGGCTGGAGGCGCGGGCTACCGTCCTCGGCCACCTCCAGCGCGGCGGGACGCCAACGGCGGCCGATCGCCTCCTCTCCACCGAGTACGGCTATCACGCGGCCATGCTCGCCGCCGGACGCCGGTTCGGCCGCATGGTCGCCCTCCAGCAAGGCCGGATTACCGACGTGCCGCTCGAGGAGGCGATCCACAAGCTCAAGCCCGTCGCCCTGGACGATCCCCTCATCGCCGCCGCCCGCGCCGTCGGGACGAGTTTCGGCGACGAGTCGTGACCGCCACCGCGGACACCACGGTACAGGAGCAGTGGCGCGGCGCCTGGCTCCGGTTTGCCGACCGCTTTGCCCGCGCCACCACCCTCCGCGAGGAGGGGCCCGCCAGCCCCCGCCGTATAGACGAGCGCCTGGTTCAGGCAATCTGGCACGACCAACTCCTCCGCCGCGATCAACTCATCACCGCCAGCGGCAAGCGCCTCGAAATCCACGAGCCCGGCCGATGGAACAACGGCCGCGGCCCCGACTTCGAGGACGCCCGCATCACCCTCGCCGGCCAGGCACTCGCCGGCGACGTCGAAATACATGTTCCTTCCAACGACTGGACCCGCCACGGCCACCACCAGGACTACGACTACAACCGCGTCGTCCTCCACGTGGTCCTCTTTCGCGACGACGACCGCCCCTACGACGAGAAGCAAAACGGCGAGCGCCTCGAGCGCCTCGTCCTCGAGGACTTTCTCGAGCCGGACCTCGACACCATCCGCGCCACCATCAATCTTAACGATTACCCCCACGCAACGCCGAGCGATCGCGGACTTTGCCACGAGGAGTTCCTCCGTCTCGACCCGGCGGAGATCCAGGCCTTCCTCCTCGCCGCCGGCCGTGCCCGCATCGAGGAGAAGATCGCCCGCTTCGCCGCCCAGGCACGCACCGCCTCCCTCGACCAGCTTGTCTATCAATCCATACTCACCGCCCAGGGATACAAGGGCTCCAAGACCTTGTACTTCCTCCTGGCAAAGCGGACGCCGTTCGCAGAACTGGTGGACCTGTCCGCGGACGTCGATCCCCCCGACCGCACCGACTTCGTTCTCTCCATCCTCCTCAACGTCGGCAACCTCCTCTCCGCCCAGCGGGACGCGCTCGGCGAGGACGACGATACGGCCGCCTTTCGCGAACGCCTCGATCGCTTCTGGCGTCTCGCCCGACCTTACTACACGGACCGGCTCCTGCCGCCGACCCGCCGCTGGTTCGCGGGGGTCCGCCCCGCCGGCTTTCCCACCCGCCGCCTGACCGCCGTGGCGCAACTCGTCGGCCGCCTGGCGGACCCCGGTTCGCCGCTCCTCGAAAACCTCTTCACCCGCCTGCGCGGAACAGAACTCGGCACCCTCAAGCCTCGCGACCTCCGCCGCTTCTGGCGCGACCTCGCCGCGCTCCTCGTCGTCGACGAGCCCCACTACTTCTCCACCCACTTCACCCTCGGCGGAAAACCGAACCGCCACCAGTCGCTCCTCGGCGAGCCGGCCGCCTTCTCCCTCCTCTTCAATGTCTTCCTTCCGATTGCCATCACACACGCGCGCGGCCGCGGCGACCGCGTCCTCGAACAACGAGCCTGGGACGCCCTCTCCTCCTTCCCCGCCCTCGAGAAGAACTCCCTCGTCCGCTTCATGCAGCACCGACTCTTCGGCGAGGAGAAGACCGCCGCGGGACTCCTGAAGACGGAAATCTTCCAGCAGGCGATGTTCAAGGTGTTCCACGACTGCTGCGCGCAGAACGACCGGAGCTGCGTCGACTGTACGTTCCTGAGCGCGGACCGCGACGCGGCGGCCCCTGGCGCGTCATGACCGACGCCGCAAGAGATCGCGTGCGCGAGCGCCGTCGCCGGGAGAAAGCACCCGACGACGCCTCGTTCTTCTTCTGGCGCCACGAGCTGGCGGTGATCCGGTCGCTCGCCGCCGAGGCCCGCCCGCTGCTCCCGTTCCTCGGAATCCTCACCCTCCTCGCCGCGGCCACCCGCCTTTACGGCCTCGGCGATGCCGGCCTTTGGATGGATGAAATCAGCATGCTCGGCGAGGCGGCCACCGGCACCTACCGGAGCGTCTCCTACGAGGCCCACTTCATCCATCTCGAAATGGTCGAACGCATGATCGCCCTCTTCGGCGAGAACGAATACGGCATGCGCATGTGGTCCACCCTCCTTGGCACCGCGACGATCCCTGTCATCGCGTTGTGGGGTCTCTGGTCCGCGGGTCCACGCGTCGCCATTGCCCTGGGCGTTCTCGCGCTCGTCAGTCCGTGGATGGTCATGTATGCCCAGGACGGCAATTATTACGCGGGTATGACGTTCTACACGATGCTGGGCCTCCTGGGATATACGCTCCTGTTTCGTGGGGCACCGCACATCGGTTTTGTGCTGGCCCTTTTGGCAGCCTGGCTGAACCGCGGAAATCATCCGATGTCGGCAATCTTCTCCGCGGTGATGCTCGGGGGGATGGTGACGGGGCTGCTGGTGTTCCGGGACTTGAGGCGACTGGTGCTCAGCAGCCGCCCGTCCAGTTTCCTTGGCCGGCCGGCCCTTCCCCTCCTCGCCGTACTCGCGATCGTGGTGCTCCCCTCGGTGCCGGACCGGGCCCGGGCCCTCGGCGAATTCCTCGAGAATGCCATCACCCCCGGCCAGACAGCCCTGACAAATGTCGAGTTCGGCTTCCCCCTCTTCGCGCGCCACTTCACCGCCTTCACCGTCAATTTCTTCCGCATGGGCACCGTCGACTACGTCCTCGCCATGCTGTTCCTCACCCTGACGGGGTGCGGGATTCTGTGGCTGGTAAAAACCGCCCGCGCGGAGAAATCCCTGTCGGCCGCAGGCGTTGCAGGTCTGGCCATCGTGCTTCCCCT
The DNA here is from genome assembly GCA_964420455.1 of uncultured Candidatus Sumerlaeota bacterium. Classification (GTDB taxonomy): domain Bacteria; phylum Sumerlaeota; class Sumerlaeia; order SLMS01; family SLMS01; genus CAYQTO01. Next base: position 58,339 of record CAYQTO010000005.1, on the reverse strand, counting down.
CTTCTCCTACGCCCTGCTCTTCAGCCTGAACTACAATCGAACCTTCTATATCCGGTACTTCTCCTTCCTTCAGCCGTTGTTGCTGGTGTGTGTCGCGGGCGGCGTGGTGTTTCTCGCCGGGTGGATTGCGCGCGGCACTCCCACGATCCGCCTGCTGGCGATGGTCCTTGCCGTCCCCGTCGCTGTGAACGCCGTATATACAGGACGTTTCCTCCTGACTCCAAAGGCCAACTACCGCGAGGCCGCCGACCTCCTGGAGGAACGCTTTGACGGCGGGGCCATCGTCGGCACAAACCGCCTCGAGCGCATCGAGTCCGGCTATTTCCTCGAGACCCATGACCTCCCCGACCGACCTCCCGGCTACGCCGTGTTCAGCCATCCCGACGAGGCGGACCTGTTCACCGGGGCCCTCCCCGCGGCCTTCTCCACCGAGGAATCCCTCTGGCTGCTTTCGTCGTGGCGCTATGTCGACCAGCGTCGCCTCTACGAGGCTGCTATTCCCGGCCTCGATCTTGTCTATCGCGGTGTCTCACGCTGGGACCCGGAGAACGACGCCCTTCTCCTCCATTGGGACTACGGCGACCGCTTTGTCTATCCGAACGCCGCGGCGCGATTCGAGCTCGGGCCGTCAGACGCGGTTCTCCGCTGGGGGCGGGGCACCTGGCGGGGAACACCCGGGGCACTCGTCGAAGCCCTCAACGCGGAGGGGGAAACCGCCGCTGCCCGCCTCCTGCCCGGAGCGTCCGGCCCAGCCCTGCTCATCCCCGAGCTTCCCGACACCGTTGTCTATACATTCCGCGACTTCATCAACCTGCCGGAACACACGCGCTATCAGGTTGGCAAACTGGACGGGCGCGAGTACCTCCGCAACGAGCGCGACGGTTCCTACGACTTCCTCCTTTACCAGGACGACCGGCCGCGGTTCCTCCGCCTTCATCTCCCCTTGCGCGACGAGGCAGACCCGCTCCTCGAAAAGAACGCCCAACAGATCCCTCCGGGGCTCGACCTCGCCCTGTCGGTGGACGGCCGCCATGTGGGCCTCTGGCGCGTTCCTCCGGGCCCCCAGGCATGGACCACCCTGGAAATCCCGTTGGATCTCGAGCCAGGCAATCATCGGCTCACCATCCACGGCACGGTGCCGCGTCTGCCCTACACGCCCTATTTCCCCTGGGGTTTTGGTGGACTCGAGTGGACTGCCGGGGAACCGGAGAATCCCCAGCCCTCCCTCGAGGAATCCGGCGAGGTCGTTTTCTCACCCGGTTGGAAGGATGTCCCCCGAACGATTCTCCCGACCGGTGCGCCCGCACCGGGATGGACCATTGCCACAAAGTTTGAGACTCGTATAGACAACGAAATCACTGCCCCGGCCGGCGATCCCCCCCTCCGCATCGACATCCCCTCCGGCTCGAGGGACAACGCCCAGGTCGTCGCCCCTCCCATGCCCGTCATCCCGGGCACCCTCGTCACCTACTCGTTCTATGTGCGCTACGAGGGACTCCACCAGCACGAGATCACGCCGCTCGCCCTGTTTCTCGACAGCCGTGGAACCCGCCTGGGCCTATCGACCTACGCCAACGGGCCGAACATTCGCGGGCAGACCTTTGGCAAGGGGTGGGTGCGCCGCCAGGTCGTCGTCCCGGTCCCGCGCACCGCGGCCTTCCTCGCCGGTGGGGTCATCGTCCTGCCGCTGAACGACGGCGAGTCCGACGGCGCCACGCTCTGGCTCGGGTCCTTCTCCTCGTCCGGGACCGAGGCCGCCTTCGCGGATCCCGCTCTGCCCGACTCCTTCTTCGGCTTTGGCGACGATGCCCTCCGCAACGTCCCCGCCGAGTAGCCGGCGCCCACCCCTTTCCCGGTTCCTCGCGGCGGCCGTCGCCCTCCTCGGCCTCCAGCTCCTCCTCCGCCTTGTGTCTGTCTTTCTATACAACGGGCCAGTCCTCGCGGCGCTCCCCCCGGACGACGCCTACTACTATTTCCAGGTGGCGCGCCATGTCGCCGGCGGACAGGGATCGAGCTTCGACGGCCTTGAGCCCACCAACGGTTATCACCCCCTTTGGATGATCGTGTGTTCGACCGTGGCCCTCGCACTGGGGATCGGGCCCGACGGCGCTGGCGAGTCCTTCTTCTTCGTCCGGGTGATGCTGGCGATTCAGGCGCTTCTCTTCGGGGCGGGCGCGACCCTTCTTGCCGTTTCCCTGCGGGGTTGGGGCGCCGGAGCAACGGCACTGGCCGCCGCGGCCGCCAGCACGCCCTTCCTCTTCTACTTCGCTTCGGATGGGCTCGAGTCCGGCCTCGTGGTCCTTGGGCTGGGGGGCTGGCTGGCGTTTGTCGCCCACACGCGCGTCTTTGTGGCCCCGCTGTCCGTCCGCGACGTGGCCCACGGGGCGCTTCTGTCGCTGATGGCCCTCGCCCGGCTGGACCTGGCCCTGATGGCGATGGTTGCCGGGCTGGCGCTTCTCCTACCCGTTGCGGGTGCCCCGTCGCCGCGGGAGCGACTTGCCAAGTTCGCCGCCACTGCCCTCCCCGGTCTCCTCATGGCGGCCGTTTATGCCATCATCAACGGCATCCACTTCGACACGGTCGTCCCGATCAGCATCCAGCTCAAGAGCACCTTCCCGGTCCCGGTGACGGACGTGGGGCGGCTCCTCGGGGAACTCCCCGGGATTGCCGCGGGTCTCGCGGCCGTTGCGGGGGGTGCGTGGCTGTTCTTGCGCAAGGGGGACCCGGGCCCGGCGGTGCGCCTCCCCTGGCTTGTGGTCGCCGTCTATACGCTTCTCCACCTGGTCAACACGTTGCTGTTTGTTGGCTGGGGGATTCACCACTGGCATTTCGCGTCGGAGTACGTGCTGGGGACGGCGGCGATGGCGGCGGTTCTTGGACCCATGATGGAGGGCCTGCCTACCAGGGGACGACGGGGCGTGGGAGCGCTGGTGCTCGCCGCCATGGCGGGTGGCTTCGCCCTGTCCATCTTCCTCCCGCTTGCCCGGCCGGAGTACGCATTCCAACGCCAATCGATGGAGGCGGCGGCCTGGGCCCGGGAAAACCTGCCGGAAAACGCGCTGGTGGGAATGACCGATTGCGGTGCCTTTGGCTACTTTCGCGGCGGTGGCGTGGTGAACCTCGACGGGGTGATCAACAACCGGGCGTATCAGGAAACGCTCCGGATCAACGGGCTCGGGTCGTACCTGAATCGCCGTGCGATTGATTGGCTGGCGTATCACGCGGTGCCCGAGGACGAGGTGGCTCCAGGCTACGGCACCCGGGAGTTCGCCGTGCGCGAGCGGCTCCTCACGGGGACGCGCCACTCGGTCAACGTCTACGAGGCGGACGAGGTGTATCGCGGCCCCGCGTATAATGACGGCAACGGGCGCAGGGTTTTCGTGATCTGGCGTTACCGGCGACCGGCGATGGAAGGGCTGCCTCTCCGCTAGACCGGCACACACCCCATCGCTGGGGAGGCGGGCCCCGCCGGTAACGCTGAAGAAGACTACATGCCGTGGGCGAGCCGCTCGGCGAGCTCCCGGGGAAGCCCCGCGTTGAGGATCGCCTTCTGGGACGCATCCAGATCGTAGTCGCAGCGGCGGATCTCAAGCTTGCGGTTTTCGAAGTCGAGCACGACGAAGCACGGGCGGGGGTTGTGGTCGCGGGGCTGGCCAACGGAACCGACATTGATCAGGTAGCGGCAGCCGACCCGCAGATCGATTTCCGGCCGTGTGGGGCACTGGAGGTTCCCCTCGTCGTTCTCAATGATGAAGGGCTGGTGGCTGTGGCCGATGAAGCAGATCTGCTCGGTGAAGTAGTTGAAGTTGGTGCGCGCCTCGCCCATGGTGAGGATGTAGTGCCACTCGCCTGGTTCCTTGGGCGAGGCATGGACGTAGAAGACATCGTTGGCGGTGTCGCGAAGGGTGAGGGGAAGCTGGCGCAGCCACTCGGTGTTGTCCTCGCGGAGGACCTGCTTGGTCCAGAGGACGGCGGTCTTGGCGATCTCGTTGAAGTTCGAGATGTCCGTGAGGAGGAGGGCGGCGTGGTCGTGGTTGCCGGCGATGGTGGGGATTTCGAGACGACGGAGGGTCTCAACGCACTCGTTGGGACGCGCCCCGTAGCCCACCACGTCGCCGCAGCAGATGATCTTGTCGACCCCTTCGTTCTCCAACTCCTCCAGCACGGAATTGAGGGCCTGAAGGTTCCCGTGTATATCCGAGATCACACCGACCTTGCGGTGCTTGTCGGTGAGCTCAGGGCCCTGCTGGCTCGGAGTTCCAGTCATAGTCTTTTCCAGTGAGCTTTTTCAGTTCTCGTGCGGCGTTCTTGCGAATGATCGGGCTCTTGTTCCTGAGCGCCTTTTCCCACATCCGTATGTCTTGCTCGAGCGAGGCGTCAACATCCGAGGTGGTGCCTTGGGCGGCGGCTGGCGTGGGCTTGGGAGCCCCCTTCGCCGGCGCCGGCTTCCTCCTCGCCGATTCCTCGCCGTCCTCCTCCGGCAGCACGATCACGGAAAGTGCCCGCCATTCCTCCGCTTCCTCCTCGCCGTCGTTCGTGGCGTTGCCACTCGCGGACTGCATCCAGTCCTGACGCTCCTGCATCTGGGCGCCAAGGTCGATTTCCCCAAGCCGCAGGAAGGCCGCTTCCTCCCCGTCGAGCTCCCCGTTGTCACCCACAAACGTGAAGTCCTCCTCCTCCACCCCGGCATTGAGGGCGAGTTCCGCCTGGAGCAGTTCCCAGGCGAGGCGCCTGTCGTCCGCTTCCTCCTCCGGCGTCCCCTCGTGGAGGTCCGCCTCCGCCTCCAGGACGGCGAGGTCTTCCTTCGCGACCTGCGACGGGAGCGACCCTTCATCCGGCGCTGCCTGTTGCCTTGGGGGTGGTTCCGGCGAGGGAAGCTCGGCGGGGCCCGGGGGCGGGGGGGGAGGCTCGGTGATCGGCGGCCCATCCAGGGAGGAGGGAAGCTCCTCGGCACCTGCCGCCTCGGCCGCCGTCGGCACGACGGGCACCTCCGGAAGTGGCGGCGGCCCGTGCTTGTCCCGGATCTTCTCCCACTCAAGCCGCTCCATCACCGTGAAGTTCACCACCATGGTCCCGAAGACCAGCTCGTCGCCGGAGCTCAACTTGGCCTCCTTGATCGACGACCCGTTCACCGTCGTGCCGCGCCAGCTCTCGAGGTCCTTCAGCAGGAAGTCCTCGCCCACACGGCGCAGCACCGCGTGCTTCTTGGAGACGAACCAATCGTGGAGCCGGACATCGTTTTCCGGCGCCCTGCCGATGGTCGTCTCTTCCTTGTGGATGGGGAAACACTGGTTGGCCTGCTTGCCCTTGACGATGGTGAGCACGCCGACGAGGGCGGAGTCGACGGCGGAGGGCGCCGCGACCGGCGACGGCGGGGGCGGCGGGGTGGAAGGAGGCTCGGGGATGCCCGCATCCGTGGGCAGGCCAATGCTGTCGTTCGCCGAGGCCGGCTCCATCCCCGCCTCGTCCGTATTGATGAACAGCAGCGTGTGCTTGCCGACCTGGATCTGGTCGTTGTGGTAGATCTCTGTCTTGGTCACCCGCACTCCGTTGACGAAGGTCCCGTTGGCGGAGTTCATGTCGGTCAGGATGAACTTGCCGTCGGTAACCTTCACACGGCAGTGATTGCGCGAGACGGAAAGGTTTTCGATGACGATGTCGTTATCGCGCCCGCGCCCCACCGACAGGTTGTCCTTGTCGAAGAAGTAGCGGTGGATGATGCGTTCGCCGAGTTTGACGATAATCTCGGGCATGGAGCGCCGAAAGCCTCTTGTCTCGAATCTTGCAGGTTATGAAGGTACAAGGCGTTCTACGGTGGCAACCCCGCAGTGGAGGCCGCCGGCGATCCCGGCGCAAACGGGACTTCAGGGGTCGGAACCACCACCGGGAGCGCCCAACAGTAAGGAGGTCTGGCAAGATTTTGGGTCAAGCACAGCGACATCCCGCAACGGAGTTTTCGCCGCCCCGCTATGGGGGTCCCACCTGGCGCCAATTCGTCGCCGTGGAGGGAGTGGACGGCTCGGGCACGTCGACACAGTCGCGCCTCGTTGCCGAGCGCCTGCGCCGTGCGGGGTTCGAGGTTCACCTCTCGGCGGAACCTACCGACGGCGCGGTCGGCCGCCAGATCCGCCGCTACCTCCGGGGCGAGGACTCCTTCTCGTCCGACTCCGGCGACGTCGACGCCCACCTCGCCTACCTCTTCGCGGCGGACCGCCACGAGCACCTCTTCCGCGCCCGGGGCGGCATTGCCAGCCTCCTTGGCCCCCGGGCCTTCGCCCTGACCACCCGATACCTCTTCAGCTCTCTGGCCTATAACGCTCGCGACCGCGAGGCCTTCCGCCTCGTCGAGCGCCTCAATGCCCAGTTCCCCCTCCCCCAGGTCGTCGTCTATCTCGAGGTCCCGCCGGAGGTCACCGAGGCCCGGCTCGACGGCCGCCACTCCCGCGAGTACTATGAAACCCGCGAAAACCTCCAGCGGGTGGCCGCCACCTACGACATCGTCCTCGAGCCTCTCGCCAGCCGTGTCGTCCGCGCCACCTCCACCGGCGACCCCGAGGCACTCGCCGACCGCCTCGCCTCCGAGATTCTCCTCCGCACCCGCCGCAACACCCCCGAGGGCGTCCTCCCCCAACGAGGTGTTGACACTTCCGAAAGCCACTAGCCAACCTCCCATGGAACAAGCATGTATCCATCCTTCGCAAGGCGCCGCGATGTCTCGTCGACTGCCCCTTCTTGCCCTCGTTCCCGTGGTTCTTGCGGGGATTTTCGCCGCCACCGGCTGCGTGCGCTCCAAGGTTGTGGTCACCTCGGAACCCAGTGACGCCACCATCACCATGAACGGCGTGAACTTGGGTGAAACGCCTCTCGAGCACCCCTTCACCTGGTACTGGTACTACGACTTTGGCGCTTCCAAGGAGGGCTACGAGCCCGTCCTTCAACGCGAACGCTTCCACGCACCGCCCTGGCTGTGGCCCGGCCTTGACCTTGTGATGGAGGCGATGCCCTTCTTCATCACCGATACAAAGCGGGTGCACCTGGTGCTGCGCGAGGCGGACGAGCGGCCCGAGCCCTCGTTTGTCACCGCCTCGCTCGACGACGGCGGCTGACGCCCAACCCCCGCGCCATCCCATGAGCGATCCCGCGCCCGCCCGTCTCGTCCCCGCCAAGCCGCAGCCCGGGATGCTCGAGGAATACATCCTGAACGCCGATCAGATCACCGTCGGCCGTCATCCCAGCAACGACATCGTCCTGTCGCTCGATTCCATCTCCCGCTTTCATGCGCGGATCGACCGCCGCGGCGCCTTCTTCATCCTGCAGGACCTCAACTCCTCCAACGGCACCACCGTCAATTCCGAGCGCATCACCCAGATGGCCATCCACGATGGCGACCAGGTGGTCTTTGGCAACGTGCCGTTCCAGTTTCAGTTCCCGGAGGAGAACGCCGCCGGGGTTGGCTCGTCCTCGCTTGTCGGCAAGGACATCGTCGATTTTGAGGACGATTCGGGTTCATCCCCGGTGGGCGAGAAGTCCATCCTGCGCGCGGAGGAGGTGTCGGACAAGTCCAAGTCCTCGGTCATCTCCACCGCGGCCGACAAGAAGGTCGACAAGGCGACCCTCTTCAGGCTCAACCAGCGCCTGACCGCGTTGTATCACCTTTCCGAGGTCCTGCGGGATCTCGACGTGGATCGCGAGGAAGTCATCCTGGGGCGGGTGCTGGATGCGTTGTTCGTGGCCGTGTCCGCCGACCGGGGCGTGATCCTCACACGCTTTCATGCGGAGGCGGAAAACCTCGATGTTGCCGCCGTCAAGTACCGCGACCAGCCGATCGTTCCCGAGAAGGTCCGCGTCTCCCGCACCATCCTCAATCAGGTTGTGCAGGAACGCGTCGCCGTCCTGAGTCGCGATGCCCAGTTCGACGACCGCTTCAGCGCCAGCGAGTCCATCTTCGCCAACGAAATCCGCTCGACCATCTGCGCCCCGATGATCGTTGGCGGAAGGGTGATCGGCGCCATCCACCTCGACAAAACCCAGCGCGGCTCCGCCTTCAACCAGGACGACCTCGAATTTGTTACCATCGTTGCCACCGAAGTCGCCGTCGCCATCGCCCACATGCGCATGCAGCGCGAGGCCCTTCACCGCCAGCGCCTGGCCGCCGTCGGCGAGACCGTCGCCGGTATCAGCCACAACGTGAAGAATATCCTTCTCCTTTCCCAGGGCGGTGCCGAACTGCTTTCCCGCGCCCTTGAAAAGGGTGATCTCGAGGGCGCCAACGACTCCTGGAAGGTCGTCCAGCGGGGCATCGACAAGATCGGCAAACTCGTCCGCGACATGCTCGAATACAGCAGCCACAAGGTCCCCGAACTGACCGAGGTCGACGTCAATGACCTCATCTGTGCGATCGCCGAGGAAATCGAGGAGCAGCTCATCGACAAGGGCATCACCCTGGAGCTGGACCTGGACGACAACATCTCCGCGCGACGGCTCGACGAACTCGGACTCCAGCGCACCCTGATGAACCTGCTGGTCAATGCGGTCGAGGCCGTGAACCACGAAAATGGCCAGATCCTCGTCACTACCGCCCTCAAGGACGAGGACGTCCTGACCATCACCCTTCAGGACAACGGCATGGGCATCGACGGGGAAAAGCTCGAGAAAATCTTCTTTCCCTTCTTCACCACCAAGGGATCGGCCGGCACGGGCCTCGGCCTCCCCATGTGCAAGAAGGCGATCGAGGACATGGGGGGCACGATCCGGGTTGAGTCCGAGGAAGGGCTCGGGACCACCTTCTTTATCGAGATCCCCCCCGCCCAGGGAGCCTGACCCCTGTCCATCCGCCGTACCAACCCGAGCGGCCTCCTCCTGCTGCTGGCGGGCCTCATTGCCCTCCTTGCTCCACGGCACTCCCACGCCCAGGCCTTCCCCCTCTTCGACACGGGCCACATCCAGTCCGCCGACACCCTCACCACCGACACCTGGGTCCTCTGGCCCCTCTTCCGCGTTCGTGAAACCCCCGAATCACGCACCGTCGCCCTTCATCCCCTCTTCAGCCACGAAGCCTGGAAGGATTCCGACGAGCGAGCCTTCGACTTCCTCTGGCCCGTCTATACGTACCGCTTTCGCCCGGAATACAGCGGCGCCACCAACTATCGCCGCAACTACCTCTTTCCCCTCTTCTACCAGCGGAGCGAGGAGCGCCGCGGCGTCGAGCATTTCGATCGCTTCCTCTTCCCCCTCTGGTTCGAGGGCCACGTCGGCGACGTGGGCCGCTATCAGGTTCTTTTCCCGTTCTATTGGTATGGAGAATACGCCCAGCTCGCCCTGCCCTTTTTTCCCAACCGCCCCGTCAGCTTCGCCGCCCTGTTCCCCCTCGCCGGCGACATCCGTGGTTACTTCAACCGCGACCGCATCGCCTTCTTCCTCTGGCCCCTCCTCACCTACAGCCACCAGGGCAGCGGCCTCGACTACAACGAAATCCACACGGTCCTCTGGCCCTTCTTCGCTGTCTATACGGGACCCCGCGTCTCCGGCTGGCGTGTCTGGCCCCTCTTCGCCCGCGTCCACAAGGAGGACGAGTTCACCCGCGGCTTTTTCCTCTGGCCCTTGGGTCACTACCGATCCGGCCGCATTTCCAGGTCCAACCCCGACGAGGAGGAGCTCTTCATGTTCCTCCCCTTCTACGCCAAATGGCGCCGCCCCAACCTCACCTTCGACATGCTGTTTCCCTTCTATGGCAAGCTCGAGGTCGGCCAGCGCCGAACCCGCGGCTACTTCCTCGCCCTCTATAACATTGACGAAAACCTCCGCACGGGCATCCGCGAGGAACGCTACTTCTGGTTCCTCGGACGCCGCCGCACTCCCATCGAGGGCATCGAAACAGACCCCCGCGCCACCACCGGCGGCGGCTTCTTTCCCTTCTACACCCGCGTCTCCAACGACACCCGCATCTACAAGACCATTCTCTGGCCCTTCCACCGCTACTTGGTAAACACCCACGAGGACCACACCGACACGCGCAGCTATGTCTTCCCCTTCTACTCCTCGCGTCTCCGCGAGCACGACGACGGCACCTTCGAACGCTCGCGCATGATCTTCCCCTTCTTCCGCAGAATGGAATCGCGCAACGGCACCATCCAAACGAACACCCTCCACCTGATTCCCTACGCCGGGCTCCAGCGCGCCATCGAGCGCAACTGGGCCCCCCTCTGGACCCTCTGGGAAAAGCAAACCGACACGGAAACCGGCGAGCGGTGGGAACGCGCCCTCGGCACCGCCTATCTCCACGAAAGGCTCCAGGACGGAACCGTTCGCCGAAGGCTGAATCTGTTGATTCTCGACCACGAATCCGTCGAGGCCCCCGGCGGCACGAAGACGGGGCACACCCGCCTCCTCTTCGGCCTTGTCGGCCGCCATCGCGAACCCGACCTCAGGACCGAGCTGTTCGGCCTCCGGTTCTAGCCCGCCTCTGTCTATACGCCCGGGCACATTCCCGGAGGAGCGCCCGCGCGCTCGCCTCCAGCGTCATCCTCGCCGCCCGCTTCCTGCCACAGGCCACACGCGCCTCCACCGAGGCTCCCCCGGCCAGCGCCACCTCCAGCGCACGAGCCCATCCCCCCACATCGTCTGGGTCCCTGTACAAGGCGCACTCCCCCGCCACCTCGCGAAATACCGCAAGGTCCGACAACACCAGCGGTGTGCCCGCAGCCATGCCCTCGAGGACGGGAAACCCGAAGCCCTCGCCCCGCGAGGGAAGCGCCACGACGCCGGCGCGCCCGAGAATCCCGGCCACCCGGGTCTCGTCTGCCGCCTCGATCACCTCGATGGGGGTCGAACCCGCCAGGCGCCGCAACCGCGCCAGCCGCCCCGCAGCCCCCGCGCCCTGAAAGCCGACAAACAACAGCCGCACTTCGGACCGGTTTGCCAGCGCCCGCGCCAGCACCTCGTGATTCTTGCGCGGCTCCGCCGAGGCGATGCACACGACCAGCCGCTCGCGTGCTCCCCCCGGACCAACCGGGGAAAAGAACACCCGTGGCACACCATGGTGCACCACACCGCACTGCCCGCGGGAAAGACCCAGCCGCCGCGAGCACGCGCGCAGCGCAGCGCCCGAGGGAAACAACACCCGGTCCGCCCGCCACGTCGCCAGCCGAGTTGCCGCCGACAGGTACGCCCGAAACCGCCAGGGATATGACCCCGGCTGGCTCCAGACCATATCGTCATGGACCATCACCACATGGGCCGAGGAACCCGTGGCGACCGGACCCACGAAGGCGGGCGAGTACAACACCGCCGCACCCATCCGCCGAAGCAGACCCGGCAACCGCCCATGCATCCAAAGGTCGCTCGCCGGATGGGCATCATGCGGCGCATCGACATCAACGAGGGCAAACGAGCGGAGCGCCCGCCATCTCTCGAGAAAGGCCGGGTCATGGGTCTGCGAGGCGTCCCGGAGGATAAGAATTTCCCAGTGGCCCAGACGGCCGGATTGCGCAAGCGCGTCCAGACCCACGAGATGGCGGAACGCCGCGATGCCGACCCCCGTCTGCCGCGCCCGCACGCATCGGGCGTCGATCACCAGTCGCCGCGCCAATTTCCCCTAGCCGAAGGCGCCGTTGGCACCGGCAAAGAGTTCGTGCACCTCGGCCGGCGTCCCCGCCTCCAGGATCTTCTTTTGCAGGTCCGGCTGGCGAAGCTTCGTCACCAACCGGGCCAGCACCTTGAGGAAGTCCGCCAACTGGGTGTTGTTACACCCAATCATCACAATGATGTGGGTCGGTGCGCCATCCAAGGATTCAAAATCAAGCCCGGCGCGGCTCCGGCCAACTGCCGCGACAAAGTCCTTGATGGAGGCAATCTTCACGTGGGGGATCGCAATGCCCGACCCGACGCCGGTGGAGGCGGCCTTCTCCCGCTCGAAGATTTTCTCCGCCAACTCCCGCTTGTCCGTGACGAGCTTCGATGTCGCCAGCACATCGATCATCTCGTTCAGGGCGCCGGTCTTGTCCGTCGCCTTGACGTCGATAATGCGCGAGGGGTCCAGCAGCGTCTCGGGGCGGACGGCCATCAGCAGGGGGCTCCCTGTGGATTAGCGTGGAGGTATGTTGCGGAGGTGAAGGGGGGCGTCAACCGAACCTCATGCCCCGCCGCCAAGGCCAAGCCACCGGAGCCAGCTCCCTGCCGGCTTCCCCTCCGCCGCGGCAAAGCATCGTTCCGGCTGGCGCGCACAGGCCTCCGCCTCGTTGACGGCCTCCGCCAGGCGCTGCGCGGCGA
>CAYQTO010000005.1:5527-46062 GCA_964420455.1 uncultured Candidatus Sumerlaeota bacterium | reverse complement strand
GGCCCGCGCATGCACCCCAATGACGGGCGCGTCATCAGCAACTTCATCATGCAGGCGCTGCGCGGCGACCCGCTGGAGCCCCGCATCGCCCAAGGCCTCGATTGCCGGGCCCGCCAGCGTCGCCCTCTCGCGCACCGACGCCGCCACCAACGCCACCATCCCCTGAAACGACGCTGTCGCGGTCCGCGCCGCGAGATCCTCCCGGCTTACCTCGCACTCGGCCAGGAAACTTTCCGGAAACAGCACCCGCCCGCGGTCGAGTTCCCGGCCGACGGACCCGAGGGCCCACGTGCGGGCGAAGGCCTCCCCCGCGGCACCCAGCGCCTCCTCGTTCACATCGCCTGACGCCACCAGGCTCGCCGCCATCAGCATCGGCACCGTGAAACCCGTCCGCGCAAATTGGGCAAACTGAGCCCAGTCGCGATAGCGCAGGCGCCCTCGCTCGAGCACCGCCCCGTCGATCACCTCCACCAGCCACGCCTGCCGCAGCGGCGACTCGCGGAGAATCCCGTCGAGCGCCGAAAACTCCGCACGCACCGCCGACGCGTCCTCACGACCCAGCCCCTGCACCTCCTGGGTCAGACGCAACACATCGCTCTGAAGCCGGGTGCCGCCGGTCTCGGCCCCGCGCGCCACTGCCAGGCGCACTCCCTCGACGAATCCCAGCACGGCGGCAAGGCGCCGCTGGACGTCGCGATCCGTCGCGCGGACAAGCCGCGGCCACGTCTCTGGCAGCGCCTCCCGGGCGAGTCGCTCGGCCGTTACAAAGTCGGGTCTGACCATGTCACCTCCGCCGGCAGGGCAGAAAAAACCGGCCCGCGCGGGGCGGGCCGGAGGTCATCGAACCGCTGGGGATGGCTTACTTCGCCGCGCTGTAGCGCCGGTTCACTTCGTCCCAATTGATCACATTGAAAAACGCCGCGATGTAGTCCGGCCGGCGGTTCTGGTAATTGAGGTAGTAGGCGTGCTCCCAGACATCGAGCCCGAGGATCGGCGTGGCGCCCTCCATCAGCGGGCTGTCCTGGTTCGGGGTGGATCCCACTTCGAGCTTGCCGTTGCGCACGCAAAGCCACGCCCAGCCGCTGCCGAAACGGCCCGCCGCCGCCTTGCTGAAGTCGTCCTGGAACTTTTCGTATCCGCCAAGTTCCGCCTCGATCGCCGAGGCAATCTCGCCCGTCGGGTTGCCGCCGCCGGATGGCGACAGCACTGTCCAGAAGAGCGAATGATTGGCGTGGCCACCGCCGTTGTTTCGCACCGCCGTCCGGATGTTGTCGGGCACCGCGTTCAGGTCCGACACGAGGTCCTCCACGGACTTCGACTCCAGATCCGTCCCGGCGATCGCCTCGTTCACCTTCGTGATGTAGGTGTTGTGATGCTTGGTGTGGTGGATTTCCATCGTGCGGGCGTCAATGTGCGGTTCCAGAGCGCCGTAGTCGTAGGGCAATGGGGGAAGGCTGTAGGCCATGAGTCACACTCCCGTGTGGTGGGTTTGGGGTTGGGTGCAGCACACCAACCCTTCGGCTTGGGGTATGTTTCAATCGAGGCAAGTTGTGGGCCGCAACGGGCAAACGGGGACGCGGTCAGCTGGCGAGGTCCATCGCCCGGTCGATCACATCCAGCAGATCGGGAATCTTGAAGGGCTTGGCGACGAAATCCACCGCCCCAGCGTCGATGACTCGGAGAAAATCGTCCAGCTCCGCGTAACCGCTCATGACGATGACCTTGAGGCCGGGATGGCTGGCCCGCACTTTAGCCACAAGAGTGTCTCCAGCGCACCGGGGCATCCGGAGGTCGGAGATCAGCAGATGGTACTCGCGGCGCTCCAATTCCTCCAGTGCCTCTGCCCCGTCGGCCACCGTCACCACATTGAACCCTTCCCGTGCCAGGGTCCGCTGGAGCAGCAACCGCAGCTCCGCATCGTCTTCCGCGATCAAAAGCCGGAGGGATTCGTCCATCTCGTGCTCCGTTTCAGGTCTCGACACGTCGGCATCTCAAAGCCTTTATTTATTTGCAAGTCAAAACCATCACCAACTCATCGATTCGTCGCGAATGTATCCAAAACCCATGCCCGATGAAGATTTATCTGTACAGGGCCGTGCGGTTGTCGCGACATTCTTACGTTCCTCGAGGTGACGACCAGATGCGAAAAATCGCTTCTCCCCATTGCGACAACATCGAAAAGACCCGGTTCCTACATCGACATATGCAGTTGATGCGAACCTTTCTCCTCCAGGGGGACCGTCCCGGCCGCATCTGGGAGGGCCTCGGCAAGGAACCCACCTTCGCCCAGTTGCGTGTGCTCCTCGCCCTCCAGCTCCACGAGCCCTGCCACCTTAAGTCCCTCGCCCAGGCCATTGGCATCTCGCGCCCCGCCGCTTCCGAAATGGTCGAGCGCCTTGTCGAGATGAACCTCGTCACCCGCGTTCAGGACCCCGACGACCGTCGCCAGATCCTTATCAGCCTTACCGACGAAAGCCGGCACCGCGTCGAGCGCCACGAGGCCAACTGCATGGCCAAGCTCCAGATCCTCCTGGAGCACCTCGGCGAGGAGGCTTCCGACCAGTGGTACGACCTCGCCCTCCGCATGCGTCCCATCCTCGAGGACATCACCACTAGCGGTTGAACAGAAACTCCACCACGTCGCCGTCCTTCATCACATAGTCCTTCCCCTCGGTGCGCAGTTCCCCATGCTCGCGGCATCCCTTCATGCTGCCGCGTTCCACGAGGTCGGCGAAGGCGGCCACTTCAGCCCGGATGAAGCCCTTCTGGAAGTCCGTGTGGATGGCACCGGCGGCCTCGGGCGCGGTGGCCCCCCGCAGGATCGTCCATGCCCGCACCTCGTCCTCTCCCGCCGTAAGGAACGACATCAGCCCCAGCAGGTCGTAACTTCGCGTGATGATGCGCGCGCTGCCGGGCCGCTCGATGCCATAGGTGGCGAGGAATTCCTCGCGCTCGTCCTCGGGCAGCTGGGCGATCTCCTGCTCGATCTCGCCCGCGAGCGCATCCACCCCCGTCCCCGGTCGGCTCGTCCGTTCCGCGAGCGCCGCCGTCGTGCCCCCGTCGCCCACGGCCTCCACGCTGTCCGTGTTCACCAGGTACAGCGCGGGCTTCAGCGACAGGAACTGAAACCCTCGAATCGCCTTCCGTTCCTCCGCCGTGAAGTCCATCTCGCGGAGCGGCTGGCCTCCCTCCACCGGGTCCTTCACCCGCTCGATCACTGCCTTCTCCAGTTCGAGCTGCTCCTTCTCCGTGCCCGTCGCCCGGCGGATCTGCTTCTCGATGCGCTCCAGCCGGTTCTCGATCTTCTGCAGATCGCTCACCGTCATCTCCAGGTCGATGGACTCCGCGTCGCTGGCGATGTCCGGCGTGCCGTAGCCGCCATCGAACCCCCGCAGCACCACCAGCAACATGTCCGTCGTGCCGAGCAGTGTCAGCGCCTGCGCCGGCAGGCCGCTCCCCTCCGTTACCTGCACCCCGCCCAGGTCCACGTATTTGATCGTGGCGTAGGTCTTCTTCTTCGGCTTGAAGATCTCCGCCAGCTTGTCAACGCGGGGGTCGGGAACAGGGACGACCGCCTGGTTTGCCTCGATCTTGCCCGATGGACTCGTCGCCGCCGACTGGCCCGTCAGGGCGTTGAACACCGTCGTCTTGCCGCTCCCCGGCAGCCCCAGAAGCCCGATTTCCATGTCGCCTCGCGTGTCTGGTTGAAATCCGGCGCCCGCACCGCCGCGCCGGGCGCCACAACCAAGGGAAACCCCCGCCCCGTGGCAAGCCGGAACCGGCCATCTTTCCTTGCGCTGTCCACCCCGCCGCCGCAAGCAAGGGCGCTCCATCGCGCCCCAACCAACAGGCGCCCGACCGAAAGGCCCCCATGCGTTTTCGTCATCTCTTTCTCCGCCTCGTCGCCTCCCTTCTCCTCGTGGCCAGCACCTTCCTCATTGGCTGCGGCCCCTCCACCCCCGAGGAACGCTTCCAGGAGGCCCAGCAGCTCATCGAGGAGCGCCAGCTCGCTCTCGCCATCCTCAAGATGCGCGAACTGATCAACCAGGAGCCCGACAGCGCCATCATCCCCGACGTGCGCCTCACCCTCGCCAGCGTCTATCTCAACCTCGGCCGCCAGGAAAACCTCGAGAACGCCGTCGCCCAGTTCGAGGCCGTCGTCGACCAGGTAGGCTTCGAAGGCGCCCAAATGGGCAGCCCCGTCGTCCGCGCCGCCGAGGCCGCCATCGGCGTCAATCTCGAGCTCGGCAAAGTGGACGAGGCCAAGGCCTTCGCCGACGAGATGGTTGCCCGCACCCAGGGAAATCCCGACCTCCACGAGCGCTTCCGCGTCGCCCGCGCCACCATCAACCTCCGCCCCGACTCCGACGACGAGGCCGAACGCGACGAGGCCATCGCCGCCATGCAGGATATTATCGTCAACGGCGAGACCGCCGTCCGCCACGAAGCCCGCGAACTCCTCGCCCTTTACCACCGCCGCGAGGGCGACTTCCTTGCCAGCAACGACGTCTACGATCTCTATCTCGGCACCGAACCGGAAGGCGAGGACCGCATCGTCGCCGAGGTGCTCATCGGAAAGGCCCTCAACCTCCGCCAGGCCGAGCGCGAGGAGGAGGCCGTGGAACTCTTCCAGCAGGGCGTCATGACCCTCGAGACGCTCCTCGAGGAAGAACTCGAGATCCCCGCCCGCGTCGACATTCTCCGCACCCTCGCCACCTACCACACCGCCTTTGGCGAAGTGGACAAGGCCGTCGACTACCGCCGCCGCGCCATGGGCGAGCAGCCCATGACCCGCGGCGCCATCCAGGACCAGACCGCCATCGGCGACCTCTACGTCCGCGCCGGCCGCTTCGACGAGGCCATCGCCCACTTCCAACAGATGAAGGCCGAGAATCCCGAGTCCGCCATCTCCCAGCGCGCCGACCAATACCTCGCCGCCATCGAGCAGATTCGCCAGCAGGCCGCCGAGCCCGAAGCCGCCACCCAGCAGCAGGAGCCCACCCCCGACGCCGCCCCCAACGGCGAGCAGCCGGAGCCCCCCACGCCTTGACCCCCGCCCCGGTCCGCGTTGTTCCCGTCCGGGGCGCCCGCGCCCTCCGCCTCTTCATCGACATCGCCTACCGTCTCCACGCCTGCGACAGCCTCTGGGTGCCGCCGCCCCGCCGCGACGTCGCCCAACTCCTCGATACAGACCGCCATCCCTTTCACGAACACGCCCGCGTCGACTACTTCCTCGCCTTCCGCGGCCGTCGCTGCGTTGGCCGCATCGCCGCCATCGAGAACTTCCTCCACAACACCTACCACAACGAGCGCATCGGCTTCTTTGGCTTTCTCGACGCCGAGCCCGAGGCGGAGGTCTTCGCCGCCCTCCTCGACGCCGCCGGGCAATGGGCCCGCCGCCGTGGCCTCACCGCCCTTCGCGGGCCTGCCTCCTTCTCCACCAACGAGGAGGTCGGTCTCCTCGTCCACGGCTTCACCAATCCCCCCTTCCTCATGACCCCCTGGAACCCGGAAAGCTATCCCGCCCTCGTGGAAGCAGCCGGATATACAAGAGCCCGTGACCTCCTGACCTGGTGGGTCAGCACCCATTCCTACAATCCGCGGATGGATCGCCTCGCCGACAAGGTGGTCCAGCGACTCGAGCGCCAGGGCCACAAGGTCACCGCCCGAAGGATCGACATGACCCGCTTCGACGAGGAGCTCGCCCTCGTCCGCCGGATTTACAACGCCGCCTGGGCCGGCAACTGGGGCTTCGTCCCCATGACCGAAAGCGAGGTCCGCCACATGGCCCGCGCGCTCCGGCCCGTCCTCCTCCCGCAACTCGTTCACTTCATCGAGATCGACAACACACCCGCCGGCTTTGCCCTCGCCCTCCCCGACTACAACCTGATCCTTCGCCACCTTCGGGGCCGCACCGGCCCCCTCGAAATCGGCATCTTCCTCCTCCTCCGCCGCCGCCTCCACCAACTCCGCGTCCTCGCCATGGGGGTCGTCCCCGAATTTCGCAACCGTGGCATCGAAACCCTGCTCGTCAGCCGCGTCGTCCGCCACGGCATCGAAAGCCGTTTTGAAACCGCGGAACTCGGCTGGATCCTCGAGGACAACGACGCCATGAACCGCGAGCTCGCCGCCATGGGCGCCGTCCATTATCGCACGCACCGTCTATACGAAAAGGCGCTCGACACGCCCGCCGCCCCACCCGGAACCTGACTCCATGGCAGCCCCACCGCTCAACACCCGCGACCGCGTCGACTCGCTCCGTGAACACCTCGCGGAACTCGAGAACCAGCTCAACGCCCCCGAATCCGCAACCGATCCGAGGCGCCTCGCCGACCTTGGGCGCGACCACCAGCGCACCCGCGAGACCCTTGCCGTCGCCGACCGCCTCCTCCACGCGGAGGAACGCGTCGCCGAGGCACGAGACATCCTTCGCCTCGAGAAGGACGCCGACCTCCGTGCCCTCGCCGAGGCCGAACTGGAAGACGCCCAGCCCCTCGTCGACGACCTCTCGCGGGAACTCCAACTCCTGCTCCTCCCCCCCGATCCCCTCGACGAGCGCAACCTCCTCCTCGAAATCCGCGCCGGCACCGGCGGCGACGAGGCCGGCCTCTTCGCCGGCGACCTCCTCCGCATGTATACACGCTATGCGGAACTCCGCGGATGGAAGGTCGAGCTTCTCTCCACCACGGAAAGCGCCCTCGGCGGCTATCGCGAGGTCATCGCCATGATCTCCGGCGAGCGCGTCTATTCATGGCTCAAGTGGGAGGGCGGCGCCCACCGGGTCCAGCGCGTGCCAGTCACAGAAACCCAGGGCCGCATTCACACCAGCGCCGCCACCGTCGCCGTCCTCCCCGAGGCCGGCGAAACCGATGTCGACCTCCGGGAGGCCGACATCCGCGTCGACACCATGTGCGCCAGCGGCCCCGGCGGCCAGGGCGTCAACACCACCTACTCCGCCGTGCGCCTCCTCCACATCCCCACCGGCATCATCGTTACCTGTCAGGACGAGCGCAGCCAGCTCCGCAACAAGGAAAAGGCCCTGCGCGTGCTGCGCAGTCGCCTCCTCGAGGCCGAAATCGAAAAGGACCTGAAAGCCCGTGGCGACCTGCGCAAGTCCATGGTCGGCTCCGGCGACCGCAGCGAACGCATCCGCACCTACAACTTCCCCCAGAACCGCATTACCGACCACCGCATCAACCTCACCCTCTATAACCTCGAAAGCGTCATCGAGGGGAACCTCGAGGAATTGCTGACGGCACTGCGTAAAACGGAACTCGAAAAGAAACTCGAATCCCTCGCCCACTGAACATCGATTCAGGTCTCCCCTTCTCCCTTCCCCCTTTTCCTCGCATCCCCAGTTTTCTTCCCCGCTCCCCGGTCGCTATCCCTTCACGATTCCTGCCCGCTGGAATTTCCGGCCGACCACGCGGCTGGCGTCCGCACCGAACCATCCCTCCAGCACGTCCGTATAGACGCTTCGGAAATCCACCGTGTGCCTGAGGTCGCCCCCGTCCAGGTCCGTGAGGCTGGGGTATTGGCCGTGGAGGCCGGGCGTGATGCCCGCCCCGGCGAGGAACATCGGCCCCGCCGTCCCATGGTCCGTCCCCCTGCTCGCATTCTCCTCCACACGGCGGCCGAACTCGCTGAAGCACATAACCTGCACGCGGTCCGCCACGCCGATCTTCTTCAGGTCGCGGAGGAACGCCGGCAGGGCGCCGCTGAACTGCTCGAGCAAACGGCGGTGCGTGGCCGACTGGTTCGCATGGGTGTCAAAGCCCGTCAGCGACGTGTAGTAGATCCGCGTCGGGAGTCCGCCGGCGATCAACGTCGCGATCGTCCTCAGCTGGTTTGCCAATGCGGACGCGGGGTAGTCCACCGGCTGGCGCCGCGTCCGCCCCGCCCGCTGCACATCCTCCGACGCGATCACCGCATTGTTGGTCATGTGCCGGAGGAAATCCAGGTTGTCGGTCTCGTTCGCGGACGTGCGAACGGTATCGAGCTGGTTGGCACGGGCAAAGGCGTCCTCAAGGCCCTCAACGCCCCCCGTCGCCCAGCGAAACCGCTCCGGGTCTGTGAATCCCACCCCGGCACCGCTCCGCCCGGTGAAGGCCTGCGGCATCTCCCCCGGCCCCACGTGCACGCCCGCCTGGGGCTCCGGAGTCCCGCTGCAGCAGTGGTCAAAGTATCGGCCCACCCATCCCGTCTCGCTGTAACGGTCCGAATCCACCGCCGTCTGCCAGATCTCCATCGAGCGGAAGTGCGAGCGGTTCGGGTTCGGATACCCGACGCCGTTGACGATTCCCAGCCCCCCTTCGTCATAGAGCTCCTTCAACCCCGTCATCGCGTCGTTCATCGCGAGCTGGTCGTCCAGACGAAGGAGTTGCTGACGCTCCACCCGGAGCACCTGGCGCGACCGGTAATACGCATCGTCGCCGTAAGGCACGATCGTGTTCAGCCCGTCGTTTCCACCACCGAGTTGGATCACCACCAGGATGCGGTCATCCTTGAACCCGGGCAGGTGGCCCTCGACCGCGTTGGCGGAAACCGCCTCGGTGAGGAAGGCGGGAAGGGTCATGCCTGCCCCGGCTATGAGCGCCCCCCGGAGGAACTCGCGCCTTGTGAAGACATAGCGTGCGTCGGCCATCGGTCCGGTCCTTTTTTGCAGGTGTCCTAACACAACTGGTATTCCGCGAGGGAAAGCAAGAGATGAAGGGTGGCGGCGGCGCGTTCGCGACCAAGGCTCGAGACGGACAGGCGCCAGCGGTCGCCTTCCTCGCCGGCGAGAACGGCGGCGATGGCGTCGACCTGGGCGTCCTCCAGCTCCCGTCCGAGGAGCCGACCGCCCAGACCGCGGACCACCTCGGGCGCGGACTTTCCGCCCATCGACGCATACAGCGCCGAGGTGTCTCGAATTCGCTCCCGCCTCCGCCTCTCCCGGAGGCGCTCGAGGCGCTCGCTCACGGCCCCGCCAGGCGTCTCGTCCAGCTCGAGGGCGCGCCCCCCCGTTGGCCGCTCGCCCAACAGCACATATGCCGGGATGTTGTAACGGAGCAGCAGCGAGTTGCTCGTGATCCAGGCCCGGTCGCCCGGCCACCCCTTCACATTCGGCGGATAAAAGAGGTCCTGTCCGAGGCCCCGCAGCGCCATCGTCACCATCCGCGCCGGCACGTCCTCCAGCCCCAGTTGATCCCGCAGCATCACCCAGAACTGCACCGGCGACTTCACCTGGTTACCGAGTGCCCGCTCACTGTAGAACTCCCGCGAGAGGAGGATCGTGCGCAGGAGCGGTCGCAGCCCGAAGTTGTTGTCGCGGAACACCCCCGCCAGTTCCTCCACCACATCCTCGTCCGGATCCGCATAGACAAGGTACTCCCAGATCTTCCGCGGGACGAACCGCGCCGTCTCCGGCTGTTCGAAAATAATGTCGATGATGTCCCTGCCGTCGAACGGTCCCGTCCGGCCGAGGAAGGTCTTGATCCCTTCGTCGTGCTGGCGCGCCACGAAGGTGAACTGGCCCTCCCGCTCCGTATATCCGGTGAAGGCGCGGGCCGCCTCGCGGATGTCCTCCTCCGTATAGCTCCCGATTCCCATGGTAAACAGCTCCATGAGTTCCCGGGCCCAGTTCTCGTTCGGCTGCCCCTTGCGGTTCTGCTTGTTGTTCAGGTAGTTCAACATGGCGGGCGATTTGCCCACGGCAAAGACAAGGTCCTTGAAACTCCCCATCCCGTGCTCGCGAAAGATCGTATTGAGCTGGTAGTTGTAGAGGGGTTGGCGAACTTCGCGGGCGCTGGTGGCGAAGTGACCGTGCCAGAAGAGCGCCATCTTCTCGCGCAGGGGCCTGGTGGTGGCGGCCATGCGGTCGAGCCACCAGGCCTGGAGCCGGCCGACCTCGAGCCGCTGGTCGCGGAGCCGGTTGCGGACCATCGCCCGGCGCTCGTCCCGGTCCTCCACCTCGCGCGCCATCCGCACCATCTCCAGCATGTCTTCCGCCGGGGTAAGGAAGTCCGGCTCCGGATGGGTTTCCGCCCGCCCGTCGTCGAACACGAGCGCATCGACCGACGCCTCCCGTCCCGCTGCAACAATCGCCGGGATCCGCTCCAGCGCCACCCCGAAACCCGCGCGGTTCAGCAGGTGGCGCGCCTCCCGCTCGCCCCACGGTGCCCCGCCCTCCACCGGTGCCAGCCTTGCCGCCATTGTCCACGTCCTTCCGCCGCCCCGGGCGGCTTTCACGTTTGTTCCTCACCCCAATGCAACTGGCTCACCCGCAACGTGGGTTGCAGTTAACCCCCACAGTTCCAGCAGACTTCTCCGGGTTGTCGCCCTCGGGGCTGGACGAACCCCGTACCATTCGGTACACACCATCCACCTGTGCGTACACTCTCTTTTCAGGGATCACCGCCATGCCCACCGTTCTTATCCCGCTCATCGACGGCTTCGAGGAAGTCGAGGCCGTCACCTCCATCGATCTCCTGCGGCGCGCCGGCGTCCACGTCACCACCGCCGGCATCGGCAAGCGCACCGCCACCGGCTCGCACCAGATCACGGTCGAGACTGACTCGGTGCTCGACGATGAGCTCTCCCGTGCGTTCGACTTGATCCTGCTCCCCGGCGGCCCGGGCACGCGCCAACTCCGCCAGCACGAACCCCTCAGGAACATGGTCCGGATCCACCATGAGGCCGGCCGGCCCCTCGCCGCCATCTGCGCCGCCCCCACCTTCCTCGCCGACCTCGGCATCCTCGATGGCGTGCCCGCCACCTGCTTCCCCAAGGCGGAGACCGACATGGCCGGCGCCCTCCTTCGCCACGATCCGGTCGTCCGCCACGGCCGCCTTGTCACCAGCCGGGGCGCCGGCACCGCCGTCCCCTTTGCCCTTGCCGTCATCGAACTCCTGCTGGGAACTTCCACGGCGCAAGACATTGCCCAATCCATCGTCTATGCGTCCTTCGAGTCCGCGGAACCATCCTGACCCGAGACGGGGACCCGCGAGAAGGCGCACGGAGGAGCGTGCACGGTGAACCGAACGCAAACCCTCGAGCGCATCGCCGAACTCGATCGCCAGATCAAACTCAAGGTCGACGCCAACCGCGTCCCCTCCCTCAACACCCGCAACCAGGTGTTCCCCCTCCCCGCCTGGATCTCCTTCCTCGTCATCGGGGCGATCTGGGTTTACGGCATTCCCATCGCCCAAAGCGTTGGCGCCCAGCCAGTCGTCGGTTGGTTCGAAACCGCCAACGATTACTTCGTCCTGGTGGGTCTCACCGCCCTCATGCTGCTGGTCGCCGTCTATCGGACCATCGTCTGGATCTTTAAGGGCCGCCAGAAGGCCGACGCCGGCTACCACTCCGCGATGAAGGAGGTCGCCCTGCTCAAGAAGGAGCGCGACCTTCTCCAGAAGCAATTGAAGGAGTCGGGGGGCTGAAGGGGCGCCGGCCGGTGCCGGAAAGTAAGCTCCCGCTCCGGCAGATGCCGGAGCGGGAGCGGGAAAGAAGCCGGCATCTGGACCCCACGAACAAATGCGGCTTCTATTTGAATCGCCTCTGGAAAACAGAAGCGAGCGGGGGGAACCGGGGTAGGACGGCCCTTCTCCCGTGCGGTAAGGCTGTTAACCTGAAACGTGCCAACATCCTTTACAACTCGAAGTGGGTCCTCAGCCCTCGAAAACAAGCACTTAACCTTGCGTCCGGAATCGGTCCAAAGGATGCTTGTAAACCAGATTGACACACCTGCCACCACGAGTGCGCAGAAGTCTGCCCTGTGAATATGCCCCCACTGACATGAGCCCGATCCCGCCCGATCCGGAAACCCTCCCCTGCCACCTCGCGCTCCTGGTGATCAGCGGCACCGGCCAGGGCCACCGCGTCCTGGTGGACCGCCCGGCGGTCCTCGGCCGCGACCCCCAGTCGCGCGTCCCCGTCACCGACGATCTCGTCTCGCGCCACCACGCGGTCGTCGAGTGGCTCGATGGCCAGTTGATCGTTCGCGACCTCGGGAGCAAGAACGGCACGTATGTAAACGGCCGTGAAATCCGCGAGCCGACGGTCCTCAAATCGGAAGACCATCTGCGCATCGGGCGGACGCAGATCGCCGTGGTGGAAGTCACGCCGCAGGAGTCCGCCCGGGCAGACCGGGCACCGGCCGATGTGGAGACGCGTGAGGGCTCCTCGGCGGGGGGTCCCAAGGGAGGCGACCACCTGCGGGTGAACCGGCTGATCCTCCGCCGGGCGAGCGAATTGACCGCGCGGCTCGCGGCACTCAGCCGCATCCGCCACTCCATCAGCGCCTTCTCCTCTGCCATCCGCCGCTCGCTCCAGGCCGATGCGGTCGGCATCTACAGTGCCCCGCCGGGCCTCGACGCCATCTTCGTCGAAGGGCCGGTCAACCTCGGCGAAGAGGACCGCGCCGTGTTGACGGCGATGGAGCGGGGCGCCACCTGGAAGGCGGATTTCCTCAAGCGCCCTGTCGCCTGGACCACCCTGTTCTTTCCCATCCACGCGGAGGGAAGGGCGGCCGCCGTGGTCGTTCTTGGCCGGGAAAACGCACGCCCCTTCGAGCCCCTGGATCTGGAGTTTGCCGAGACCCTTTCCGAATGCCTGCGGGCGCTCCCCCTCGGCCAGATGCTGGCGCAGGGATCGGCCCAGCTGCTCCCGGATCACCTGGGCATCGTCGGCAGCAGCGAGCCGATGAATGTGCTCCGCACGCAGATCCGGAGCTTTGCGGGCACCAATGTGACGGTGCTGATCCGCGGCGAATCGGGAACCGGCAAGGAACTCTGTGCCCGGGCCGTCCACCAGTTGTCGCCGCGGCGCTTCGGCCCCTATATCGAGGTGAACTGCGCCTGCATGGTCTCCGAGTTGACAGAGGCGGAACTGTTTGGGCACGAGCGAGGCGCCTTTACCGGGGCGGCTGAGCGACGCATCGGCAAGGTGGAACTGGCGGATGGGGGCACGCTCTTTCTCGACGAAATCGGCGATCTCGATCCGGATCTCCAGGCGAAGCTCCTGCGCGTCATCGAGGGCCAGCCGTTCTTTCGCGTGGGCGGGAACGAGTCGGTCCGCGCCGACGTCCGGTTCCTCTGCGCCACAAACCGTAACCTCGAGCAGATGGTCGAGGAGGGCACCTTCCGCCGCGACCTCTACCACCGCATCCATGTGCTGAACCTTTCCGTTCCCCCCTTGCGCGATCGGATTGAGGACATCCCCGAGTTGGTGCCTTACCTCATCCGGCAAATCCGGGAGGACAACGCGGTCGCGAGGGAGTACGCAGTAACGCCGCGGGCCTATCGTCGGCTCCTCTCGCACCACTGGCCGGGAAACGTCCGCGAACTGCGCAACGTTCTCGAGCGGATCATGCTCCTTTGCAGTGGCCACATCATTGACGAGCCAATGGTCCCCCGCGAGGTGGGCAACGACGAGGAAAGCACGACGGTCAAGCTCCCTCGGTTGCAAATGCTGACGGAGATGATCGAGCGGGAGGAGATCTCGCGGGCGCTGGTAGAATCGGGGGGACAGAAGTCGCAGGCCGCCCGTCAGCTCGGCATTTCGCGACCAACCCTCGACAAGAAGATCAAGATGTACGGGCTGGACCGGCTGACGGCGAGCCACCGCCGCCAGTCCTCGGGCGAGACCGTGGCCGACGTGGACAGCAAGGGAGACGAGGGGGAAGAATTTTGACGGCAGACCCGTCCCCGCCTTGGTGGCAGGACTACTTCTCCCACCTGTACGGAGCGCTGTACCGCGGCCCTCTGGCGCCGGACCTTGACCAGGCGGCGGAGGTGGCGCTGCTCCGACGGATCTTTGCCGATGCCGCGGCGCCGGTGCTGGACATCGGTTGCGCCTACGGCCGGCATCTCCGCCCGCTGCGGACGGCACGGATTCCCGCTGTGGGGATCGACCTCACGGCGGCGCTCCTCCACCAGGCTCCGCACTCGCTCCGCAACCGGCTCCTCCGCGCCGACATGCGCCGGCTCCCTTTTCTCGACCGCTCCCTCGCGGGCGCCTACATGCTCTTCAACACCTTCGGTTACTTTCCGGATGCGGAGAACCGGGACCTGCTCGGCGAGATCGCCCGGGTGCTCGCGCCGGGAGCGCGGCTGCTGATGGAGGTGCCCTTGCGGGCCGGCATGCGCCAGGCGGTGAAGGACACCCCGGCGGCGGTCCGCATCCAAGGCAAGGCGAGGCTCCAGGAGGCCTGGCGCTTCAACGGCGAGACCAACCGGCTCGAGGCGAAGGGCCGATGGGAATGGGATGGGGACGTTCAGGAGTGGAGGCTGGAGATGCGCGTGTATACGCCGGGGGAGCTGGTGAAGCTGGTGCGCCGGGCGGGCTTCGCGGATCCGGTGGAGATTCGCCCGCTTGAGGAACGGGACGCCGTGGGGCGCGGCGATCCGGGCCCGGGAGCCGCCCATCCCGCCCTTCGGACGGCCACCCATGCGGTCGTCCTTGCCACCATGCCCCGGTGACAATTCCCCCAAGGAACGTTTCCCCCTTGCCAGCACCGCCCCCCGCCCCGAGAACTCGCCGGCTTGACTTTGGCCAAGGGAGGTCGACCGGTGGCACGAGGCTCCGCGCGCGGCATTGAACGCTGGAAAATTCAGGACTCCACCGAGCTGTACGGGCTCGACAAGTGGGGGGCGTCGTATCTGTCGATCTCCGGGGAGGGTCACCTGCTGCTGCACCCGGACAAGGGCGAGGGGCCCTCGCTGGACCTCAAGACGCTGATGGATTCGCTACTGGCCCGCGGCGTCCTGCCTCCGATCCTGCTGCGGGTCCCCCAACTGCTCCAGCACCGCCTCGGCGAGATCCACGCGGCCTTTCACAAGGCCATCGAGGTCGAGGAGTACCAGAACCGCTACGCCGGGATCTACCCGATCAAGGTGAACCAACAAAGCCACGTGGTCCACGAGTACCTAGAGTACGCGGAACCGCTCGGCTTCGGCATCGAGGCGGGTTCAAAGCCCGAGCTGCTGGCGGTGATGGCCCTTGTCGAGAATCGCGACATGCCGATCGTCTGCAACGGCTTCAAGGACGACGAATTCATCGAGTCGGTGATCCTCGCGACGAAGATCGGCAAGATGGTCATTCCCATCGTCGAGAAGTTCTCGGAATTGGAGATGATCGTAACCTACGCGGAGAAGCATGGGGTGCGGCCGCGGATCGGCGTCCGGGCCAAGCTGGCCTCGCGAGGCATCGGCCGGTGGGAATCAAGCGCCGGCATCCGATCGAAGTTCGGCCTCACGATCCCCGAGATGATCCGCGCCCTTGACTATCTCCGCGAGCGGGACATGGCCGACTGCCTCCAGCTCCTCCACTTCCACATGGGCAGCCAGGTTTCGAATATCCGCCAGATCAAGGCGGCCATCACCGAGGCGGCGCGGCTCTTCGTGGAGCTCCACAAGGCCGGCGCCGGCATGCAGTTTCTCGACGTCGGGGGCGGCCTCGGCGTCGACTACGACGGCTCGCGCTCCACCATCGAATCCTCCATCAACTACACCCTCGACGAATACGCAAACGACGTCGTCTACCGCATCAAGACGGTGTGCGACGATGCCGGGGTCCCGCACCCGATGATTCTCTCGGAATCGGGCCGCGCCATGATCGCCTACCACAGTCTGCTGATCACCAATGTGCTGGGAAGCACCAGCGCGGAATCCGTCGAGCTGGGTGAGATCCCCACCCCCGCCGACGAGGACGCCCAGCCCCTCCACGACCTCCACGACATCGAGACCGAGTTCACCCCCAAGAACTTCCTCGAGCATTACCACGACGCCGTGCAGGCACGCGAGGAAGCCATCAACCTCTTCAACCTCGGCTACCTGTCGCTCGAGGAGCGCGCCCGCGCGGAGGCCCTGTTCTGGCGCGTCTGCCGCCGCGTCCAGAAAGTCGCCCGCTCCCTCAACCACTACCCCGAAGAACTCGAGGGCCTCGACGAACTCATGGCGGAGACCTACTTCTGCAACTTCTCCGTCTTTCAGTCGATGCCCGACAGCTGGGCCATCCAGCAGCTCTTTCCCGTCATGCCGATTCATCGCCTGGACGAGGAACCCACCCAGCGCGGTATCCTCGCCGACATCACCTGCGATTCTGACGGCAAGATCGACCACTTCGTCCATCCCACCCAGGTCAAGCGCACCCTGGAGCTCCACCCCCTGCGCGGTGAACCCTACTATCTGGGCATCTTTCTCCTCGGCGCGTACCAGGAGATCCTCGGCGACCTCCACAACCTTTTTGGCGACACCAATGCGGTCCACATCTATCTGGACGAGGACGGCGAGCCGGACATCAAGCACCTCGTGGAGGGGGACACGGTGTCGGAGGTGCTGAGCTATGTTCAGTTCGAGGTGAAGGATCTGATCGCGCGGTTCCGCCGGGAAGTGGAGCGGGCGGTCCGCGAGCGGCGCCTCAGCCTCGAGGAAAGCGCCCAGCTCCTCCGTTTCTACATCGACGGGCTCAACGGATACACTTATCTTGAAGAGCCTCAACACCCGAGCGTGCTGGCCCAGGCGCAGATGCCGGCCAGCGGGCGGTCGGAGACGAGCGGGCCCGGGTAATCGACAGCGACAAGGGCACGGCGACGGACCTCGGCATCGTGATCGAACACGAGGCCGCCGGCGTCTCGGTCGACTTCGAGACCGACCTCCTGACCGTCTCCACGATCGAGTCGGGCACCACCGACGTGCGCGACTGGAATACTTTCGAGTAAGCGCTCAGCCAATCCCAGGAACCATCAGCCCCCCGGCGCCATGCCGGGGGGCTTTTCCTTTTCCAACAGGTCCGGGGCGGGAGGGGTCGGCCGGCCTAGTCGGAGTCGAGGGCGCGGCGGGCCTCGCGGCTGATGATTTCCAGGTCGTCCGGCTCTGGATGGCGCCGTATGTATTGCAGGAGATCCTCGGCGCCGCGGCGTTTCTCCCCCTTGCGCAGGAGGATCAGCCCCCGATTGCGCAGCTCGGTCAGGTTATCGGGCGTGAGTTCCAGGAGATAATCGAGGGTCCGCAACAACCGATCGATGTCGCCCTCGTTGGCGTAGGCAACCTTGAGGTTGTTGAGCATGCGGCCGATGATCTCGTCGGCCGGGGTGCGGCGGAGCGTCGGCCGGACATCCAGGATGTCGAGGCCGGTCATCTGGGCAATGTATTCGGCGGCGTTGTCCCGATCCATCATGACCGCGCCATCGAAGGGGCTGAGATAGACGCGGTCCGATGGCAGGTCGATGCCGACAAGAAAGTGGCCGGGCGCGCCGACCCCGTAGGCATCGAAGCCGGCCTCGCGGGCAATCGTCACGAACAGCACCGAAAGCGTAATGGGCAGGCCCATGCGCCGCTCCAGCACCGCATCGAGGCAGCTGTTGAGGGGATCCTGATAGGACTCCCGATTGCCGTGAAACCTCTCCTCGTCGGTGAACCAGTGGACAAAGGCATCGAGGTCGGCCGCCCCGCGGGGACCCTCCGGGGGCAGGGTAAGGGCGTGGCGGGCATTTTCGATGAGTCCTTCGAGTCGCGAGAACGTCTCTGCTTCCCAGCCGGCAGGCTTGGGAAACTCCTGAACGGTGGAGACATAGAGGGCCGCACGGAAGAACCCCCGGGACGAGTCGAGGTCGTCAAGCGAGCGGCGGAACAACTCGAGCGTGGGGTCCTTCTGGACCTCGTCGTCCTCCATGGTCAGAAAGAGATCGATTGGGTGTAGGTGGTGAGTTCCCGCGCGAGTTCAAGGGGTTGGAGGATCGGCGCGACGTGGCCGACCGTGTAGCCGGCGGGGTTGAGCACGACGGTATACGGATATCGGTCGACAGCGTACCGGCGAGCGAGGGGGCGGTTGTCGCGATAGTCGAGGCGGACGACCTCGAACCGGGCGAGCTCGCTGCGGACGCGGTCGGTGGCGAGGATGGATTCGAATTGCTCGGAGGCGAAGTTGTCGCCGCTGAAGAGGAGGAGAACCGGGCGACGGGACTGGACGGCGGCAGCCTTGGCGGCATCGAGGCTGTCGTGGAGGCGCGCCGGGGGGAGCGCACTGGCCATGGAGGCGGGCGCCGCGGAGGGGGGCGACCCAATGGTAACAGGCTGCTGGACCATCTCCTCGGAGATGACGGCGCCTTCGGAGGCAGGGTCGCGAAGGGTCGTGCGGCCGGGGGCGTCGAAGGGATCGGCAGCCGGGGCGCGGCCGGGGGCGCTGAAGGGTGACTGGACCGGTTCCGGAGCCGGCTCGTTGAAGGGGCTTTCGGGGACACTGCTGGCCGGTGCATCGAAGGGGCTGGCGACATCACCCGGCTGCGGAGCGGTCATCGGCGTCGGGGTGTCGTTTCCGGAAGGCATCAGCGCGAGGTTTGCCTGCGGACTGTCGAGCGAGAATCGGGCGGCGCCGATGGCGAAGGCATACGGGCGGGCCGGCGTGAAGGGAACCTCGGAAGAGCCGAGGAAAAACCGCAGCGTGACATCCTCGGCGGACCCTACAGGAATCTCGCCCACACGCAGCCACTCGTTCGGGAACTGGCCGACGGTGATGGCCCGGCTTTCCTGGTAGTTGTCGCCTTCGAGCGTCACGGTTACGGCACGGGCATTGGCCGTTTCCGGATAGATGATGTCGACCGTGTAGGTACCGGGTAGGGGGAGGACAGGGGTGAAGGCGACGGTGCCGGCAAGGTTGCCCGCGGCGGCGCGGACGGCGCGGGCGCGCAGACCTTCCTTGAGACCTTCGCCGCGCAGGGGCGCGTCGTCCTCGACCCAGGCGCCCGAGACCTCCTCGTAAAACTCGTTATTCTCGCCGGCCACGTCGGCCTCGATCAGCACGGTTTGCGCGGGCGCACCGGTAACCGCGAGCAAGGCGAGGACACCCGATTGAATCCGCCGTGAAAATTCCATGGTGTGCTTTCCTTTGCGCCGGAGATGGTTTTCCGTCAGCCAGTCCATTTGGCCCGCCGAGGCTTCCCGGGCAAGGATTTTGCCCCACGACAGAAACGGAAGCCGCCGGTTTCCCCAACTTCCCCAGGCAACATTCAGGATATGGCTGATCACCTTCTCGATACACTCATCATTGGCGCCGGGCCGGCGGGGCTCGCCGTGGCCCATACCCTCCAGGCGGCGAGGCTCAACGTCGCCGTCTACGAAAAGGGCCCCATTGCGGAACACATCGCCCGCTACCCCACATTCATGCGCTTCTTCTCCACCAACGAGAACCTGGAGCTCGCCGGCTTTCCCATCCAGAATGCGGAGGACAAGCCCACCCGCCAGCAATACCTCGATTACCTTGTCCAGTTTGCAAAGTTCCACAGGATTCCTGTCTATACTTATAGACCGGTGACGGCGGTCCAGCGACGAGAGGACGAAGTGTTCGACGTGACGATCACGCGGGAGGGACGTCCGCCCGAGGTGGTGCGCGCCGCGACGGTGGTGGCCGCCGTTGGTGCGTGGGAGGCGCCGCGAAAGCTCGAGGTGCCGGGGGCCGACTTGCCCAAGGTCTGCTATCGCTTCACCGAGCCACACGACTACGTCGGGCGGCGGGTGCTGGTGGTGGGCGGGCGGAACTCCGCCGTGGAAACGGCGCTCACCCTCTGGCGCAACGGCGCCGAAGTCACCCTCAGCTATCGCCGCAAGGAGTTCACCGGCCGCGGCCTGAAATACTGGCTCCGTCCGGACATTGAAAATCGCATCAAGAACAGCGAGATCCGCGCCTTTCTCGGATCCCATGTGCATCGCATCGGCTGGGACACGGTGGATATCGAGACCGAGTCCGGCCGGATCGAGACGATCGAAAATGACGTCGTGTTGCCGATGCTGGGTTACGACCCGCCAGTGGGCTTCCTGCGGTCGATCGGCATCGATCTCGAGGAAGGCTCCAACCGCCCGGCGCACGACATGGCCACGCTCGAGTCCAACGTTCCCGGCCTCTTTGTCTGCGGCGTCATCACCTTCGGCAACATCAGCGGCCACGTGTTCATCGAGAACAGCCGGCACCACGGGGAGCTGATCCTTCCACGGGTGCAGGAGATTCTGTCGCGGCGGCGGGCCTTGGCCGGATAATCAATCGAGAACGATGCGGGGGCGTACGACGGATCCGGGACGTACCGGCACCCGGACAACGGTCCCGGAGGAGCCGGATCGCACCTCGAGCGTATAGACACCGGGCGCCTTGCCCGGCACCGCAAAGAAACCGTCCCCACAACTCAGGTACGTTACCGGATCCCCCTGGATCCGGATCCAGGCATCGACCACCGGACGGCCGGTCCCGTCCACGATCGTCCCGCCGATATGCCCGATGCGCCCCTGTTGCATGTGGGCAGGGACGGGAACACGGGCACGGGCCGGATACAGGAGCCGACCGGCGGAAATCCATTCCGTCGGCTTGGCACCCGAGTAGTTGTAGAACGCGTTTCCGCCGGCTCCGTAGGCGCGGGCGAGGGCGACGTGGCGGAGCTGGACGGGAACGAGCGGCTGCTCGCCGCCGAACCTTCCGAGGGCGGACCCGGGCCAGATGGGGCGGCCGCTT
Organism: uncultured Candidatus Sumerlaeota bacterium; assembly: GCA_964420455.1. Taxonomy (GTDB): domain Bacteria; phylum Sumerlaeota; class Sumerlaeia; order SLMS01; family SLMS01; genus CAYQTO01. Next base: position 25,587 of record CAYQTO010000005.1, on the reverse strand, counting down.
TGGTTGTGGCGCATCCAGTCACGGACGAGCCGGGCGTAGTTTGGCTCGGGATCGGGCAGGTCCCAGTAGATTTGCGGAACAAGGACGTCGAGGACCCCCGCACGCAGCCAGGCCTCCGGCTCGACGCCGAACTTCGCCCCATCGCTGAATCCTCCGTAGCCGGGAATCCGGTCCTTCTCCGCGATGCCGAAGGGCGCGGCGGAGACGAGCAATGCCGGATCGTCGATTTTGCATTCGACGTAGAGGCGCCGGAGGAAGCGGGTCAGCTGGTCCCGTTGCCAGGCACCAAAGTCGGCGATCCGGTCCGGGTTTCCGGGGCCGCGGAATCGCGCCACCGACAACGGGTCGCGGGAAACACCGTTGGGGTTGCCGGTCCGGTCGTCGAGGTGAAGGCCATCGACCTCGTAGCGCTCGAGAAAGTGGCGGACCTGACGGCGGAGGTAGGCGTTCACCTCCGGGTTGCCGTGGGTCAGCCACACGTAGCCGTCGGCACCCCACTGGACCGGGCGGCCGTTGGCGTCGTGAATCAGTCCCCTGCGTGTCTCCGGACGTGTCGCGTTGGCGAAGCGGTGAAACGGATGGCGCGGTTCGGCGGGGGGGCTCTTGGCCCCAGACTGCCAGATCACCGAGAGGTTCATCCAGGCGTGGAACTGGAGGCCGTTGCGATGGGCCTCGCGAACCGCATGAGCCACGGCGTCATAACCGCGCGTGTCGCCCTTCATGAGGGGGGACCACGGTTCCTCGGGCGAGGGATACAACGTGTCGCCCTGGCCGCGCACCTGGAAGAGCACGGCGTTGAAGTGCCCCTGGCCGAGCGTGCGCATCATGGAGGAGATCCCGGAGGCGACGCGCTCGCCGCTGGAGCCGGTCCACTCGAAGCGGTTGATCCAGACGGCGCGGAACTCCTCGACGGGAAGGGTGCGGGTGGGCGTGGCGCGGAGGACGCGGCGGTTGTTGTCCTCGCCCGAGCGGTCGCGGGCACGGACGAGAAAGGCGACGGGACGCCCGGGAGCGAGCCCCGTGAGGACGTGGTCCGTGCCGCGCACCTCCGCGGCGGGGCGGTCGAAGGTCCACCCGCGCCCGTCGTTTGTATAGACGCGGTAGGTGACCGCACCACGACGGTCGTCTCCCCCCGCGCGCTCCCACCGAAGGGCCACCGCCCCCGGCGCAGCGCGCGCCTCCAGTAGGCCATCGAAGGCCGGAGCGCCCGATGCCGTGGCAACCCACCACGCCAGCACCATCCCAACCCCAGCCGCCGCCAATGCCCTCATGACAAGTCTCCGTTTGATTCGCGGCCACCGCTTCACGCCCGATCGCACCACATCAACCGAAAGGCGACCCCCGTGAACCTGACGATTGTCGACGCCTTCGCCACGGAACCCTTTACCGGGAATCCCGCCGCCGTTTGTCTCCTCGAGCATCCCGCCGAGCCCGAATGGATGCAACAGGTCGCCGCCGAGATGAATCTTTCCGAGACCGCCTTCGTCTCCCCCCGCAGCGACGACTCCTTCGACCTGCGCTGGTTCACCCCCACCACCGAGGTCAACCTGTGTGGCCACGCCACGCTGGCCTCGGCCCATGTCCTGTTCGAGCGGGGCCGCGCAGGCGACGTTACCTTCCACACAAAGAGCGGCCCCCTCGTCGCCCGCCGCCAGGACGACGGCGTCACTATTGACCTTCCCTCGGACCCGCCCCGCACCGCCGTCATCCCCGGGGAACTCGAGTCGATCCTCGGCACCCGGCCGATGTACTACGGCCTGTCGCGCGAGATGGCCCTGGTGGAAGTCGCCAGCGACAAGACCGTCCGCGACCTGACCCCACGCATGGCCCCAATCGCCTCCCTGATTCCCGGCGGGCTGATCGTCACCGCGGCCTCCGCTGGCGGGGAGATCGACTTCGTCTCGCGGTTCTTCGCGCCGGGATGCGGCATCCCCGAAGATCCCGTCACCGGTTCCGCCCATTGCGTGCTCGCCCCGTACTGGGCAAAGGCGCTGGACAAGGTCGACTTCGTCGCGCACCAGGCCTCGCGCCGCGGAGGAACCCTGCGGGTGCGCCTCGCGGGCGACCGCGTCTTCCTAACTGGTGGCGCGGTGACCGTTGTCCGTGGGGCGCTCTGCACCTAGGGCTGCCGGGGGCTGGAATCTCTCTTTGCCCCGGATCCCCGACGCCGCCATACCCCAACCCCCTTGAAGGTTATCCATCCAGGCCGAGTCCGCCCAAGTTGCCCAACACAACCGTCGACAACGTTCCGTTTCAGTTCTCGACCATCTCGTCGGAGGAGAACCCGTTCTTTTTCCAGGACGGATCGCGGGCGGATCCGCTGGTTCTCGGCTACAAGACCTACGGGACGTTGAGCCCCCAGCGGGACAATGCGATCCTGGTGTTTCACGCGCTGAGCGGCTCGCCCAATCTGGCGGGGAAGGACCCCGAGGGGCCTGGCGACAACCCGCTGTGGACGCCGGAATGCCAGGCGGGCTGGTGGGATGGCTTCGTTGGCCCGAATCGGGCGCTCGACACGCGCCGGTTCTTCGTCATCTGCGCGAACTATCCGGGGGGCTGCTACGGGTCCACGGGCCCGATGAGCCCCCACCCTGCGGACGGAAAGCCGTACGGCAGCCGTTTTCCCTATCCCTCCATCCACGACATTGTGAACGCGAACGTCCGACTGCTGGACCAGCTCGGGATCCAGACGCTGACCGGCGTGGTGGGTGCCTCGCTGGGGGGATTCTGCGCGATCGATTTCGCCGCAAGGTTTCCCCGCCGCGTCCTCGGGGTGTTCCCCATTGCGGCAGGCCTCCGTGCAACGGTCCTCGCCAAGGCCTACAACTTCGAACAGATCTACGCCATCGAGGAGGACCCAAACTTCCGCGGCGGCGACTACTACGACGGCGACCCGCCCACCTCCGGCCTGACCCTCGCACGCATCATCAGCCACAAGAGCTTCGTCTCCCTGACACTCATGGAGCAAAGGGCCCGCAAGACCATCATCCAGCCCACCGACTACCTTTCCGGCTACCGGCTCCAACACCAGGTCGAATCCTATATCATCCACCAGGGGCGGAAATTTGTCCAGCGCTTCGACGCGAACTCCTACCTAAGGATCATCAACGCCTGGCAGATGTTCGACCTTCCACGGGACCTCGCCAGCGGGAACGCCAACCGCGCCCTCGCCCGCTGCAAGGGCCAGGACTGGCTCGTTTTCTCGATCAACTCCGACGTGTGTTTCTACCCCGGGGAGCAGATCGAAATCGCCGAGGCCTTGAAGACCAACAGGATCAATTACCAGCACATCACCGTGCATTCGGACAAGGGGCACGACTCCTTCCTCCTCGAGCCGGAGCTGTTCACACCCTACTTTCAGTACAAGCTGAACAACCTCCAGCGGGACCGGGAATCAAACACGCCCCGTCGCGAGCCCTCCGGCGACTTCGCCATCTAGGACCGCCGCCGCGACTCTCGCCTTGACGGACCCGGAGGGCGGGAAGCGAATGCCATGCGGTAGGTGAACTTTTCGCACACGAGCGAGCTGCCATGAAGCCCACGGTCCCGGTCCTTGCCTGTCTGCTGTTTGCCGCCTCTGTCCCGGCCGGGATGGTGGGAACGGCGGATTCGCCCGCACCCTATCGCATCGTCCGTCAGGGGGTGGAGCACAAACCCGGCGCCCATGCCACGACCGGCATCGAGGCTGGCGACCGGATCGCCTCGACGGCAGCGCCGCTGATCGTCCAGACGGCCCAAGGGAGCGCCCTGCTGCTCAACAGCGATTCGGCGGCGGAAGTCCAGGAGGCGACGACGGTTACGCTCCGGAGCGGCAACGGAGCCTTGAGCTTCGAGGGCGGTGACGGGGCCATCCTGCGGGTGGAATCGCTGGCGATTGAGGCGGCCGCTGGCGACGAACCGGGCATGATGGCCGTTCGCCGCATCAGCCCCGACGAGGTTCGGGTGGCGGGCGCCGGCCGGACGCTTGCGGTCCGTGATACCGCCTCGGGAACCCAGGTGGCGGTGCTGGGCCACACGGATGTCATCCGCCTCGTGCGTGATCCCCTTGGCCGTTGGGAAGCTTTCCCGCTGCCCGGCCTGCAGATTGCCGAAGTCGAGCCGACCCAGAGCGAGGTCCGGAACCAGGATTCGCAGGACCGGGACGAAGCGGCGCCGTTCTGGCGCTGGGCGGCGATCGGCGGTGGTGCAGCCGCCGCCGGAGCGGTCGCCTACGTCCTTATCAGCGATGACGCCCGCGACGACATCCTCGGCATCGGCGGCGATGATGACGATGATGATGATGACGGGGATGGGAACTTTTTTCAGCCAGCCCCGCCGGTGAGCCCCGTGGTGCCCGAGCAGCTCACGCGATAGGCCTTATCTCCGCCGGAACAAGCCAGCCACCCTGCCCAGCAAACTGCTGGATGACGCCCCCTCCTCGTCGGGGAAGGGCTTGAGGGGCTCCTCCTTGAGGGGCTCGAGGTGCCGTGCCTTCTCAAATTGGGGGATAACGTCGCGCTCGATACCCCGCTGGAGGACGTCCTCGGCAGTGCCATCGCCGATCATGAGGGCGACCAGACGCAGGATCTCGGGGCGGTCGCGGTAGACCTTGAGCTTCTCCATGCGGTCGAGGTCGCGCCCGTCGCCGTGGGGGACGAAGGGGCAAAAGGCCTCGAACTGGCGGAGGGCGAGCCGCGCCTCCCGCATGCGGTCCACGTCGGCGTGGTGAACGCAGTTTTCGGCGAAGGCGGTGGTGGCGCGCCAGCGGTCGAGATCGTTTTCCGCCAGGGTCAGGATCCAGGGGGCGACGACGCGAACAAAGCCCTGGCGGCCGCGGGCGCGCAGGCGCCGTTCGAGGATGGGAAGGGGGCAGAGGAACGGCCAGAGGTAGCGGGACCCGCCAAGGGCGGAGGTGGCATATTGGAGGCGCGTCAGGGCCACATCGACCGGGGTTTCGTAGATGTTGCGGCTTCCGACGGCGCCTCCGCGGGCGGCGATGTCATCCCCCGGTTCCCAGATGTTCCGGCCTCCGAAACAGAAGATCCAAAGCAGGGGAACACCGAACTCCGAGCGGAGGAGGACGTCGCCATCGGCGCTTTGGCTGGTTTCAAGTGGGGTCCGGCTATCTGTATAGACAAGGAGGCTGAGGCGCTTCGCCACGATTCAATCCTTCCAGCGGGGTCCAGATTCGCCCCACAGGATGGGACGTTTCGGCTGCGTGTCACGCAGGAAATTGCGGAATGAAACCCTGCACCGGCAAAATCTCCCGAGGTGCACAAATCCGTGCCGGGTGGGCATTTACGTCTGCACATTTGCGTGATCCCCCCAGAGGCTTGGGGGCAAACGCTGAAACCGGGGCTTTCGAAAATCAGAAGTTACGGTGCACGAGCGTTCCTGATTGACTCGGACCCAAAATCGCTAACGGGTAAGGCATTACACGAAACCGTGTGTACCTCCGTGCACGCCTGGAGCCCTCCCCCAATGGAAGAGAAGTACGGCGCCTTCATCGGCTACGCCACGATGCAAGCCTACGTTCAGTTGCAGGAACTCCTCGCCAAGTGGAGTGTGACCCCCTCGGAGGAGATACTGGGAGACGCCGCCAATTTCGGCCTGAACAAGGCCATGCATGCCTTTTTTCCCGATTACCGGGAGGTGCCCTTCGCGGTGAGTCCCCGAAAGGACATCCTCAAGGCGTTGAGGATTCAGTTTCTCGGCGCCATGGCGGACCAGAGCGGTACAAACTGGCGGCGTGAGCCAGCCCCTCAGGCGATGCCTGTCCGGCCCAAGGCGGAGCTTCCCAAGCGCAAGGAGGAAACCCCGCGGCGCGCCGTCGAGAGCGAGGAAGACATGCAGCGGCGCAGCGGGGAGCTGGTTTCCTCAAGGCGATTCTCTGTCTCCAGCGGATCGAAGGTGAAGGTCCCCAAGGGGCTGTCGCTGGAATCGGACGAATCCTCGCGGCGCCGCAAAGAAGCGGTGGATTCCATGCGGGCCAAGCTGTATGCGAACAATCCCCACGCCCCCAAGCCCCACGAAAGCGAGATCATCGAGCCGTCGCGGCGCGACACCGCGCCGAGTGGGGTGCCTCCCGTTCAGCCGGTGACGCACCTGCGTCAGGTTGGTGCAACCCCGTTTCCGTGGAGCGCCGCCACCCCCCGCACCCCGAGTTCCGAGGCCAACCGCAAGCCGCTCTTCGACCGGCAGGCGGCCGTGACGGATCCCACCAACGATTCGATAGATGAGGTTGTTTTCGACGAGCAATAAAATGTAAAAGCCTTTACTTTTCCGCCCTCGTGCGCTGAGTGCGGCCCACTTTCCGGGCCGCACCCCCCTGCCTCTCCATCAAAATCACTTTTTCCAACGTTCCTTCCTTGCCCCGGTGGGTCGCGAAGAACCGATTGCCCCATCTTTAGTTTACAGACACCCACCCAAAATCCATCGCTCCAAGATCCCCCGTTTTGCTCCGCTACCTGCCGCTGCTGCCGGCGCTGATCCTCGCCCTTTTGCCCTTCTCCGTCTGGCCACCGTCACAGGCGGGTTCGCTGGCGTTGGAGCTTTCAGTCGACGATCTGGCGCTGACTCCCAACGAGGAGGTGCCCCGCCGGGTCCTCGCCCTCCAGAAGGCGACCCGCGCCCGTTGGGACCAGCGGTTCCCTCCCGATATCGAGGGGGCGGAGGAACTGCTTGGCGAGGCGATGACCCTCTCGCCCTTCGAGCCGCTCCTGTGGACCGAGCTCGCCTGGCTGCGCATCAACGAGGGAAGGACCGGGCAGGCTGCCAGCGCGTTGGCGACAGCGGAGGCACTCGCGCCCGCCAATCCCCTGCTTAGGAACGAGACCGCCCCGCTCTATAGCGCCCTGGGCGACCGCGACCGGGCCATCGAGTCGGCTTTGTCAAACGCACGGCTGGACCCCGCAGGGCGGACGGACGCCACACGGGCGCTCCTCCAGAGCGGGCTCACGCCGCCGGAGGTTTATGGTCTGGTTCTCCCCCTGGCCGAAGATCCGGCGGAGGCAGGCCGCCTCGCCCTTCTGCTCCTTGGAAACAACCTGGAGTTCAACCAGGGGGTCTTTGGCCTGATGCCGGAAGCAGCCCTTTCGGTTTCGGACACCTCGAGCCAGCTCGCCCGGCGGTTGATGAATCCGGTGGTGCCGGCGGCGCTGCTCCGGGTGTGGCGGCGCAATGCGCCGGAGGGCCTGAGAACTGTGGGCGGAACCCCGATCCTGTATGGCCCGCGGGAGCCGACCCTGGCGGTCTTCGACCGGGCTGCCTTCCCCCTCGGGTGGCAGCCGCTGCCGATGAACCGTTTCGTTTCCGGATCGCTGGACGAGGGGGGGGAATACGGGCGGCGAGTGCGCGTCGAGCTGGAGCACAACGGTGGGCGCAGCGCCGCCTGGCAGTTTCATCAGTTCGTGTTGCCGGCAGGGTCGCCTCCCTTGCGGGCGACGATCGAGGTGACGGCGGACCCGCCGGGTTCGGCGACGGTGGAGTTTCAGGCACAGGCGGCCGGCAAGCGGCATCGTGGGGAGTCGCTGGGTGAGGAGGGCACCAAGGTGCTTCGGGTGTTGGTTCCCTCCTCGCGGGAGGGCGAGGTCGCCTCGCTGGTGCTCCAGATGAGGCACAACGGGGTCGCGGGAGAGGCGAGGGTGCTTGTCGGCAATCTGTCGATCGCGGTCGCGGAGGAGGCTCCGGCAAGCGAATGATGGAGAGCACGTTGTCCTGGGTATTCGCCGTGATCTGTGCGGGGCTGCTGCTGGCGGGGCTTGGCTTCGAGGGCTTCGCGCTGGTGACGGTGCCGAGGGCGGCGGTGTTCACGGTTTGCGGGATCGGGGGGGCGCTGGCGGCGGTATTATTGGTGGTCCAGCGGCCGAATGGGGGACTTCCCATGTCGCCGGCCGCGCTTTCGATCGCCGGGTTGCTGCTGTTTTCCGCGCTTTGGGGAGCGTTGTACCTGGCGCCGGTTCCCGGAGGACTGGCGCAGGCAATTTCGCCTTATTGGACGATGATGCGGCAGGCGCGGGAGGGTGCCGGGCTCGAGCCGGTCGCGTGGACCCCTCTCGGGCTCGCGCCCCAGGCGGGTCTTGATGCGGTCAACCAGTGGCTGGCGTCGCTGGGCTTCTTCCTGATGGCGATTGTGGCATGTCGGAATCGCGGGGCGCGGTATGTGGTGCTGGGGGGTGTGATCGGGTTGGCGATGATCGAAGGGTGGTGGGGCCTGGGGCGCTATGTCCTGGGCAATGCGGCGCGGGCGAACGCGGCGCTTTACAATCCGAATCACCACGCTGCAGCGGTGTTGCTGGGCTTGCCGCCGGCAATCGCGTTGGTGGTGCGTGGGCGGGGTGGCGGTGGCGACGATCCGCTGACCCAGACAGCGCGGGGCGACCGGGCCCTGTTGGTCGGGGTGCTTATCGCGGCGGCGGCGCTCGGCTGGCTCGTGTCCTTCTCCCGGTCCTCGCTGCTGGTTGGTGTGGGGGCCCTTGTGGCGTGGGCCCTTTGGGAGAACCGCCGGGCCCTGGGCCTCCGGGTGCTGGAGAATCCCGCCGCACTGCTGACAGGCGCGGTGGTCGGCGTGCTGGCGATGCTCATCCTTATTGGGGTCGCCGAGGAGTACGGCGAGCGGTTCGACCCGTCGCAGGCGGGGCAGTTGAAGGGGCGTGTGGAGTTCTGGCTGGCCTGCCTGAGTGCCTTCGCGGCGAGCTATGGTTTGGGGGTCGGGCCGGGGGGTGGGGAGTTCATCCTGAATATCGAGTTGGGGAACTTCATCGCGCGCAAGGTTCCCGTGCACGCGCACAATGACTACGTCCAGTACCTTGCGGAGATGGGGCTGGTGGGTTTGGTTGTCGGTGGGGGGCTTTTCCTGGCAGCGGTGTGGATGATCATGAGGCGATTTATTCGCCGGGGATCGCGCTCGCTGCGGTTTCTCCAGCGGGCAGTCGTGGTCGGCGTGGCCACGTTGCTACTGCACAGTTTCACCGACTTCCCCCTGAGGATTCCCACAATCGGTTTCCAGACATTGGCGGCGCTGGCCTTTGTCTGTAGCGCACGAGCGCTGACAATCTCTGATTCTGACGAATGAATGGGGTTGCGTGGCTTCGGAGTTTCCGGACCACTTTCCGAACTTTGCTTGTGTGAAGGATGTACGCCTCCCTATGTCGATCCCCCCCCGTGGGCCTTCCTCGGCCGCGAACCCGAGGCCTGGAAACCGCCCCTGGACCCCGGCACCGGAGCAGGACGGTGAACTGCGATACCTCCTCCTGCTGTGGCACCGGCTCCCCCTGATCCTCGTTTTTGTGGTGCTGTTTCTGGCCCTCGGGGTTGTCCAGCTGCGCCGGGCCAACCCCGTGTGGACCTCCACGGCGACGCTGAAGTTCGAGCCCTCCGCGGGCCAGATCGTGGATTTCGGCGAACGGAGCTCACTGATCTATCAGCGCGACGAATTGCGGACGGCGGTGCAGCTGATCCGATCGCCCCGAATCGCGGCCGCGGTCCTCGATGCCATCGGCACACCAAGCGCCGGCGCCCCCGCCCCCCCCGACCAATCCCCTCTCGGCCACTTCAACCGCACCGTCAGCTGGGTCCGCGGCACCATCCGCTCCCTGCTGGTGTCTTACGAGATGCCGACGGGAAACTCGGACCGGCTCCGTGAGCAGAACCGCGCCCGGGCCCTCCTGGGCAGTCTCTCCGTCAACCAGATCCCCGACACCAAGCTGATCGAAATCCGGGTGCGCCGCGGCAAGCGCGACGAGGCGGTGCGCCTGTGCGAGGAATTCTGCACCCAGTTCATCGACAGCATCCATGAGGAGAAGCGCGAGTCGCTCAACTTCTCGCAGCGGTTCCTTCGCGAGCAGATTGACGAGACGAAGGCGCGGTTGGAGACGGCGGAGCAGGCGGTCTTCGACTTCAGCGGCGAGGCGGACATCCGCCTGACGGAGGAATCGCGCGAGCTCGCGATCAACAACCTGGTGGAAATCCGGCGGACCGTGGAGGCGCAGCTGCAGGCGGTCGACCGTCTGAAATCGGAGATGGAGTTCGCGGAGGAGCTCGCGCGCAAGTCCCTGGTGACCGGCCAGGTAACCGTGCTGGCGCCGCTGAAGGAACAGCGGGAGGCGCTCGAGGCGAGGGAAGCCACGCTCGCCGCGGAGTACGAGGACGACTACCGCCCGCTCGTGCTCGTGCGCCAGCAACTCGCCCGCATCGAGGACCAGGTCGCGCAGAAGACCGAGGAGTACGTTCAGGCCGCGGTCTCGTCGAAGCAGCTCGAACTGCGCCAGGCGGAGTCCCGCCTCCTGTCGCTCCGGGAGCGGGAACAGGTCCAGGAGGCGGCCCTGGAACAGATCGACGAAAAGATGATCCAGTTCCGCGTGCTGCAGCGCGAGGTGGAATCGACCCGCCAGATCTTCAATGCCCTGCTGGATCAGGTAAACCGGCTCGAGGTGCTGGTGGATGTGGCGCCGAACAACGTTTCCGTGGTCAGCGAGGCCAGCATCCCGACGGTTCCCTCCTCGCCAAGCGTGACGCGAACCATCGGGTCCTTCGCCTTTATGGGGCTCTTTACCGGCATCGCCATGGTGCTGTTCCTCCAGTGGATCGACCGCTCGGTGCGCAACCCCGAGGTGATCGAGCGCCAGCTGGGCGTCCCCTCGCTGGCGGTGTTGCCGTATATCAGGCATGCGGGCAAGAAGCGGAGCCTGACCGGCAAGCGACGTGCGCCCGGCGTCCTCGCCACCGGGGAAGGGACCAGCGAGTCGAACGCGGAGGCGTTCCGGTACCTGCGGACATCGATCAATTACACGGCGGTCGACAGCCGGAACCAGTTGCTGCTGGTGACATCGGCGCGGCCCCGCGAGGGCAAGTCGACGGTGTCGGCGAATCTGGCGCTTTTCTCCGCCGAGCAGGGGTCGCGGACGTTGCTGATCGATGGCGACCTCAAGAGGCCGTCGATCCACCGCATTTTCGAGGTTCCCCGCCAGCCGGGCCTGACCGATGTCATCACGTCCCAGTGCGAGCTCGAGCGAGCCGTCCTTTCGAGCCAGCACGAGAACCTCGACGTGCTGCCGGCGGGCTTCAGCTCGCCGTCGCCGATCAGCCTCCTCGAAGGACGCAAGCTCCAGAACCTTCTGGTGGAATTGCGGGAACGCTACGACGTGATCATCATCGACTCGCCGCCGGCAGACGGCATCGCCGACCCGCTGGTGCTGTCGACCCGGGTGGACGGCGTCGTCCTCGTGGTCCTCCAGGGACGGACCCCCATGGCGAACCTGACCCGCGTGTGCCAGAAGCTCCACGCGGTCGGCGCAAACATCATCGGCGCGGTGTACAACAACTCGAGCCCCTCGCGCAGCGCCCAGATGGAAACCTACAAGTACGGCTACTACACCCGACAGAGCGAGACATGATCCCACGACCGGCAACGCCCCTGCGACTTTCCCAAGCACTGGTGTTCATCTGCCTTGTGCTGATGGGCACGACGGGATGCGTGTATGGACCCCGGAGCCAGCGGAGCGATTACATCCCGCCACCGCTCGATGTGGAGGCCTTGGGGACTCCGACCGATTGGGACGCACTCATGGCGCTCGAGCCCCAGTTCACGAGCGAGAATTACCTCCTTGGTCCCGGCGACGAGATCTCCATCGCGGTGCTCGACAGGCCGGAGCTTTTCTCCCCGGGACAGGACCCGGAAACCCCCGGCAACCGGTTCACCATCACCGAGAATCCGATGCTCGTGCTGCCGCATGTGGGGGCGATCCGGGTGCACGACAAGACGCCGCGCCAGCTCGAGCGCGAGCTGGCCGCCGCCCTCTCGAGCATCGTTCGCAACCCCACGCCCATCGTCACCATCGAGCGGTTTGAGTCGAACCAGGTGACCGTGTTGGGCACGGTGGCGACGCCGGGGCGTTATCCGCTCCAACGCGACGACACCTTGCTCGAGATGATCTTCAAGGCGGGTGGCCTGACGCTCGGAGCCCGCAACGGTCTTCCCCCGGCGCAATACCTCAAGGTCTACCGCTCGAAAGCGGTGGAGGAGATCCTCAAGGGAACCCGCCCGCGAATCGACGATCCGATGGAACTGACTTTCCGCGAGGACGGCCCGGCGGAACGCCGCGAGATCATCATCCCCCTCGACGAGTTCATCCTCGGCGGCGACCTGAGCTACAACATTCCGCTGCTGCCGGACGACGTGGTCTACATCCCGCCCGCAGGTACCGTCTCGGTTCACGGATCGGTCGAGAACCCGCGGGTCGTCTTCCTCGGCCCCGGCCTTCGCACGGTGGACCAGGTGCTGACGGAGGTAGGCGGCCTTCGGTACCGGGCCCATTCACGGATCGAGGTGGTCCGCCCCCGGCCGTCCGGGGTCGTGGACTCCTATTACATGGACGGGCGGAGAATCATGGCCCGCCGCGAGCGCGACTTCGCCCTGCGCGACAACGATCGCATCTACGTCTATACAAGCGGCTGGCGCGCGGTCGTCGACGACATCAGCAACATCTTCCGCGCCACGGCCAGCACCGGCGTCAACGCGACGTATACACCGGCCGGCTTCTAGGCCGGGAGACGGCGACGGCGGGATCGATCAGCTCCTCCCCGCGGCGTGATGCGCCACAGCGTCCTCGAAAAGGCGGCACTGGGCAGCGGTCAGGTCCTCCGCGGTCCAGGGCGGCAGGCCCGGGAAATCCAGCGCCGGGACATCGGCGCGGGAGAGCCCCATTGCCCAGCGGACAGCCTCCCGGGCCGCCTCGCGGGCCTCCCCGGGATCGCCCTCGATGGGGACCACGCGACCGGCCCCGCACGCGCGGACGGCCGCCGCCGCAGGGCACCCTCCATGGACAAAGGCAAGCACCGGCCTGCGTGCCAGTAACGCAGGGTACAGCTTGCTCGCGTTGTATCGCTCGTCGTCGGACCCGACCAGCATCAGAACGGTCGCTTCCTGCATGAGGCTGATGGCCTCGAAGTAGGGGATTCGCAGGGGCCTCTCCTCGACGAGGTCGCCGACCCCGGCTTGCGTGGCGACGGGCTCGACGGACTTTGCCTCGCGGCCGCCGGAGGCATAGCTGGTCCCGACGAAATGGAGACGGGGCGTGGGGAGCGACGCCTCGCCACGGAGGTCCGCCAAGGCGCCGAAAAGCAAACCGAGGGCGCGGTGCATGTCCTCGCCGCCGCGGCCGACGTAGACCCAGCGGTGGTCGGCGTCGGGAGGGAAGACATCATGACGAATGCCGGCGCGGGCAGGGACCTCGAAGTCGCGAGCGGACACCCCGAAGGGAATGACCGCGGAAGGAACCCGCGCGGTGGCGGGGAATCGGGCGTGGAGGTCGTCGAGGTACCAGCGGCTGACGGCGACAAGGCCGCTGGCATGGGGGACCGTGCGGGCCTCGAGTCGTCGAGCCTGCGCATAGACAAGGCGGAATTTCCACCAGCCGCCAGGCGGGCGGACGCCCGTCTCGAAGTAGTACCGGTTCGCCCACGGATCCTGGAAGTCGAGCACGAAGGGCACACCAAAGGCGCGCTTCCACCGGACGCCAAGGGGCATGACACCGAAGACGGTGGTGGAGAAGTAGACGAGGTCGAAGGTCCGGGCGGAAAGCAGCGAGCGGGCGGCGATGTGGAGCGAGTCGTGGAGGCGGACGGCGATGCTGTTGACGCCAAGGAGCCGTGCGTGCAGGGGCGGGGATTCGTCTATACGATGAATCTCCGCGTCGTGCGGGAGGGTCTCGAGAAGAAGGGGATCCTCGCCGTGCTCCGTGTGCTTGGGATTGGCCGCGAGGACGACAGGCTCCCAACCGTGGTCGCGAAAGTGGGGAAGGCTGGTACGGACACGGTGCATGTCGGCGGCGTTGGTGGGGGGAAACCGCGGGCACACAATGAGGACGCGGCGGGGCGGGGTCATGTGCCGAGGCGCCCGCGATAGAGGGCGAGGTAGCGATCGGCGATGGCATCGGCGCTGAAGGCGGTCTCGGCCCGGCGGCGACAGGCGCGCCGGTCGATCGTTCCAATGCGTCCGATCGCCGCAACCACCCCGTCGAGGTCCTCCGGGAGGAAACCGTGGACGCCCTCCTCGACGATTTCCGGAAGGGCACCGCGGGGGCACGAAATCACCGGGGTTCCGGCCGCCAGCGCCTCGATGAACACGATGCCAAACGGCTCGTTCCACTGGATGGGGACGACGAGGGCGGCGGCGGCCCCGAGGAGGGCGTTTTTCTGCCGGTCGTCGACGGGCCCGATGTACTCGATGCCGTCGCGGCCGATCTCGGGCTCGATGCGCTCGCGCCAGTAGCGGCCCGCCTCGCCGTCCTCCCCATGATTGCCGGCGATGACGAGCCGGCGCCCGGAGCGACGGGCCGCCTCGATCGCCAGGTGCGTTCCCTTGATCTGCTCGATCCGGCTGAGGAAGGCGAGGGGGGCGTCCGCTGGGACTTCCTCCACGGGCGTATAGACGCTCGGGTCGATGCAGTTGTGGACGGCGTCCCATCGTCCGCCGCCGCGCCTCCCGTTTTTCGCAATGTAGCCGCTGCAGCCGGTGAAGCTGAGGCGGCGGCGAAGATCCAAGGCACAGATGCGCGCGACGTTTCGGGAGCCGGGCTCGCGCTGGTACGACATGACCAACGGCCGCGACCCCGCCAGCAACGGGTAGAGGTACAGCAGGCGGGAGAAACTGTGGACGATGTCCGGACGGAAACGGGCCACCGCGCGGTGGAGCGCCCAGGCATTGCGCGGAATGTCCAGGGCGCTTTGGCTGGCGCGACCCGGCCACGGAAACAGGGAGTCGGCGGGCGTTGTGGAATCAGCGTGGGCAACAAGTCCGACCACATGGCCGCGGTCGCGGTAGGCGCGGACGAGGAGGTCGATGATGCGTTCGATCCCGCCGTATAGACGCGGAGGCACCGGGAGTTCCGGGTCGGCGGTGAGAAGAATGCGGAGCGGTGAGTTCACCTGCGGGGAGCCTCCGTGGAAAGGGCCTTCTCGGCGAGGGCAACGATGCGGGGGGCCTGGCGCTCCCAGGCGAAGTGGTCGCGGTGGGCGGCGAGGGCGGCGCGCTTCATGGCGTGAAGGCGCCCGCAGTCGCCCAGCAGGGCGGAAAGGGCGTTGGCGAGGGCATCCACATCGCCGGAGGGAAGGGCGATTCCGGCTTCCGGCGCAAGGGCGAGGGCCTCGCGCTGGCCGGAGGTGCCCGTCGCCACGACCGCCAGCCCGGACTGGAGATACTGGAAGAACTTGTTGGTGATGGTGAGGTCGCGGCTGGGGATCGCGTTGGTCTCGAGGGCGAGGCCGATATCGTGTTCGGCGATGCGCCGGGGGAGTTCCGCCGGGGAAACGGTGGAGTGGAGATGGACGCGGGGACGGAGGTCGCCGCCGAGGTGGTTGTCGAGCCACGATCGGCCGGCGGGCGGGAGGGCGCCGCGCAGGTGCAGTTGGAAAGGCGGAGCCACGCGGCGGAGGGCGGCAAAGAGATCCTCGAGCCCGCGGCCGGGGCCGATGGTCTGCGAGTACCAGTGGAGCGAGGGGGTCTCGCAGTCGGTACGGTCGACCGGATCGACGGTGCGCGGATGGAAGTCGAGGGCCGGGAATGTGTTATAGACGGCGGTGGGGGGCGGTACATCCCAGTCGGCGGCCATGGCGTTGGCCATCGCGGCGGATGTTGCGAGGGCGTAGGGGCAGCGGGCGGCGAGGGTACGTTCCCAGCGGTCGAGTTGGGCGACGGGGCGCGTGCGGCGCACGGCCTCCGGCAGGTCGCGGGAGAACCAATCCTCGAAATCCACGCCGACGCGGCGGCCTTCCTCAAGGAGACGACAGCCGGCCCAGAGGCCCGCCTCCATGTGGACGATGGTAAGGTCGGCGGGTGTGCGCCGGGTGGCACCGAGGAACTCCGGGGCGACGTAGGACAGGAGCGCCGGGTGGGCCCATCCGGTGCGGGCGAAGGCGAGGTCGGCGAGCTTTCGACGGACGCGCAGAAAGTTGTGGCGCAGGCCGGCGCGGGCGCCCCCGCGGGTCAGATCCACCACCGGGCGAAAGCGCCAGGGAAGGGTGTCGAGCAGTTCCCGGTCGCGGGCGACCAAGTCCCGGTCGAACCAAAAACCGAGGACCTCCACATCGAAGCCGGCGGCGGCGAGGGCCGTCGCCTCCTTGACCGGGCGTGGGGCCGTCGACAGGTGGGCACCGATGAGGATCAGGATGCGTGGGGGCATCGGGAGGCAACCGGCCGGAATGGGATCGGAAGGGTGGGAACGTCGCCAGCAACCGTTACGAGCACAACGGGAAGGTTTTTCCGCGAGTCGCCGTGCACGGAGTTGACGCGCTCGGCGCTGCTTCCGTTACCCTTCCTCTACCAGTTGGCTAACGGTTCCCATGACCCCCTTTTTGCTGACCATCGATGAAATCGTGGACTCCTTCCAGGAGTTCCTGCGGCGGTCATTCCTGCTGCTGGTGGCGGGGATCGGGGCGATTATCTTTTTCATGTATGCGCAGCCGCGGGCGGAGCTGGCGGGGGTGGCGACGCTGATCACGGTCCTGGCGCTGCTCCCGTCCTACCTCTACGCCCAGCGACGGGTTTACGGGTTGCCGATCGTGCCTCTTGTGGCCCTGGGCGAGTTTTTCTGGTTTGCCCTGCCGATTTACTCAAACCATCCGGAGATCGTGATCTATACGCCGGAGGAGATCCTGCGGGCGGGCCTGACGGAGTGCCTGTTTCTGCTGGTGCTGGTCGCGGCGTATTACGCCCTGGCGTCGAAGCGGCAGGAGGAATTCCCCGGATTCACCCGTCTGTTGCCGGTGGAACGCCTCGGGAGCGAGGGCCTCACCACGGTCTGGCTGGCGGTCCTCATCATGGGGACACTGCACTTCATCGCGGCGACCTCCGGCTGGTACCGGCCCTACGCTCGGCTTCTTCCCCCGGGCACCATGTCGATCCTCCGGACGTTGTTCATTACCGGTGCTTTGATCAGCACCTTCATGCTGGCCTTGTCGCTGGGGCGTGGCCTGCTGAGACCCTTCCAGTTGGCCGTGTATATCGCCTTTGCGGCGCTCTACGTGATGGTCCAGATCTCGGGACTGATCCTGGCGAGCAGCATCGCCTTCCTTGCGGCCACGATGGGTGGTCTGGCGCTGGGGAGCGGCAAGCTGCCCATCCGCACGCTCCTTATTGTCGGTCTCCTGCTGAATCTCCTCCACGTGGGAAAGGAGGAGATGCGGGACAAGTACTGGGACCGCTACTATGGGACGGTGGCGGCAATTCCGGTGGCGAGCTATCCGTCCTTCTACGCGGAGTGGCTGGAGAAGGGCGTGGACGCCTACACCGGCGCGCGGCGCGAGATCATCCTCGAGGACCAGGACAATGTGTTTGGCCGGACGAGTCTCGTCCACATGCTGATCTACGCCCAGCAGCGCGTGCCCGACTACGTGCCCCACCTCGAGGGAAGGACTGTCTATATCGTTCCCCAGCTCCTGATACCGCGCATCCTCTGGCCGGACAAGCCCCGCACGCACCTTGGCCAGATCATCATGAACACGCACCTCGGGCGCCAGGACCTCGACAGCACGGAGCACACGTATATCGCCTGGGGTCTTCTGGCGGAATTCTACGTCAACTTTGGCTACGCCGGAGCGGTCGCGCTCGGCCTCCTGCTCGGTGTTGGACTCGGCTGGATCACGCGACTGTCGATGGGCGTCCCGCTGGGATCCTACCGCTTCTTCGTTGGCGTGATCTTTCTTATCGCGGGAGTCACGATGACGCAGAACTCGCTTGGGATCGTGGCGACGACCCTTTGGCAGTCGCTCCTCGTTCTAAGCGGGGTGGTCTTTGTCCTGACACGGCGAACCAGCAGGGAGGAGCTCGAGCATATTCGGGCCGCCCACGAGACCGGGCCCGGGGCCGACGAGGAACTGCCCCCACCTGCGTCCACCACCATGGCGCCGGTCCTGAGATGACACGCCTCGCCATCATCTCCACCCACCCGATCCAGTACTACGCGCCATGGTTTCGATGGATCACGGAAAACACCGGTCTCGAGCTGCGGGTGTTCTATCTCTGGGACTTCGGCATCAAGGATACCCATGACCGGGAGTTCGGGCAGAAGCTCGAGTGGGACATCCCGCTGCTGGGCGGATATGATCACGAATTTGTGCCCAACGTTTCGCCACGGCCGACAACGGCGTCCTTTCGCGGGTTGCGCAACCCGGAGCTCGCGCGGCGCGTCGCTCGTTGGCGCCCGGACGCGGTGCTCCTGATGACCTACAACAACGAGGCGGTTTTCCGCTTCCTCGCGCATTGGCAGCTGATGGGGCGGCCGGCGCCGCTGCTCTTTCGGGGCGACTCGCACCGGCTGGAGCCGCGCGCCGGGCTCAAGGAATCGTTCCGCCGGTTCGCCATCGCCCGCGTCTTCGGTCGGTTCGACGCCGTCCTCTCCGTCGGAAAGGCAAACCACGACTACTTTCGCCTGCACGGCGTTCCGGAGCACCGGATCTTTTTTTCTCCACATTCCGTGGAGAATGAGCGGTTTCGGGCGGCGGCGGACGAGGCCCGTGAGGAGGCCCGGGCCTGGCGCCGGTCCCTCGGGATCGGCGACGACCGCCGGGTGGTTCTGTTCGTCGGCAAGCTGGTGCCGCGCAAGCGCCCTCTGGATCTCCTTGAGGCGTTCCGTCGGGCAAACGTCCCCCGGTCGACCCTGCTTTATGTGGGAACGGGCGAGCTCGAGGAGGAACTGCGCCGTCGGGCGGGGGATCTGCCGGTCGCCTTTGGCGGATTCCAGAACCAGTCCCAGATGCCGAAGGTCTACGCAGCAGGCGAGGTGCTCGCCCTTCCCAGCTTCTTCGAGACCTGGGGGCTGGTCCTCAACGAGGCGATGTGCGCGGGCCTCCCGGTGGTGGCATCCTCCTACGTGGGGGCGGCACATGACCTCGTGCATCCGGGGCGCAACGGGTACCGCCATGCCTGTGGCGACGTGGAGGGGCTGGCGGTGGGGCTGCGGCGCCTGCTGAGGAGCACGGCGCGACGGCGCGCATTCGGCGAGGCCTCCCGCCGGATCATCGATGGCTACTCCTACCGGACGGCGACCCGGGGGTTGGCGATGGCGTTGCGCTATCTGGGATGCGGCGACGTGGAGTTGCGGGCATGATCACCGCCTTGTTCACGCAGCTGGAGGGCCACGGTGGGGTGCAGCGGCTGGCGCGCCAGCAGTTGTGGGCCCTGGGCCGTTGGGCGGAGAAGAGGGGCCTCCAGTGGAGGGCATTCTCGTTGGTGGATCGCGCGGGCCCAGGCGAGATCGCGCATGGGGGCGAACGGCTCGTCTATACAGGTGCGGGGGGGAGTCGCCCGGGCCTGCTGCGGCGTGCCGCGCCGGCGGTCCTGCGCTCGGGAGCTGTCTATACGAATCACCTGTTCCTGGCGCCGGCTGCGGCGGCCCTCCGGCTCCTTCGCCCCGGCCTGCGCTACGGCGTGCATCTGCACGGCATCGAGGTTTGGCACCCGCTCCCGGGGTTGCGGCAAAGGGCGCTGGAGGGTGCCGCACTGGTCACCGCCTCGAGCCGCGACACGGCGCGCCAGGCCGCCCGCTTCAGCCGCCTGCGCCGCTCCCGCGTCCAGGTTCTGTATCCCGCGCTCGATCCCGGGATCACCGAGGGGGCCCGTGCCGAGGAAGGCTCGCCGCCCCGCCTCCTCTTCGTCGGCAGACTGAATACGGAAGACCGGGAAAAACACCTGCATTCCGCGCTGGAGGCTTTTGCCCGGCTCGCCCCGGATCGTCCCGGGTGGCAGTTTCGGATCGTTGGTCCCGGCGATGCCGAGCCCTTTCGCACGCAGGCGGAGCGCCTCGGGATTGGCGACCGCGTCGCCTTCCTCGGAGCCGTCCCCGACGAGGACCTGCAACGCGAGTACGCCTCGTGCCAGATTTTCCTCATGCCCAGCCTGAAGGAGGGGTTCGGGATCGTCTTTCTGGAGGCGATGGCGCACGGACGCGCCGTGGTGGGGGGCGGTTCGGGGGGCACGCCGGAGATCATCCGCGACGGACGGACGGGGATCCTCGTGGAGCCGACGAACCCGGGGGCCTTCGCGGTGAAGCTGGCCTCGGTGAGGGACGATGGGGACCTGCGGGAGC
>CAYQTO010000005.1:0-5517 GCA_964420455.1 uncultured Candidatus Sumerlaeota bacterium | reverse complement strand
TGCGCTTCTGTGCGGCGATGCGTCGGCTGATGCCCGAGGCGGGTCCGTGAGGATTCTGCACACGATCGGCGGCCTGGCGCCGGAATCGGGAGGGCCGGCCATGGCGCTGCTCGGCCTGGTGCGGGCCCAGCGCGCCGCCGGCCTCGACGTCCGCGTGCTTGCCGGGTGGGAGCCCCACGAACGCCGGGACCTTCTCCACCAGATGCAGGGCGAGGGCATCCCCCTCACGGCGGTGGGTCCCTGCACGGGCTTCCTGCGGCGACATCCGGAGATTGCGCCGGCCGCGCGCGAGTGCGTCGCCGACGCCGATATTGTCCACGACCACGGCCTTTGGGAGGAGATGCACGAGGCGGCGACGCGGGAAGCCCGTCGTCAGGAAAAGCCGTATATCCTGCGGCCGTGCGGCATGCTCGAGCGGTGGTCACTGGACCAGGGGCGCTGGAAAAAGAGGGCGTTCATCGAGTGGCGCCTGCGACGGCGTTTCCGCCACGCGGCGGCGGTACATTTCACCAGCCATGACGAGCGCGAGTCCGCCCGGCCTCTCGGGCTTCGCGCGCCCTCCTTTGTGCTGCCCAATGGCCTCCCGCGGGAGCACTTTGCCCTTCCTCCGCGGGATCCCCGATTCCGGCTCCGGTTTGCCATCCCGGGGCAGGCGCGCGTGCTCCTGTTTTTTGGCCGCGTTCACCGCAAGAAGGGGCTGCACCTGCTCCTGCCAGCCTTTGCCCGCAGGGCCCCGGGCGATGCCATTCTCGTCGTGGCGG
Organism: uncultured Candidatus Sumerlaeota bacterium; assembly: GCA_964420455.1. Taxonomy (GTDB): domain Bacteria; phylum Sumerlaeota; class Sumerlaeia; order SLMS01; family SLMS01; genus CAYQTO01. The sequence continues at coordinate 4,756 of CAYQTO010000005.1, read as the reverse complement.
GTCGCGGCGACGACGCTTATCAGGCGGATCTCCAACGGCAGGCCCGCGATCTCGCCATCGGGGAACGGGTGCGCTTTACCGGCCACCTCGACGGGACCGACCGGTTGCAGGTCCTGGCGGAGGCCGACCTGTTTGTCCTCCCGAGCCACCAGGAGAACTTTGGAAACGCGGTGCTGGAGGCGCTGGCGGCGGGCCTGCCGGTACTCGTCTCGGAGCACGTGGCGCTGCACACCCTGGTCGCGCGCCACCGCCTCGGGGGCGTCTTCCCGCTTACGGAGGAGGCGATCGGGCAAACGCTGGAGGACTGGCTCGCGCCGGGGCGTGCTCTCGGCCCGGTGCGCTCCCGGTGCCGCCGCGTGGCCTCGCGCTATCGCTGGGACCGTATCGCGGAGCACCTTCTCCGCCACTATCGGAAGGTGCTCGATCGATGAGGATCACGATCCTGACCGGGGCGCTGCTTTCGGTGCCGCCGGCCCCCTGCGGCGCGGTGGAGCGCATCTGGCACGACCTGGCGAAGGTCTTCGCGGCGCGGGGACACGAGGTTACGCTGATGGTGCGCGACCACCCGGAGCTCGGTGAGCCTCCCGCCGGGATTGTGTATAGACGCCTTCCGGAGTTCGAGGGAACGTCGTCCTTTCTGCTGAACCTGGGCAAGGACGCGGCCTACGCCGCGCTGGCGCTCGCCCGCCTGCCGGCGTCGGACATCACGGTTTCGAACTCGGTGGTGTTTCCGTTGTTGGCGCCGTTGCGGCGGCGGGCGGTGGGCAAGGTGCATGCGCACATCGCGCGGATGCCCAAGGGCCAGGGACGATGGTACGGGCGGGCGGGGGTGCCGCGGCTGGCGGCGGTATCGACGGCGGTGGCGGACGCGATCCGCGACCAGTCGCCGGAGGTCGCCGGGCGTGTCCGTGTCTTTGGCAACCCGATCGACACGAGGCATTTCCGGCCCGGGACCCACGCGCGCGATGCCAGCCACCGCACCATCGTTTACGCCGGGCGGATTCATCCGGAGAAGGGCCTGGCGCTCCTGATCCGTGCGTACCGGGGGAGCCTCCGGCGGCCGGGTATGGAGGGCACGCGCCTCGTCCTCCTCGGCCCGCACGAGGTGGAACAAGGGGGCGGCGGCGAGGGCTACCTGGGGAAGCTCCGGGCCCTTGCCGACGGATTGCCCGTCGACTTTCGGCCTCCGGTCTACGAGCGAGCGGCCCTCGCCCGAATCTATCAGCAAGCCGATGTGTTCGTTTACCCATCGCTGGCCGAGAAGGGGGAGTCGTTCGGCGTGGCCCCCCTGGAGGCGATGGCGACCGGCCTGGTGCCGGTGGTCTCGGACCTGGCGGTCTTCCGGGACTTCGTGGTCCATGGCGAGACGGGGATCGTGTTCGACCATCGGGGCCGGCGGGCGGCGGGGAATCTGGCGAAGGCGTTGCGCCGGGTATTGAGTCTGGACCGGGCGGAAGTCGAGCGACTGCGCGAGGCCGCCATGGCCACCGCCGGGCGCTTCAGTCTCGAGCGGGTCGCCGATGCGTATCTCGCCGATTTCGAGGAATTGGCCCGCGTCCGTTGAAGCCGGCGCGACCCATGGTCCCCGGCATCGAAATAAAGCCTTTTCCATCCCGCAGGGGTCAAAAACACGCTGATTTCCAATGGGGTGACACCTCCGCGGCCCGGAAGGGCTTCAAAAGAAAGGGGTGAAAATTGCTGTTTTCTCCCTTGCCAAGGCTAAGGGGAATTCCCTTACTGCCCTCAACAATGACGGACAGACCCCACGACTGGACCGCAAAAGGGACCCACGACTATGACATTTGGACGTAACCTGACCAAGGGCCGGCAGGCGCGGGTGCTCACCGCTCTCACCGCCGGTGTGATCGTTTGCTCGCTCTCGGCCATGAATGCCGCGCCCGTGACGAGCAGCGTGGCTCGCTCGAACTCGCCCTTCAAGGTCTACAAGGCTTCGGCCGGCCAGACCCTCCCCGCGAATTCGGTCACCACGATTCAGCCAGGCGACAAGGTGACCGCTGGCGCTGACCACGTCCGCATCGGGCTTTCCGAGTCCGGCGACGTCGTCCTCGACAAGGGCACCAGCGTGGCCGTTTCCGACAACACCACCGTCAGCCTCGAGGCCGGGCGGCTGCTCTCCGCGGCGCGCACCGACTCGCTCCTCTCGGTTCTCTATGAAGACCTCAAGGTGATCCCGGCCACCTCCGGCGAGAGCACCACCACCGATGCGCCCCGTCCGATCGTCCACGTCGAGAAGATCGCCGACGGACTGGTCGAGGTTGAAGGTCTCCAAGGCACCCACCTCGTCCAAGACGCCAAGACCGGCGTTCAGGTCGCCGTGGTCGGCGCGGGCGACGCCATCCAGTTCCTCCGTTCCGGCGGGTCGTGGATCATCGAGCCGCTCATGCAGGATGATCCCGGCCAGCCCACCCTCATTGGCGAGCAGGAACAGGGAGTCGATTCCGCCGAGGGCCGCGACGAAGGTGCAGGAATCTGGTGGGTCGCCGGCGGCGTTGTTGCCGGTGGCGCAGCCATCGCCGGTGGTGTGATCGCCATCAACGAGCTGAACGATGACGATGACGACGATGATGACGACGAGAACTTCTTCTTCGGCCCCACCAGCCCGATCGCGGGTGGCCCCACGCCGTAAAGCCTCTCCCCGACCACGAATGCCAACGGGCGGTGGATTCCAATCCACCGCCCGTTTTCTTTTCCCGAAGCACGTCCCCCTCGTCCGGGGGGTACAGCGCCAAGCGATGCCTCTCAGCCGCTCCGACCGGTGATGTAATCCTCTGTCACCTTCTCCTTCGGGTTGGTAAAGAGATCCTCGGTACGGTTGTGCTCGATCAGTTCGCCGAGCCACATGAGGGCGGTGTAGTCGCTGACGCGGGCGGCCTGCTGCATGTTGTGGGTCACGATGATAATGGTGTAGTCCTGCTTGAGGGTCTGGATGAGCTCCTCGATTTTGGCGGTGGCGATGGGATCGAGGGCGGAGCAGGGCTCGTCCATGAGGAGGACGTCGGGCGCGATGCAGAGGCGCTGTTGCTGGCCGCCGGAGAGATCGAGGGCGCTGCTCTTCAGCCGGTCATGCACTTCCTCCCACAATGCCGCGTGCTTGAGCGCCCATTCGACGACATCGTCGAGCGTGCTGCGGTCGCGGACACCGTGGACGCGCAGGCCATAGGCGATATTCTCGTAGATCGTCTTGGGGAAGGGATTCGGCTTCTGGAAGACCATGCCGACGCGCTGGCGGAGTTCGATGAGATCCACGTCGTCGTTGAGGATTTCCCAGTCGCCAACGCGAATCGAGCCCTCGGCGCGGGCGTTCGGCGTGAGATCCAAAATGCGGTTGACCGATTTGATGAGCGTGGATTTGCCGCATCCCGAAGGGCCGATCAGGGCAAGCACCTGATTCTTGGCGACACCAAGGTTGACGTCCTGCACCGCGCGCTTCTCGCCGTAATAGATGTTCAGCTTCGACATCTCGACGTGGTAGGGAGCGGAGCCGGACGGCGTCCCACCCTGCGAGGGAACCGCCTCGTTGGTCATCTTCTGGGAAACCGACATGGGTGTGCTCACCTCGGGGTGTTTCGGCGGCAGGGAGCAGCCGCCATCAGGTTCATCTGTACAAACTTGACGAAAGGCAGTGGGAAGATGGGCTTCGAGATGTTGCGAAACCGCGGGGAGGGGATCCCGTGGCGGCATCGCCAAAGCGGAACGAGGCCATGGAGTCCCGGGCGCAGGCCGGTGCTGTCAGACCCGGACGGCAGGTTGCCTGTGCGGACCATCGCGGTCACTGGGAGCGGAGTCGGGAACGGGTTCACGCGCCGTCCGGGTCCTGGCTGGTCCCGAGGGGAATGTACTCCATTTCCCCCACAATGCGCTGGCCCTCGGCGCTCCTGACCCAGTCGAGGAATTTACTGATCTCGCCCGAAGCCGTTTCCTTGGTGTAGAAATAGAGAGGACGGCTGATCGGATAATCTCCGCTTTGGATCACCTGGGGGCGAACGTGTTTTCCATCGTCGGTAACGGGGCTAACGGCGGGGCTCTGTGGTCTCTTTTTCAAGGCGACGACCCGGACGCCGCCGGTGCGGACGAAGTAGGCCACGCCGCCAAAGCCGATGGCGTTGCGGTCATCGCGGACAGCGCCGGCGACAGCAGAGGTCGCGGCGAGGTAGCCCGTGGCAGGCCCGAAATCGAGGTCGTCGAGCACCTCCTCCCTGAAGAGTTGGGAGGTGCCGGAGGAGGACTCGCGGGCGTAGACCTTGATGGTGGAATCGGGCCAGGCGGGGTTGAGCTGGCTCCAGCGTGTCACGGCGCCAGTGTAGATCGCCTTGATCTGGGCTAGGGTCAGTTCCCTGACGGGGCTCTCGCGGTTGACGGCCACGGCGATGCCGTCGAGGGCCACGATGTGCTCCTGTGGATTGTGACCGTTGGCCTTCGCCTCGTCGATCTCCTCGGGCGTCATCCTGCGCGAGGTCTGGGCAATGTCCACGATGCCATCCATCAGGTCGCCGATGCCAACGGTGGAGCCTCCGCCGCGGACGGAGATCTCAACGTTCGGATGGCCTTTCATGTGGAACTCGGCGAGTCGTTGCGTCAGCAGGTTCATGGTATCGGACCCGCTGATGGTGATCTTGACGTGATTGCCTTGGGAGAGAGCGGGCGCCGGTCCGGCCGCGAGAGAGGCGACGACGGCGAGGAGCATGAGAAGGGGGCGAATCATGGATGGTCTTTTTGGCGGGGTGCAGCAGGTTAA